>CAZRNA010000022.1:19065-21653 GCA_964601325.1 uncultured Candidatus Bathyarchaeia archaeon
TTTCGCTGGCTCCGATGAGCGCAACTGTTCTCGGATTGAGCATTCTTCTCTGCCCATCCACTTTGTCGGCCACGACAATGCTCAACCTGTTCACCTTACTCGAGCAGTCTCGCGCTTGGTACTGGACAGAGAGTCTCTTATAGGGGAAGCTCAGCCGAGACCGAGAGTTCAGGAGTGTTCTCGATACTTCAATTCTTAATACGGAGTTCACTTACCCATCCGATCGGCCCCAAAGATGGCAAAGTCGAAAGTATTCTTCACTGACAGAAAAGCCGAACCGTACTACAACATGCTTGACAAGCTGGAACATGTCCTCAAGGAACTTGGCCTTCCCCAAGGAATAGAGGAGGGCGACAAAGTGATGATTAAGACCCACTTCGGTCAGTGGGGCAATACGAATTACATCCGTCCCGCGTACGTGCGCAAGGTCGTCGAGCTCCTCCGGTCAAAAAGAGCAGAGCCCTTCGTGGCCGAGTCCTGCGGCTTAGGATATGGTGGCGAAGGATCGTATGGAGGAAGGACGACCGCACCGGAATACATCACCATGGGTGCGTTGAATGGATTCAGCGAAGGGACGCTAGGCGCTCCGATCATCATGGCTGATGGCTACTGGGGAACGGATACCTTCGATGTTGAGATAGATGGCGAGTTCGTCAAGAAAGTCGATGTCGCATCCGCTGTTCTGGATTCTGATCATGTCATAGTCCTTAGCCATGCTAAGGGGCATCTTCATGGCGGCATAGCGGGCAGCCTCAAGAATCTTGGCATAGGTCTGGTTGGCAAACGGGGCAAGGCGACAATGCACAGCCTCCGCGATGTGAAAATCGATCCCCAGAAATGCCGGGGGCCTGAATGCGCGAAATGCCTTCACGTGTGCCCCGTGAGGTGTATTACGATGAACGCGAAAGCAAAGATCGACTCGGCAAAGTGCATTTCCTGCATGCACTGTCGAAGTGTCTGCAGTCGCATTGGTGCTAAGGCCATCTCAATTACCTGGAGGCCTGACCATAAACAGGCTCCTTGGTTCGTTGAAAATGCTCTGGGTGTCGTCAAATCCATCGGCGCTGAGAAGTTCTACTACGTCAACTTGGCCATTGATATTTCGGACAAATGTGACTGCTGGAATGTAGGACCCGCACTACTGGTTCATGATATTGGCATCTTCGGATCACGCGACCCAGTCGCCGTAGACCAAGCATGCCTTGACGCGGTCAACAGGGCAGAACCTAATCCTGAATCTGTTGTCAGCAAGATAGAACGCGGTAAGGACAAGTTTGCGGTGGCACATGACTCCAAAGACCCAAAGACCGGAAAGATGCTGCATCTCGCAGAAATCCAACTTGAACATGCTGAAGAGATGGGGCTCGGAAAGAGAGACTATGAGCTGGTCACCCTGACAAAGGCGCAACCCGAAGGATACTCGGAGTAATAGACCCCTGTCCCGGAACCTGCTTTTGCTTTGTTCCATGACGGCACGAACATGCTCACATCAATGTGCACTTCCTCGATTGACGCGACGCAAGTCACACAGTTCTACCTCGATTCAATCTAGGTTCTCACAGTCCCAACGATCTGTAGCTCGTAGAAGCTTGGCTAGCAAACAGAGAAGTACCCCCGGCTCTACCACTGAGGCTTGGGATGAGATTCGATGTCGCAGTTGAGCAATAAGATTGCACTCGTTACGGGAGGTGGGCGCGGCTTGGGTCGCGCGATTGCGCTTGCATTTGCCGAAGCGGGTGCGGACATAGCTGTTGCCAGCCGCACTCGCCCACAACTCGAGGGAGTTGTGAATGAGATTCGTGCTAGAAACCGTCGGGGGCTCGCAATTGAGGTCGATGTGACTGACAGTGCATCCGTTGCACAGATGGTTGCCACAACACAGAAAGAGTTCGGGCGTATTGACGTTCTGGTGAACAGTGCAGGAGTAGGGTGGGTATCGCGCGTCGCAGACACAGATGATGACGTGTGGAAGCTGATTATCGACACGAATCTGACCGGAACATTCTACAGCTGTCGTGGTGTCGTGCGCTTGATGGTCGAGCAGAAGAGCGGCGCCATTATCAACATAGCGTCGGTCGCAGGGGTCAAGGGTCCACCGGGGTTAGGCGCATACGCTGCGAGCAAGGGAGGCGTCATTGCACTCACTCGTGTGCTTGCTCTGGAGAACGCGCGTCACAACGTTCGCGCCAACGCAATTGCACCGGGTTATTTCCGAACGGACATGAATGCTCCGGCACTGGATGATCCCGTGATGGGCCCCAAGATCGTGGGCCGGATTCCAATGCGTCGAGCGGGGCGACCAGAGGAAATAGGACCTCTGGCGGTCTACCTTGCCAGCGACCAAGCGTCGTTTGTCACGGGCGAGGTCTATTTCATCAGCGGCGGCGAGATGGCACAATAGAAGAGTTCAGGAACCTCACATCAACCGAGCAGTCTTCCACAGCCATATGCTGCTCAAACCACTTGCCCAAACAGAGAAATGGCTAGGCGCGTAGTGTATCGAGAAGGACTAGTCACTTGATTAGAAGCCACACCATTCATGTTCTGAAGATCATCAAGGCTCCTCTGAAGTTCGTTTATGACTGGTG
>CAZRNA010000022.1:21753-22883 GCA_964601325.1 uncultured Candidatus Bathyarchaeia archaeon
AAGGGAAGATGCGAGGCAGACAAGTGAGATGTGGGACAAATACGTCACAGCCCTCGAAAGAGACTATGCGCGCCGAAAGTGACCGCGACGAAGGAGCAGCGGATCCTATCCTAGAAACAGGCGACTCATTCTAGATATGGAGCCCCAGCAATATCGCGACTCCCAATGCGATTATCACGAGATTGCCGACCGCGAATGTGGCTGCTTGCACCTTCACGGGAAGACGTTTGTGTGCTATGCCGCCGATTGCTGCTATGAGACTCTGCCAAGACAAAGATGCTAGGAACGCGCCGGAGATGAATAGGACTGCATTCATTGGAGATTGAGAAGAGTCCGCTCCCATCCCCAAGATCAAAGTCGTGAAATAGGTCACGGTAACAGGATTGAGAATGGTCAACCCGAGAATCATTCCGTAGGTTTGCGGGCAATTCGCGGCACCAAACCGAGACCTGTTGACGTGGTCCGAGGCCTTTCTCCGATGATACAGCAACCATGCCCCTATGGCGATCAATCCCAATGCACTTCCAACCCGCAGGATAGATGCGTACGGCGTGAGAACCGAGGCCAGAAATGTCCCGGCGACGGCAGCGACAGTGGCGTAGATCAGATCCGCTGACGCTGCACCAGCCCCCGCGCTGAAAGCGATCCGGAATCCGCGACGAAGACCAAATTCGAGAATTAGAATGGCAATCGGACCCACTGGAATCGCAATGCCGTATCCTGCGATAATGCCGCTAAGAAAGGCGCTGAGAGACAAGCTGACCACCAATCGCTCTCATGAAGCATAGACGCCTATCCTACGATTCCACGTATTTGTATGTAGGTCTCGTTGATCGGATATCACCCGCACAGACATGCCGAACCTGATGTCTAGCAGGCATACAGCCACGTCTCCGTGCGCGAGAGAACAAGCTCTCGCTACGAACTGAACCCAGCGGACACGAAATGCGGTTGCCGTACGCGGATTTGTGATGTATACACTGTACTCGTAGGTGGTGCGTTTGTCACCTCGTGTACGACAAAGGGGGGATCACAGGGGGCTGTGAAGATAGTGGGATTCGCTCACGCAAGCTTGCCAAGAAAATGCGGGGTAGCTGACACCTTAAACGATGTGCAGCGGGACTCTTGCG
>CAZRNA010000023.1:0-22431 GCA_964601325.1 uncultured Candidatus Bathyarchaeia archaeon
AAATAGAACTTGTCCGGGGTATAAGCTGGCCGCGGGTGGCTATAGTGACAGGTGACCGAGAAATCGAAGTTCTTGCCTAGCCTCGGCCGCCCGCAAATAGATGTTGAACGGCACGGGATGTTGCAAACACCCTACCCTAGATTCACGAGGTGCGGTGAGGAAACAGTCTGAGGATGATATTGCTTGAAACATGAGATCGGAGCATTAGCAAAGACCTACAACTGGAAAGAAGTCGAGCAGACCGTACAAAGCCTCTGGAAGAAGACGCGCGCCTACGACGTAGTGAAGGCGCAGAGATCTGACGGCCAGAAATTCTACTTCCTTGACGGCCCTCCTTTCCCCTCATCAGACACGCCTCACATTGGCACCTGCTGGAACAAAGTCGTCAAAGACGTAGTCCTTCGGTACGAAAGGTCAAGAGGCTTCGATTGTAGAGATCAGCCAGGATATGATTGCCATGGCCTGCCAATCGAGCTCGCTATTGAACGGCAACACGACTTCAAGCAGAAGCGAGATATGGAAGCCTACGGCCTCGACAAGTTCGTCTCCGAATGCAAGGATTTTGCCAACAACAACTCAAAGGCCATGAGCCGAATATTCGCCGACCTCGGAGTCTGGATGGATTGGAAACGGCCGTATCTCACGCACGATGACGCGTACGTTGAGTCTGTATGGTGGACTGTGAAGAAGTCGAACGAGGACGGCCTTCTGGAACATGGTTTGAAAGTTGTCCACTGGTGCCCACGTTGCGAGACTGTACTCTCCGACTATGAGGTTGTCTTGGAGTATCGCGAGCTGAGGGATCCATCCATCTATGTGAAGTTTCCAGTTGAGGGACGTGAGAACGAGTATATTCTCATCTGGACTACTACACCTTGGACACTGCCATCGAACACTGCCGTGATGGTTCACCCAGAATACGAGTACGCGCGCGTGAGATGCGGCAGCGAAGTCTACATCATGGCAAGGGAGAGAATATCGCATGTTGCCGCAGAAACCGGCGCAGACCTTGAGCTAATCGAGACGTTCAAGGGGCAAACGATCGAGGGCCTTCGATACAAGTCCCCGCTAGCGGACATAGTCCCTGCACAAGCTCACATGATCGGTGGTCATCGCGTCGTGCTCAGCGCCGAGTATGTGACCCTCGAGGATGGAACTGGATGTGTACATTCGGCACCCGGGCACGGAGAAGAGGACTATGAAGTTGGACGCCGGACCGGACTTCCGGTCGTCATGCTAGTTGACAACCAAGGCAGGATGGTTGCTGAAGCAGGTAAGTATGCTGGCAAGGATGTCAGACAAGCAAACCCAGAGGTAATCGAGGACCTCAAAGCGAGGGGAGTACTCCTCTTCGCTGGTGAGATAGTTCACAGAAGTCCTGTCTGCTGGCGGTGCCACACCCAGCTTATCATACGCGCGACCGATCAATGGTTCATAAAAGTAACTCAAATGCGCGACAAGATGATTGCCGACATCGAGGCAACCCGATGGATCCCAGACTGGGCCGGCGCAAATCAGTTCCGCAACTGGCTCCAAGGACTAAGGGATTGGGTCATCTCTAGACAGAGGTTCTGGGGTACACCGCTTCCAATCTGGGTGTGCGAGTCCTGCAAGAACAGAGAAGTTATTGGTTCATTGAATGAGCTGAAGGAAAAGAGCATCGACAACAGGGTACCCAAGGAGCTGCATGTGCCTTGGGTTAACGAAGTCAGGCTCAAATGCGCCTGCGGAGGCCAGATGAGGAGACTTCCAGACGTGATGGTAGGATGGTTCGATTCCGGGGTCTCCTCCTATGCCTGCCTAGGATATCCGAAGAGTCAGACTGAAGCGAAGAAATGGTGGCCAGCGGATTTCATCGTGGAAGGGCGCGATCAGATCTCTGGGTGGTTCTTCTCGTTGCTCAAAGCTGGACTAGTGGCGTTCGGGGAGACGCCATACAAGACAGTGCTCATGCACGGGTTCATGCTTGACGAGCAAGGACGCGAGATGCACAAGTCGCTTGGCAATTTCGTAGTACCACAAGAAGCGATCGACCGGCATGGGCGTGACGCGCTTCGACTATACGTACTGCAGAATACGCCTTGGGAAGATCTGAGATTCTCATGGAAGGTTCTCGCGCAGATCGCCGGAGACCTTCAGACAATCTGGAATGTGTACGTGTTTGCCAGCACCTACATGAATCTGGACAGGTTTGACCCAGCCGAGCATCCGCCTGAGAAGATGAAGCGGCGTATGAGGGAAGAGGATCTTTGGCTCATGAGCCGCACTGAGCACACGATCGAGTCTGTGACTTCAGCGATGGAGGGCTACCGCATCCATGAGGCCGTGAGGGCTCTGAGGAGCTTCCTTGTTGAGGATCTCAGTCACAACTACATTCGACTCGTTAGAAAGCGAACATGGGTTGAGAAAGAGAACCCTGACAAGCTCGCCAGCTATGCGGTCCTCTCTCACGCACTCGGTCGGGCCTCAGTAATGATGGCTCCTTTTGCTCCATTCATTGCCGAGGCACTCTATCAAGGCATGTTCCGACCGGCCATGGCCAAACCGCATGTCACAATACATGCACTTGATTGGCCCAAACCAAACAGTGCATGGCGGGATGAGAACCTGGAGAGACGACTCGACATCTGCCAACGAGTCATCTCTGCGGCTGCGATGGCGAGAATGAAGGCAGGCCTCAAGCTCAGGCAACCGGTGAAGACTGTGAACGTTGTCACCGGAAAGGATGAAGTTCGCGATGCCGTGCTGCGGATGAAGACTCTCCTTCTCGATCAGATGAACACTCGATCTCTGAATGTGTCTCCGCCGTCTGAATCGAAAGAGAGCGTCACCCTTCGAACTGTCCCGATCATGGCCGTACTTGGCCCTGAACTCAAGTCGCGAGCGGCAGAAGTGGCTCAAAGGCTGACGGCTATGGATCCCCAGGATCTTAGGAAGCAACTATCGCAGGGAAAGGTCGAAATCGAAATCGACTCCGAAAAAGTGAAGATCTACGACAAGCACGTGAGTTTCATCGAAGAAGCACAGGATACTGAACCCGCTGCTGATTTTGAGGGAGGTAGAGTATCCATTGACACAACGCTCTCTCCGGATCAGATCGCAGACGGTCTCGCGCGCGACTTGGTCAGAAGAATTCAACAGATGCGCAAGGAAATGGACCTCAGGGTGGACGATTTCGTCGACGTTGATGTGGTCGCACCAACAGATGAGACATCATCATCTGTGAAGGACAGACACGACTACATCCTAGGCGAAGTGCGAGCGCAGACGCTAGTAGCGCAACAGTCCAACAGCGCAAAAGCCCGCGGTGAACTTGTCAGGGAATGGTCAATCGGAGACGACGTCTTCTCGATTGGCCTACGCAGACACAAGAAACGCCGCACATCCCATCGTCCGGGCCGTCATTCTCGCATACAAAAACATCCCGAGTCGCACTAGACGCGGGCGACTGGATCAAACCACCCCGTTGCACGGGCGCTCGCGACCAAGCCTACCTTTTTATCTCGACAACGTGCTTGCACGATCCAATCTGTAGCTGATGCGCGATGGCTAGCCAAGGAAACACCAGAGGATCAAGCATGGCCATCCTAGCCATTCTATTCATTGCAGTGATAGCGGCAGGAGTTCAGGTAGGGCATGCATCATCATCAAACCTTTCCGTTACTTCCTCAGGCACCGTGCTGGTCGCGGCTCGAAACAACACACTGACGATCGAGATCACTAATGTTGGCCAATACCTGAAAGACTTCGATATCGCTCTGACTATTCCACCACCACTAGTGTTGTTTGGTGACAACCACTGGATTCGAAACTCATTCTCACCGGGAGAGTCAATCCATGCCAACCTCACGGTATTTGCTCCGTCCTCAGCTGCAGGAACTACACCACAAGGTAGCGTCGTTGCTCTGTACAAGGCCGCTGGGGAGACAACCTTGACTACTGAGAATCACGCGATCTCATTCTTAGTCCGTGGGTGGATCGAAATCGCGGTCTACGAGATTACTGTGGATCCAGATCCTGTCCTTCCTGGCCAGGAGGTAACGGTTTCGGGGAATATCCTGAACCGGGGAGTGGTGTCTGCGATGTATACGAATGTGACCATCGATGCCGGTGAAACGTTTGCGCAAGGTACCGTCCAGCCAACATACGTTGGGCAAGTTGATCCGAATGCGCCGGCGCCGTTCAGCGTAACGGCAATTGTCGACTCGACCGCGCCTGAGGGAATCCATGAGGCGACAATTTCGGTGTATTACGTAGATGACCTTCAGTTCAACCATGTCGTCAAGGTCCCGATCACGTTCGCGGTTGTGTTGGAGCTACCGACTACTGCGACAACCAGGACAGGTATCGAAGGCCAGTTGCTCTCAGTTCCGTTCCTTGCGTTGGGACTTGGAGTCGTTGTCGTTCTGGTGATCGTTGCCATTTATCTTCGCAGAAGACGTAGGCCTGCGGACTCCGCCTGAGATGTACTGGATTCTGAAGGCATCCGGAAACGTAGACGTTCAACACGTGTAGGCTGCGCACTCCATTTCCCTAGGACAGTAGACTGTCGCTAGCACTTGCGATCGCAGCCGGCGCAACTAGCCAGACAAATGCATGGAACAGGCGCGTTACATTGGAACTTCGATGAAGAGTCGCTCAAGTAGTTCCTTGTAACGATTACGGATGGTCACTTCTGTGACGTTGGCGATCTCGGCTATCTCACGTTGTGTCTTCCGCTCGTTCGTTAGCACAGCTGCGATGTACGTTGCGGCAGCCGCGATTCCAGTCGGCCCCCTGCCGCTTGTCAGCTTCATTCGTGTCGCTGTTTCAAGGATGCGAATCGCCATCGCCTCAGCCTTTCCTGAGATTATCAGTTTGTTGCTGAAGCGAGCTGCATAGTGTCGACTTGTGGATGGGGGCACGAAAGTTTCGAGCTCTCGGACCATGAAGCGGTAGCTCCTGCCGATATCTTTCTTGCTCAGGCTACTTGCGGTCGCGATCTCGTCCAGTGTCCTCGGAACACCGCATTGTCTGCAGCTCATGTAGATCGCTGCCGCAGTCACGTTGTGAATCGATCTTCCACGAATGAGTCTCTTCTTTATAGCGCGCCTGTAGATGACAGCAGCGGTTTCGAGAAGGTTCTTCGGAAGGTTCAGCGCTGAGGCCAGCTTACTCAATTCAGAGAGAGCAACTGCTAAGTTGCGTTCCGTTGCATCCGAAACGCGCACTCGTCTCTGCCATTTGCGAAGCTTGTACATGTCGAGGCGTTCGCTCGCAGTCATCTGTCGACCGCTTCCTCTTCTATCTCGCCAGTCAATGACTGTCGAGAGACCTTTGTCATGAATTGTAAAAGTCAGAGGCGCCCCTGCGCGAGATCTCTTCGCCTTCTGTTCGTCGTCGAATGCACGCCATTCTGGTCGAGTATCAGCTATCTTCTCAGCAATTACGCATCCACAATTAACGCACACAATCTCGGCAGCATCGTAGTCTCGCATCAACTTAGAGCCGCCACACTCTGGGCAGACTCTAATTCTCGGTTGGAATTGTACGGCTTCTACTGGATCTGCTTGTGGGTCTTCCATCTTTCCACCATTATCAGTCTTCAAGGGCGTATACTGTTCGTCCGACGACCGATTCTGGTTTGGCAATCGTTGGCTTCACGGAGACGTATGGTCCAGAAACTGGGCCGAGGATGTCCATCACGACACCGACGCTCTTCAGTTTACTATCACAGGCTTTCGTGCCCGGTCGTACAAATCTCGGAGGATCAAGTTTCACGATGAGGGCATGGCTTTTCGACACATGAAGGACCTTGCCCAGTTTCCTCAAATCTTCGCCGTCACTCCGCGAAGGCGCGCTTGCAACGCAGCCACATCTTATATAAACGTCTCGTCTCGCTCAAAATCAACAACGCTCAGAATCGATGTACGATTCTCTCCAGCCACTACGGGAGAACATACTCGTGCCCATTCGGAGGCCAAGGCCAATAGCGAACCCTTATGGCTATTCTTCACGCAAAGTCGCTGTGAAAAATCGGTCTCCAACATAGGGGTTGAGAAACTCATTGCCGAAAGGACGTGTCTCGGTGTTCGACGCTCTGGCGCATCCAGTTCGTGCAGCACTGCTAGATCTTGGGATTCAAACGCCTACGCAACCTCAAGTTATGGCGATACCCCACATTCTCCGCGGCAAGAATGTCTTGCTGGTATCGCCGACAGCAAGCGGAAAGACAGAAGCGGCGCTTCTTCCCCTGCTGAGTCGATTTATCACGAACAAGAGGCGCAAGGGAATTGCGATTCTATACGTGACGCCTCTTCGTGCGCTGAACAGAGACCTCTTCAAGAGAGCAACTCAACTCACGGCCAAAATCGGAGTTCGATGCGAGATTCGCCATGGAGATACTTCGGCATCCGAGAGGCGAAAGCAATCCAAGGATCCTCCGGAGATGCTCATAACAACTCCTGAGACGCTTCAAGCGATACTTCCCAGCAAGGCAATGCGAAGGCACCTGAGAACTGTTCAAGCAGTCGTCATTGATGAGATTCATGAACTTGCCCAAGACAAGCGCGGAGCACAGCTCACGGTCGCCCTAGAACGACTGAGATTGATCACGCGAAGGCGCTTTCAGAGAATTGGTCTCTCCGCCACCGTCGGCGATCCCGAAATGGTTGCGGGCTTCCTTGTTGGGCCACGTGAGGAGTGTGAGATAGTAAGGGTCAACTTGGAGAAAGAAGTCAAGTATCATATTGAGTATCCTTACCCGACTCCTGAAGATCACGATCTTGCTCAGTCACTTTACACAAGCCCCGATGCTGCTGCTAGAATTTCGAGGATTAAAGAACTTGTTGAGACTCATACTTCTACTCTGATCTTTGTCAATAGCCGGCAACATGCTGAGATGCTAGGTCTCAGACTCGGAACACTGGACAAGCGCATTGCAGTGCACCACGGCTCGCTCTCGCGTGAAGAACGCTCACGCATTGAAGCCGAATTCAAGGCAGGCAGTCTGAGAGGGATCATTTGCACATCGACTCTGGAGCTAGGAATCGATATCGGCAGTGCAGACCTTACTGTTCAATACATGTCGCCTAGGCAGGTCTCCGCTCTAATCCAGCGTGTCGGGAGATCTGGTCATCGCCTCGGCCGCATCTCTGAAGGGGTCTTGATATGCGCCTATCCTGAAGACGCGCTTGAGTCGATTGCGATTACAAGAAGGGCAAGGGAGCAACAGCTGGAACCAATGCGGATTCACTCGAATGCTCTTGATGTTCTGGCTCACCAAGTTGCCGGCCTTCTGATGGACAGCGATCGCGCAAGCTTGAGAGACATGCTCTCAATTGTCAGAAGATCCAGCATTTTCCAGAAACTTACCGCTAAGAAATTCCGATCCGTCGTAACGTTCATGGAAGAGCGACGTCTGCTCCGAAAAACAGGTAGGGTGTTGACGCGAGCTCCTAGGACGAGACTGTACTACTATCAGAATCTGTCCATGATACCTGATGAGCGCAGATATTCGATACTCGATATTACGACTCAACGGAAAATAGGAATCCTTGGCGAAGAATTCGTTCTACTGCACGCCCGAAAGGGTGTTCACTTCATTTGTCGAGGACGCGTATGGGAGATCACGAGAGTCGGAGAGGACGGAAACATCTACGTTGTTCCAATCGAGGACCCGACCGCTGCTATCCCAGGCTGGGACGGCGAGATTCTACCTGTCCCATTCGAGGTCGCACAAGAAGTCGCAAAGATAAGGGGCGAGGTTGAGACAAGTCTGAAGGCGATTGGAAAGGAACGCACAGTCACAAACCTCTGCGTCCACTCCATCGAGAGACTCGCTGCCACAAGGATTACCGAGGAAATCCAGGACTACGTTAGGAAAGGCTGCCCGGTGCCGACTGATCGGACGGTTCTGGTTGAAGCATTTGGGCGATACCTCATAATACACACCTCATTCGGGGATGCAGTCAACCGAGCTGTCGCTTATGCGTTTGATGAATTCTTGACGGAACGCAACGGAGTAAACAACGTCTGGGCCGACGGCTACCGTATCCTGATCGAACTACCAGAAACAATCTCTCGTGACAGTCTAAACAATATCTCAAAGGAACTCTTCTCAATGTCAGACCGGACGATTGAGAGGAAGTTCTCTGAATACGCTCAAAGACGCTTTCCCTTCGCATACAACATGAAGTTCA
This sequence comes from uncultured Candidatus Bathyarchaeia archaeon, assembly GCA_964601325.1. GTDB lineage: Archaea > Thermoproteota > Bathyarchaeia > 40CM-2-53-6 > 40CM-2-53-6 > CAVPLU01. Next base: position 8,181 of record CAZRNA010000023.1, read on the forward strand.
TCGCTCAGAGATTCGGAGCGATTCCTCGGGGCATATTCCTCAGCGACCGGGCGCTACTCGAGCTATCCGCCCGCTTCGAGTCAACACCGATTCATGAGGAGACAATGCGAGAGGCCAAACTGACGAAAGTCGACCTGACCACAGCAAAGAAGGTGATGACCTCGATTTCCAATGGTACAACAGCCGTTATCCCCGTGCTATCCGAAGAATCTCCGACCCCACAGGGATTCTACATGCTGAACAAACTTGTGGAAGTCGCGGAGATGGTTGCACCTGAAAGCACAAAGAAAGACAACCTCTCGCGCATGAGGGCGTCTCTTCTGGCACAGAAGGTGGAGTTCCTGTGCTTGCAGTGCGGTTCTAGCCTAGAGGAAGAACGCGTTGAGGAGCTTCCGGAGTTCCCAAAGTGCGAGTCTTGCGGATCAGGCCTGCTTGCTTTGAAGAGCAAAGTCAGATCAGATGTTCCTCAGATCCTGGAGAAGCGGAAGTCAAGGGTAGAGCTTACGGAAGAAGAGCAGGCAGTTCTGAGCAGAGCCAGGCGGGCGGCAGACTTGGTCCTTTCATACGGCAGACAAGCAGCCATAGCCTTGCTCACCTGGGGCGTCGGTCCCCAAACGGCTGCAAGCGTACTTGCCAAGATGCATGTACGAGACGAGGATTTCTATGCAGATCTCCTCAAGGCCAAACTACGGTACATTCAGACTCGCCCTTTCTGGGACTAGGCTCGAATCATGCCTTTTGAGCACGGCACACGTGTGTGTTGGAACCCCGAAACTTTTTACCGAGCTGAACGGTTCGCTACCCGACCCGGAAGATCCGATGGATGATCAAAGGCATAGCTCTGACAAACTTCATGTCGTACGAAAACGCGTACGTCCCCCTAGAGTCAGGGCTAAATCTGATCTGCGGACCCAATGGAGCAGGGAAGTCCTCCATCCTCCTCGCGATATCAGTCGTCTTGGGTCAGACATACACGGAACGAGCTCGTCGCCTAAGCGATCTGATAAGATGGCGAGCAGACGAGGCACGCATCACACTTCAGCTTGACAATCGTTCCAGAGAGCATGGCAAGCCCTTCCCGCAGTACCATGTCGACACGGTAACCGTGACTCGTATTCTGAAGCGAAACGGCAGCTACCAGTACCTCGTTCAGGACCATCCAGTCACAAAGAACGAAGTTACGAACGCCCTCGCAAGATACGGTCTGAACCCCGATAATATCCTAGTCATCATGCACCAGTTGATGGTCGGCAGATTCGCTTCGATCTCCGCTAACGACAAACTGAAGATGCTCGAGGAGGCAGTTGGATTCCAATCATATCGATCCCACGTGCTCGAGGCACAAGAACGGCTGACAAGAACTGCTGGAGAAGAAGAATCTCTCGCCCAAGTCCTAGAGACCACAAAGGAGACCCACGAATATTGGCGGAGAGAACACGAACGATTCCTCCAGAAGAAAGCACTAGACGGCAAGCTTGCTGAATTGAAGAGAGAGATGGCTTGGGGAAGGATTCAGAAACGAGAAGAAGCATTACTTCGCATTCAAGAGAGGGTCGAATCGCGCGCGAGAACGATCGAGAGCGCTGATCAGAAGCTCCTTGAGGCGGACGAGTCTCTTAAGCGCCGCCAAGAGAGATATGATAGACATCTGAAAGAACGATTCGAACTCCACGCGACATACATTGAGCTGATACGCCAGGAAGCCGCAGGAAGCTCCTCAGTCGAATGGGTCCAGAGGTTCAGGGAAGAGACCCAGAAGCGCCTCTTCCAACCCGTGAATACGGAGAACCCCGAACAATTAAACGCACAAGCCCAGATGCCTGATCGGGATGAAGGATTCCCGGCAGCGATGAGAGAATGGCTCGATGCCCTCGGTCATATTCGGGCCGAAACAGAAGAGAAGCTCGGACGGACTCGGGAAAGGCTCAAAACGAAAGAGACGGCGCTTCAGGACCTGGACGCCCGGACAGAGAGCGAGCTTTCACACCTGATAGACGCAAGGGTTGACACTCAAGTTCTTGGCTTCAAGAGGAAGTTGCTTAGCGAACAGCTAGCGGACTTGGAGGCTCAGCGAAAGATGCTAGAAGAGGAGATCGAGCCGCTGCGCGTGAATGCCGAACAGATGGGGCCACGATTCGAGAATCCCAGAAAGCTATCTGACATCATACTGGACATCGGCGCAGTCGAGGAACAACTCCGGCCTCTTGCTCACCTCTCCGAGGACGTGGAGAAGATGTACAGCTCGTACGCCAGCATGTACGAGGATCTGCGCGGGAAGGCTGAGCAACTGGCACGAAACAGGCAGGAGGTCATCACAGAGGTAGAAAAGCGGCTTGGACGGTGGAGAGACGTGGTCTCCACATTCCTACATTCCCTTGAGGCTCGCTACAACGAGATTCTCGGGGAAGTCGGAGCGACCGGCGAGCTCAAGCTAAGTGTCGGAAAGAAGGTCGAACAGGCTGGACTCGACATCTTGGTAGGGTTCAAGGGCGCACCACCTACACGCCTTGACTCACTCACGCAAAGTGGAGGCGAAAGAAGCATCGCACTAATGGCCTTCCTGCTTGCATTGCAACAGCACATCGCCTCCCCGTTCAGGGCGATCGACGAGTTCGACGTGCACTTGGACCCGAAGAACAGAGAAGTCATCTCCAAACTCATCGTGGCAAGCGCGAGAGAACTGGGAGAAACGCAATACATAGCCATTACGCCAGGACAAGTAACAGTGCCTGACACTGACGTGCATGTCGTCGTGGTCCAGAACATAGAGGGCAGCTCTGTGGTATCACAGGTGAAGTAGTTGACTGCAGCCGAGAAGAAGCCCGAACGCGTCAGATTGACATCTGGCAGAAAGGAACTGCGCGAACTCATCCAAACATCTGAGGCTATCAGAGAGCACAAGTTCAACCCCTTCTTCTTGGACATCGGCCTCGCAGTCGAAACGCTACGGAAGTATTTTCCACATTGGGACTTGCTTGATGACCACTGCCTCGACGCCGAGACTATCAGGGACCTAGCAGAAGTCTTGGGCCTCCAGAAGAGTCAGCTCCGATATCAGTCGAGCGCACTCTACACGAATCCTGAGATGCTGGAGAGGAAGTTCCGCTCGCTCTCTATCAAGCGACTCGGTGAAATCTTCCTCAAGTCTTGGCATCCGATAGTGGAAAGGGAGCAATTGACCGTGGATGCAGTCCGAGAAGGACTCGCCTACTGGGATCAGCTACTCTCGTATGAGGAAAGAAGAAAGAGGCTAGCACTACGAAGACCAGCCCAACCCGTGGCAGCTGACCTAGACTCGCTTGTGAAGTCTGGCATTATGACCCGTGAGGAGTTCGCGAAGAGCCTCCGCGGATTGTGGGAGGAACTTCGAGCACAGACCGATGAGGATGGCCCCATAAATTATTGGTCGTTCATTCGGCGCGATTCATACCGAGAAACCGTCCAGCGAGCATACTACGCGAGCTTCCTGCTCACTTACGGATATGCGAAGATGTTGCGGGACGCCGGCGAATTGAAACTAATGTCACTGGCGACACCAACCGAGAAGACTACTGCCGGGCTAGTCAGCTTCCCGATTGCGATAACCAAGGACAACCAACCAACTATTCCTGCGAACCCGATCTGAAAGTGGAGATGACGACTCATGGAACAAGCCGGCGATGAGAAACGCTTCTACAGCGAGAAGCTGAAGCATGCGATTCATCTTCTCCTTTTCAAACGCGGAAAGATGCCTGGCGCGAAGGAGTGGGAACTGAAGTCCAGCATTGGGAAGAACTACAAAGAGGTCCTCAAACAGGTTGATGCTCTTCTATCTGAGCTTGATCTTGAAGTCAAGCGAGTAGAACCTGACCAATCGCAAGCAAAACAGATCGGAGAAAGCTCGCTCGGCGAGAACACGGAGGACGCACGATACTTGGTTGCGCTGCGAGGAACGCTTACACCCAAGGAGGCACGGCTGTCTGGGTGGCGAATCGACAACCTAGCAGCCCTGACTGTCGCGATCGCGTACATAGTGACCAAACAGGGAAAGGCCCCGCGTGAAGAGGTGGAGAAGCTCATTGCCGATAAGCTCGGCAGGTGGAAGACGCTTACCCTCATGGATGCCTTTGTTCGAAACGGGTACCTGAAGGAAGATGAGACAGGGTCCTTGTCGCTCGGTTGGCGTACAACGTCTGAGGTTCACCTTAGGGACTTGATGACCCTTCTAGCGGAGACCGGGAGCTAAGGCTTCGTTTCGGCGTCAAGCGATTTCTTGAGTTCGCCTACAAACATGTTGGCATACTTCTTGGTCTTTATCAGTCGAGTGTACTCGTGTTTGCGTATACTCTCGGAGGTCTTCTTCAGTTCGTCTTGCTGCGCGTAGTGGTCATGGATTTTGCTGCGGCTCAGCACGGTCAGGACTTTGCCTCCGTAGAAGCCGTCGAGGTTCTGACCCTTGCACATGGGGCAGGTGCAGGTGAGCTTCTTGCCATGTAGTCCCGTCCATTCCTTTCGCTTGAAGACTCCCCATCCTGACTTGTCAAAGACATTGATCTTATCCTTTGTTAGAGGAACGGGCGGCGGAGGCACAACCCACCTCGAGTAGCTGTCCACTCCAAAGTATGGCATGAGCATACCCTGGGAGCTGGGCAACATATGTCGTGCAAACCTGATCTTCGGAGGAATCTGGAAGGCATGAATCCACATGCCCGGGTTCTTCTTCTTGATCCTCTCAACGGCTCTGAGCGTGTAGTAGTGAAAGCCACCTCTCATGTCAACCCCTAAGAGATGGGACTTGCTTTTCACGGCCGGAGCGGAAAAGAGCTCAAACTCTCGTTGGGTTTCCGATGCCCGTATCACGGGCATTATTGGCTTGTCGATCCCCTTCTGATCCATCCATCTCTGCGCGAACTTCAGTAACGAAGCGAAGTCTTCAGGGCTCATCTCCGCTGCCTGCTGCACTGTGATAACATCCATGTCCGCGAAGTATTGTAGATCAAGCAGGGTCCTCAGGTCTTCCGCCTCGGCGTAAGACGCTTCCCCTTTGAAGATCAGAAAAAGCAGTCTCGCGACGTCTTCGAATCCCCCTGCCTCGCGTGACATTCTACGCGCGAAATCTCGAAGAGTCGCATCCTCTTTGAGGATCTTCTTCAGCGAGTCTGGGTACATGAGTTTGGCAGAGATAACCACCTCTCCTGGGAGAGAGTCCTTTGTTCCCACGATTCGAGTGGCGTTCAGCTCGGCGGTTGTTGCAAACTTGTTTGGCAGTGCTGCTGAGACCTTGCCGATTCGGAGAATCCCGGCATTCGCTGAGGTGGTCTCGTCGCTGGCTCGATCCTGAATAGACACTTCGACCATCGACACTCACCAGGAGACTTCTTCCGTGTGTTTACCGGTATGGGATTTAAGTCGACTCCTCTCTCCCATTTCCGAAAGCTATCTGGATTCCGGGCAGTCCGCAATCTGCTGAGATGCTCATCGCCGTATATCATAGTCGTCCTGTATCCTCAAGATGCGACCGATGAGACGGGGCCTGCCGCCCGGGATGAGCACCTCTCTCATTTCCTCGGTCTCTTCCCCATATCCAGACCACACCCAGAACCTAGGAAGCCCGAAAAGGATCAGCGTGCAAGAAAGGATGTTTTCATCGAGCCGGCAGCCCATTCTTCATGACGAGCTTTCCGTCGACGTGAAGCTCGCCTTGTTTCATACTCTTGATCATGTCGAGGTGGCTTGATGCTCTGTTGACCCCATGGTATGAGCCGGTGTTGCTACCAATCGCAATGTGGATCGTACCATAGATCTTCTCGTCAACTATTATGCTGCCGCCGGTGTACTTCGCGCCAGGGTTACAACCTACCCCTAGCTCCGCTATGCGATCCTTGTCCCCGCTGTTCGCATCAAGGAACTTGTTGAACCTGTCCGCACCATCGTCGGCGCTGGCTTCCACCACTCTTCCCTCTGCGAACTTCAGCCTGAGGTTCGTTATCTTTCCGAAGCCCGGAAGCGCGACCTCATCAAACATGATGGTTCCATTCGCGGTCGTTTCAAGGGGCGCCACGAACACTTCTCCGCAGGGAATGTTTAGCCCGACATCGCCACGGGCCACGTCTTCAACCGAGATTGTGGGATCGTCTAGAAGCACAGGTCTGCCTTTGATCGTGAAGCTCAAGTCAGTACCGTCCTTGGCGATGATCCTGACTTTCTCCTTCCCACGCAAAGCGTCTCCGTAATACTCCAAGTAACTGTTCAGGTCCTTGGAGAACGATTGTCGGATACTGTTGAAGAGGATACGTCGAAACTCCTCAGGCGCTACCCCGTATCCTAGCGCTGCGGAGGGGATCGGCCAACCCACATATGCCCATCTCACGTTCCTGTCGTCCATGGTCTCTCTGTACTTCTGCCTGCTAGGCGCGCCGAGCTTCCATCTATCTACAAGGCCCGCCGTGAAGTTTGGGTCATCACATTCGCCAATGTAAATGTCAACATCAGCAGTCTCGGCTATGCGAAGTAGCAACGGCTCCACTTCCGCAAGAGAATCTTCAGGCTTGTTTGAGAGCTTGATCCTCTCACGAGCATAGCATACCGGACGCATCAGAGTGTGTGCACCCCGTTTCCAGCATTCCTCTTCAACCATCAGAGCGAAATCGACACAAGACTGATCAGTGGTGTTGTACCGGATAACGACTGACTCTGCGGACCCATCGCTTCGTTTTCCAACACGGACCGATTCTGCGACGAGAAAGTGCGAGATCTGTTCAACCTCTGATCGAGATAGTTCAGACAAAGGCAACCACTTGCTTCTCTGCAACCAGACCGACACTTCGTCTATTAGCCTTTCCAGAAATCTCTGAGCAACGGAGAGGCCTTGAAACCCTTATTTATGCGCCCTGCAGAGCTACGGGCAAAACCTTTCACTGCTTCAAATGGTGGAATCGATGAGTGAAGGAACCGAGCTTCCGCCTCAAGTGCAGGAAGAACTAGTTAGGCTACAGCAGTTACAGCAGACACTTCAGGCCGTCGTCTCCCAGAAGCAACAACTGGAGATGGACATGACGGAGACCGACAGAGCCCTGACTGAGCTTGAGAAAATCACGGGCGAGACCCCTGTGTACAAGAGCGTCGGGAGCATCCTAGTCAAAGCAGACAAGCAGGCACTCCTGTCAGAACTGAAGGAGAGAAAAGAACTCCTCAACACGCGGGTCACCGTACTTGGAAGGCAGGAAGAGCGGACACGCGAGAGGCTCAAGGACATCCAACAGAAACTGCAAGAGAAGCTGCGAACCCCCAGAGCGCCAGAATAACCTCACTGGTCAACGTTGATACTGTCTCCGAGCGGATCAAGAGTGGACATTCAGCTTCGCCGAGTCCCCACTGACGAGGAAGTGGAATTGATCTGTACTGCGGCGGAGGAGGCTGCTCGGGAATTCATACTGTCGAAAATCTCGCTCAAGAAACTCGATGATCTGGATCTCTCAGTCGAGGGTGTGGGCGACAAACCGCTGTCGGTCACCGTTCAGATTGCAGTACAGAGCGAGCTCGAGGACCCCGAGCTTGGCACAATTATCGATGACGCTACTGATGCCGCGTTCGCGGCCGCAGAGGCGAAAGTTCGGGAGCTGAATCTGTGCGACACATCGAGCGATTAGCAAGAACCGCCAGACTTTCGAGAAAGGTTCTGATTATCGGTCATCAGAACGCCGACCCGGACGCCGTGTGCTCAGCATTCCTCTTGTCACGACTCCTCAAGCACATTAACAGACGACTGAGAGTGACCGTTGTTTCTCCAGACGGCGTGAGCAAAGTGTCTGCCCGCGTGCTGGAGTACATGCGCTTCCAAGTTCTAGAAAAGGCGGAACCAAGCGGATTTGACGCCGTCTTCACGGTTGACACAAACACACTACAGCAGCTTGGGAGCCTCCATCATGCTGTTGAGAAATCCGGCAAACCGCTAGTTATGATTGATCACCACGCCATTCATCCAGAGACACGCATGCGCGCTGACCTTCTCATATCGGATGACAAGGCGACTTCCGCATGCGAGGTAGTGCTGAAACTCTACGACGCGGCGAAACTGCGAATGACCAAAAGGGATGCCCTAGCCGCGTTTCTTGGCCTTGCATATGAAACGGGTCATTTTACGATTGCCACAACGCGATCACTGAAGCTCGCCTGTAAGCTTGTCGACCTCGGCGTCGATGGCACAGAAGCGCTCAAGATTATACGAGTACCCATGGACAATTCGGAGCGGATTGCTCGACTGAAATCTGCTCGCCGCATGAATTGGGATAGTATCGACGGGTGGCTCGTCGCGACAACTGTAGTAGGATCATATCACGCATCGGTCGCAAGGTCACTGATTAGTCTAGGAGCGCACCTGGCCATCGTTGGCGGGGAGAAAAAAGATAGATTGACACTCAGCTTCCGTTCTACTGGCGAGTTCTTCGCTGGGACGAACTTCCACCTAGGGCGCGACCTAGCCACAATCCTAGGTGAAAAGATGAACGGTGCGGGCGGAGGCCACTCCACGGCTGCCGGGGCAACCGTTCAAGGAAACCTGGACGAAGTAATCACGAGATCTGTCGAGCTGTTCAAAGAATATCTTGAGAAACGCAGATTATTGACTCAATGAAAGGCTATATGGATCAGCCAAGATATGGCGCGCGACTCGGAAGTAGTAGCTGCCCAGAGTCCTCAGATCCACTTGGGATGGCGTGAGGCTAGAAGGATTTGTCAATTGTTCAGGCGAATCATCTGAGCTTCACATACACCGGTGCCTCCAAACCCTCAATCGAAGACATCTCAATCGGAATCGCTCCCGGCGAGTTCGTCGTCCTGACAGGACCGAGTGGATGCGGGAAGACAACGATCTGCAGATGCCTCAACGGACTCATCCCCAACTTCTACTCGGGCGACTTTGCCGGCGAGCTGATCGTTGACGGCATGAGCGTCAAACAACACACAACGGCGGAGCTGGCACCTCATGTCGGCATGGTTTTTCAGAATCCAGAAAACCAGCTCTTCTCACTGAGCGTCGAGAGAGATGTTGCTTTCGGACCAGAGAACCTGGGACTAAGAAGGGAAGAAACCAGGAAACGAGTCGACTGGGCTTTAGATGTTACAGGAATCAGCCCTCTCAAGGACAAGCCCCCGTACGAGCTCTCCGGCGGCCAACAGCAACGAGCAGCGATAGCAGCCGTTCTAGCCATGCAACCCAAAGTGATGATCCTAGATGAGCCTACGTCATTCCTCGACCCGAAGTCAGCACTAGAAATCCTGGAAGTCATCTCTGACCTAAACAAAAAGCTCGGGATCACCATCATCCTTGTTGAACACAGGCTCGACATCGTTTCGAAGCATGCAAATCGCGTCGTTGTGATGGACAACGGGCGGATTGTCCTCGACGGAACGCCCAAAGATGTTTACGGGGAACATGCTCGGCTGATTGGGATAGGACTTCCGAGAGTTACGACGCTGTTCAATCTCTTGCAGAGAGACGGCATTCGATTTGCTGAAACGCCTACCACAGTGGACGAGGCGGTTGATGTGGTTAGGAAGATGCTGATCCGATGATTCAAACTGAGGGTCTCAAGTTCGCTTACCCCGGATCTCCGGAGGTCCTACGTGGTATCGACCTCGAAATCAACGACGGCGAATTTGTCGCAATCATGGGAGAAAACGGAGCGGGAAAGACTACTCTAGTGAAGACTTTCAACGGCCTTCTCATGCCTAGCTCAGGAAGAGTCAAAGTGGATGGTACCGACACGCACGATTCCAGTGTTGCAAGACTCTCGAGAGATGTCGGGCTTGTCTTCCAGAACCCAGACCACCAGCTCTTCTCTGAGACCGTTCGGGAAGAGCTCGCGTTCTCCCTCAGAAACTTTGGATATGAAGAGGATACGATCGACAGACGGGTCGCCTCAATTCTCGAGACACTAGACCTAACCCGCTATGCACAGTCCTCGCCTTTTGTCTTGAGCGGAGGAGAAAGGAAGAGGGTGGCCTTGGCTGCTGTGCTGGTGTGGAATCCAAAGCACATAATCCTCGACGAACCGACAATCGGCCAGGATTATCAACAGAAAGATCGCCTGAGAAACTTCATAGTTCAGCTGAGCGCCCAAGGAAAGACGGTCATAATCATCTCTCACGACGTTGAGTTCGTCGCAGAGTGCAAGCCTCGAATCATCCTACTGTCTAGAGGATTGGTCATAGGGGATCGTCCCGCAGAGGATATTCTCACCGATGAAGCGTTACTAGACAGAGCGTCACTGACACGACCCCAGATTGGAGCGCTCATGCATCAACTCAGGAACTATGGATTGCCTGAACGCACAATCGATGTCTACTCCGCGGAGCAGGCGATCCTAAACGCACTTGGGAGGAAAGAGTAAATGTCCCTGAAAGTTTTTGATGGCTTCAAGTTTGCGAAGCTCCCCACTCCAATTCACAATATGGATCCCCGCGCAAAGTTCATCATGACTATGGGGATATTTGCTGCCGCGCTTATGTTCCAGAACATCTATGCACTGATCATCATCTTCCTCATTCAACTACCCATCGTCTACGCTTCAAGATCATGGAGAAAATGGGCGGGATCGATGAGAGCCGGTCTCCTCCTAGCTGTACTAATATTCGTCATGAACTTCGTCTTTGGATCGACATTCGTCTTCTCGGCCGCAATGACCCTGCGGTTCGTCACACTAATGTCCACTTTTTCGCTATTCTTCATGACAACCTCGCCTGACGATCTAGGTCTAGCTCTGGAACAGACACACGTTCCGTACACCTTGTCATTCACGTTCACGACATCAGTCCGACTGGTTCCCACAATGGCGCTTGATGCCCAGACTGTAATCGATGCACAGCGATCCAGAGGCCTCGAACTCGATAGAGGCAACTTCATGAAACGGATAAGGAACTACATACCAATTCTGATTCCCCTCATCGTGTCGGCCATCAGGCGAAGCATCGAGTTGGCAGAAGCCCTTGAGTCCAGAGGATTCGGAGCGAGCCCAAATCGTCAGCCGCTCATTGTACTCCGTATGAAAGCCACGGACTACCTCGTCGTCACATTGACAATCTTGATGGTCACGCTGGCGGTGTACGTGTACTTCTACGTCCCGCTCCCAATACTCGATATTCCCATCAAGATGCCTAAGATCTTCCCCTGGTTCTAGTCTGACAGCTGGCCCAGCCGAGCAAAGTGAATGTGCAACGGGGCTAGTTCGCAAGGGGCGGGATGGCAAGAGTAAAGAGGCTTCACCGCGTTCCAAGGTATGATCGGTGTCTATTTGCGGCTAGCCGGGTATCAGCGTGCCACGCATGACCTCATAGATAGCGTTCGAGAGTCTCTAGCGCGAGTCAATCCGGACCAAGTCGAGAAGATGGTGGCTGAGATGCTCGTGTCCACCGATCGACGAATCCTTGTCCTGGGAGCCGGAAGAACGGGCCTCATTGGCCGAGCCTTTGCCATGCGACTCATGCACTTGGGCTTCCAAGTCTACGTAATGGGAGAGACGATAACGCCTTCTATTGGAAGAGGAGACCTCATCATAGCTCTGTCAGGATCAGGCGCAACCAAACTCGTGGTTACGGCCGCGGAAATTGGTAAAACTATTAGTGCAAAGATCATTGCCATCACATCCTACGCCGATTCGGACCTTGGGAAATTGGCTGATCAGATAGTGCTCATCAAAGGCCGCACGAAGGTCGCGGACGAGAAGGACTACTTCTTGCGACAGCTCATGGGGGATTATGAGCCGATGGCTCCACTTGGCACCGTCTTTGAGATCAGTTTGATGACATTCTTGGACGGGGTCGTTGTAGAATTGATGCACCGCCTCGGCCTAAGAGAAAGCGAACTGAGAAGGAGACACGCGACCATCGAATAGCCGACAGTGCTAGACATGTCGTCGTCGGGCTCTCTTGATACGGGGACATAGGTGAAGAGGTGTTTGGGCGAAGATGGAATTGGCAAGAATCATCGAAGATTGCGAGAAGGATCTGGCTCTCTTGCGTAGGCTGGCTCGTCTTGAATCCACGAGATAGGAACGAATAAAGCGACATACGCGCTAGCTGCTGACGGAGGAGTAAAGCTCAACTCTTAGCATTAGTCATGGTGAGAACATGGATTCCGCTCCTACGTTGGATGACGCGATTCTCCTTGCTGCTCAGAAGCATCATGGCCAGAAGGACTTGGCCGGGGCCCCATACGTAATGCACGTGTTCCGCGTCATGTTCCGCCTACGGGATGCTGATGGACGGATTGTCGGTGTCTTGCACGACCTCGTTGAGCAAACAGATGTAACCCTCGAACGCTTGAAGGAACTCGGATACCCAGATCGAATCATCGAAGCCGTTGATCATCTGACCTGGCGCAAGGAGCGGGAATCCTATGAGCAGTATATCAAGAGACTGAAGCCGAACTCGCTGGCTACGACTGTGAAGAAACAGGATATCAAGGATCACTTGGCACCCAACTATGATGGGAGCGTAGGCTGGCTGGAGGAGAACCGCCCCGACCTCTACGAGAGATATCGGAAAGCTTTGTTTGAGTTATACGAGTAACTCAGATGGCTAATGACCGAAGACAGCTCTCGCCACCAGGTGGCATCGTAATGTTCACAGATTCCGAACGTATCAACGCGCTCTCCGAAAGGTTCTGTGGGAAGTACCGAAATGGAACCGTAGAACTCCGCGTGTGCCTAGCGTATCAAGATTTCGTGAAGAGCCGTAGGAGGAAATTCGTGAAACCAGTTCACGCCACAAGAGGAGAATGGAAACAACAAGGTCCGACACGTAGAACGGAAGACCGCTAGCAGTGAGTTGAAGAAGAGACACGCAACCATCGAATGACTCGTAGTGCACAAGACAGAAAGCCCTCAGCATAACTTGTCGGGGGCTTGACGATCCGTTCGATCGCGACGATCGTACTGTGAAAGGCTTTATGGAGACCAAGCAGAGGTCTTGCCTACGGATCAGTCATGTCTCTTCTGGTTCGAGATTGCTCGTGGATCGTCACTCAGGACAGCTCGAGGAGTGTTCTCAGGAATGCTTCGGCCTATGTCAAGGACGGGAAGATCGCCGAGATAGGCAGCGCGATCTCACAAGATGCTGATCGAGTCGTGGATGGTCATGGAATGGTCCTGCTCCCTGGTTTGGTCAACACGCACACGCATATCCCGATGGTGATCTTCAGAGGATACGCAGACGACATGCTGCTCCAAGAGTGGCTCAGCAACAAGATCTGGAAACTCGAGCCCAACATGACGGAAGAAACATGTTACTGGGGAACGATGCTTGGCTGCCTAGAGATGATCGCTTCAGGGACCACAACCTGCAGCGACATGTACTTCTTCGTTGAGAGCGAGGCGAAGGCCATACGCGATACGGGCATTCGAGCAGTCCTGTCCTCCGTGATAATAGATCTCACGCCTGACCCGAAACTCCACAGGGAGAACGCGAGCAAGGTGCTAGACTTTCTGAAAGGAATCGGAAATCCTCTTGTCACTCCTGCCATAGCGCCGCATTCAGTCTATTCCTGCTCAGAGGAAACACTCCAGTGGGCGAAGGCACGAGCTGACAAAGAGCATGTTTTGGTCCATACTCACATAGCCGAAACTAGAAAAGAGCAGGGGGACATCGAGAACAAACTCAAACTGAAGGTTGTCGAATATCTAGATCAGATTGGTTTCCTTGGGCCAAATGTTGTAGGCGCCCACTGTGGCTGGGTAAGCAGAAATGAGGTTAAGCTGCTCGGCGAATCCGGCACGAAAGTCGCGCACTGTCCCGTATCGAACATGAAGCTCGCGGTTGGGGGCGCGGCTCCACTTCCTGAAATGTTCGAGAGTCACGTATGCGTGGGGCTTGGCACTGATGGCGCAGCAAGTAACAACACGCTGGACATGTTCGAAACGATGAAGTTCTGTGCGCTTTTGCAGAAACATACACGTTGGGATCCCACATTGCTTCCCGCTCAGGTGACGCTCGACCTAGCGACGAGAGAGGGAGCCAGAGTACTGGGCATGGAGGGTACGATTGGAAGCATAGAAGTCGGCAAATCTGCCGACATGATCCTCGTTGACACTCGCGCTCCTAACATGATGCCAATTTACGGAAAAGAAACGATCATCTCCGACCTCGTCTATTCGGCGAATGGTGCGAACGTTGACACCACCATCGTCAACGGTCAGGTCCTTATGGAGAAGCGCAGGTTCACTGTGCTGGACACGAGAACGATCGCAGACAATGTCGATCGAGTGACACAAGATCT
>CAZRNA010000024.1:0-21888 GCA_964601325.1 uncultured Candidatus Bathyarchaeia archaeon
TAGCGTCAAGAGTAGGCGGCCTGGTCTTTCAGATGCGCTTTTCCTTCTTGGAAGACAGGCCCCCGCAGCTACTGAAGGCGAGTGAGAAGAAGGGTTCCAAGGGTGCCTAAGCCTCTCTGGGAAGCAACCTTCAAACTGTCCAATAGTAGCGAAGTTGATGCGGTTCGGCGGTTCCTCCGTGCGAAATTGGACAGAACTAGGGTTAAGGGCTTCCGCGTTCGAGAGAACATTGTAGTGCTCCAAGCAGGCAATGAAGGCGCGATCTTCACCGCCGGGCAGTGGGTACGCTACAACAACCCGCTTGGGCAGCTGCTCTTCTACAGCGTGAAAGGTTACGATAAGGACGGCCGTGTAACCTTTGATAGCGGATGTCCCGTCTGTCGGGAGGCACGTCAAGATAGGCGGATACTTGAGGTTCATCATTACGCGCATCGGATTGTAGGAAAAGGTGAAGCGAAGATGGTTCCTTTGGGTGCTGGGCCTGTTGAAGATGGCAAGATGGTTCTTCCCGTGAAGGTGCGTAAAGCTCTGAACGTTAAAGAGCACGATCATGTTTCCTTTTTCGAAAGATACGGTCGCATAATCCTCGAGAAAAAGCTCATAAAACGCGACTAGCGTCCAGTCAGTTCCGCATTAGAACGTAGACATACACCGCTACTTGCATCCTCTACTGGGAAGGAAATCTAATGCAGTCGAATGCGGTCCCAGTTAGAGCAGATGCCTTCACGCACACATCCACACACAACATCCATCGTTCCTCTAGGAATAGGCCGCCAAACCCCTCACAGCTTTGCCTCTGCGGCTACTCTTGCTCTGGGCCTGGAACCTGTGCGCTCATCTGCCTTAAGTCGGCTGATCGCGCCTGCGGACACCTAGAAGAACACGACACAAACACACAAACACACGAACACACGAAACACAAAGGACGGGAACCAGATATTCTCCTACGATCTGTTGGGGAATCCGAAGCATAAGTTTCAGTCTATTACTGTTCAGTCTCAGCTAGCGCGGAGGGGCGTTTCCAAATTTGCTCGTACCATGTCATCAGCCTATTCTCGGAGTTTTCTTCTATTTCCCGTTCAACTTCTCTTGGAGCGTATTTTCGGCAGAAGTCGCAGTACCATCGCGCGTACTGTGAAATGTACCTGAGCCTCTTACCACATGACGGACATGCGGGGCGCCTCATCTTCTCTTCTTTGTCTGCTTCGCCTTCTCGGGAGTTAGGAGTCCTACTCGCGTACTGCTCGCTCCGCTTTGAGCGGACTAGTAGAGTGGCTTTGTGGACCATGGCTCGTTCAGCTACTGAGGCGCGGCGGAGGACCTCTTTTTCGACCTCTTCAAGCTCCCTTCTGAATCCGAGCAGATGATACTCGAGCTCGGAATCCATCTTTTGGCGAGCCTGCTCCGCAACGTTGCGTGCAGTCTCTTCAAGATTCTCGTCGGATAGCTCTCGTCTCACAGCAGCAACTCTTGCTTCGTAGTTCTTGACGGCTTCTTCAGCGCGCCTGCGTAGGTCTTCAGTTCGGCTGCTCAAAGTGGACAAGTATTCATGTGCTCGAGCTGCTTCACTCTCAATAACGTTGATGGACGCCTCCATCTGTTCGGATAGTTGTAGAGACAGCACAACGAGCCGCTCATTATTCGTCTCCATCTCACTGAGATTCTGTGCAAGCGACGCAAGTCTGGCGTCGATTGATGCATGGCGTGATTCGAGACTTTCTGTGCCTGACTGGATCTCTTTCGTTTTTCGATCAAGTTTGCTGAATGTTTTCTCGCATTTGCTGATAGCATCCCTTGCTCTGCTACGCATGACTTGTAGCTTGTCTTCCACTTCGTTCTTGAGAGCAACCGTGCGCTCTAGTACAGCGTCTTCTTCAGATCTGAGTTGGTTGCGTAGTCTAAGCGTTCGTTCAGCAACGGCGTCTTTGAGTTCTGCGATGTCTCGTTCGATGCTCTTGGAAAGGTCTTCGATGGATTTGGTTGCAGCTGCCGAGGCGACGTTGAGCCGGTTCGTGTTTTCCTCACGGAACCTTTCGAGGGCGGCAGCAAGTTCACCACGTGCGACTTCAACGAATTCTGATAAAACGCCGTTGGCGGTTTCGTCTATGACGTTCTTTAGGTCTTCAACCCCGCTTGGCAGCATCTGGCGGCTCTCTGCTTCCATATCCGCTTTCAGGCGGTTCTTCGTCTGATCTAGGATTTCGGCAAGGTATCTCTCAGCAGAGACGCTGTAACGATCTAGCAGCTTGTTCTGCTCTCGTTCGAGTGCTCCTCTGAGTTCCTGCTTTGCCTTCTTCAGCTCATCAATTATCTCTGCGCGTGCAGCCGCAATCACGTCATCACGCAGTTCACCGGTTGCCTTTGCAATTGTCTCTTCAAGGATGGTGGCGACGCGCGCTTTGATAACCTTACCGGCAGTCTCCAGCTCGGCGCCAGTCACCGTGCTTATGTCTTGTAGTGCTCTTCCGTTCTCTTGATCTAATAGAGTGGCTAGGCGCGTACAGTAGTCCTGCTGTGCCTGCTGGAAGAGGTTCTTTATGACCTGCTCAAGTCTTCCGGCCGAGAAGTTTGACTCCTGAAGCTTCCTGTTGACGGTCTCCAGTCTCTCCTTGATGATTCGTTGGGCGGCGAAGTTAAATTCGTCTAGGGATCGACCACTATGTTCCTCAGCTTCCTTGAGAAAGCTCGTATGCATACTTGACAATTCAGAGTTCAGTGCCGACAGAAATTGAGCAGCATCCTGCTCGCTTCTCTGCTTGAACTCAGCGTCCACGCTTATGGCGCCTGCTCCCATATTCGTCTTGACTTGGCGGACGGTATCTGACAATGCCGCATGCATTTCCTCATCAAATCTACTAGCGTAACTCCTGAACCAGTCTCTGAGTCCGTCTTCGCCTGAGTTGCGGAGGCGTAGGAACGCGCTTAGCCGCGCGTATAGTTTTCTCGGCCCACCGCTGGTTTGCTGTGCTTTATCCATCTCACTAAATTGGGTCATGAAGCGTTCAGGAGCGTTGGAGTTTCCAGTTAAAAAGCGGGAGCCTGCTGAGGGCGGAGGGTATCCTTGTTCGTTCTCAGGTTCGTCGTCTGGTAGCGACGAGCACCACAGCTAGGATGACTAGGGAAGCTAATGATGTGAACAGTGCATCGTAAGCGGGAACCGTGACGCTCTGCTGCTGCTTCATCTCGTACATGGCAATCGCGACTGACGGTTCACTCATCGTAACCGTTAGGGATGTCTGCCCTTGCGGCTGCGGTTCCCCATTCAGAAGCCACCTGACAAACGCAAGCCCACCGTAATCGTTCGAAGCCGTGAGCTGAACAGTGGTTCCAGGGTCATAGAATCCAGTGGTAGAGTCAGGATTCTTCATGGTTTCCGCTCCCGTCGGAATCGAGTATGCTGAAAGAAGATACTGCGTCTTGAATGAGGCCGTGAGAGTTAGTGTGCTGTTTGCAGTTATTTGCAGGACACGTGCGCTGCCTCCGCCCACCCATCTATCCCAGTTGTAGCATTTTCCGCTCACGGATGTGCTCACGGTCTGTGCTGCCTCTACAGTGTGGGTGCTGCCATCCTCCCAGTAGAGGGTTAGGGGGAGTCTTGTGGGATCGTAGGTGACGCCGTCCACTGTTACAATGGTGCTTACGGCATCCGGACCTGTACCGATCGCGGTAATGGTTACTTGGTGCGAGTTCGTCTTGAAGACTGCTTGCAGCGTGTGCGGTGCATCCATCGTGACCGTGTACTGCGTAGATGTGCCCGCGTTCTGTCCGTCAAGTTCCCAGTGGTCAAAGCGGCAGTTGCCTGCGGGAGTAGCGGTCACTTGGATGCTCTGCTGTGGTCTCTGCCAGTAGTCACCGGGTATCGGAGCGGTCGTGCCGTACCGTGGATTGTTGACTTGGATTGTGAATTTGTATTCGTGTTGGAACTTGAAGACAAGGGTTGTTGATGAGGCGGTTCCACTTAGGGTTTGATTCGAGTACCAGCGTTCAGTTAATGAGGATCCTCCTAACGGGTTGGGCGTCACTGACCACGCCGAACTAGGATCTGTTGGGATGGGTGTTGGCGTTTCTGTGAGTGTGTAGGTCTTGCTGACGCCTCCGAGCACATAGTTGAATGTTGGCGGAGTTGGCGAACCGCCGTCGAGGATCCCGTAACTGACGCTCATCGTGGCGAGCTGCGCGAAGTTTGCTGTCTCCGTTATGGGGGCATTCATCGTGATGGTTGCGGGGTTGTCGGTGCCTGTGTAACTGCCAGTCCCTGTTCCTGTCCAAGACGTAAACACGTAGCCGCCACTTCCGCCTGCGCTTAATTGCACTGCCTCTCCAGCGTTGTACCAGTAGGTTCCAGCTGCTGGATTGGTGTTTCCCGTTCCAGGCGGGTCGACCTGTATCGTGAGCTCGAACTGGGTTCGGTAGGTGGCGGTGACGGTTCCGGAGGCAGATGCCGTGAACGTGCCAGATTGTGCGGTCTGTCCAAGACCGGAGGTTGACAACCAAGCATATTGCTTGCCCGAAGAAGCTGAGACTGGAGAAGCAAAGCTGTAGGTTACTGTGGCCCCTGAATCGTACCACGCCGTATAGGGTAGCTGGCTTAGAGTCTTGGCTGCGCCGTTGACTGTCACAACGGTGCCGGTTGCGTCGGAGCTGATTCCGTTGACGGCAAACGTCACCTGATACTGCTTCGTGTACGTAGCTGTCACCGTCTGAGCAGAGGTTGGCGTCGTGTACGTGTGTGATTGCGCGCCTCCGTCGCTCCATGAGGCCCAGACGTACTGGCAGCCGCTTCCGCAGTTCACTGGGCTAGAGGCTGCGATTGTGTGGGTTGAATCCGCATCCCATGTGAAGCTCTTCGGAAGCTGCGAGAACGTGTAGTCGACGCCGTCGATAGTGATGACGGTGCCGGACGCGTCTTCGCTCATGCCGCCTGTTTGAAATGTTATCGTCACCACTTTGATGAAAGTCGCGGTTTCCGTGATCGGTCCATTCATGGTAATCTGGGCAGAGCTGGAGGAACCGGTGTAGCTGCCTGCGCCGCTGCCAATCCATGATTGGAAGCGGTAGCCGCTTGCGGCTGTTGCGGATATCGTGACCTGTGAGCCTGAGTCATACCAGTAGCTTCCAACGGCAGGAGTAGTTGTGCCGCTTCCTGAAGGACTGACAGCCACCGTCAACTGGTACTGTGTCTTCCAGTTCCACGTGATGCTTGACGGTGCATTCATCGTGAAGGTCACGGAAGTGCCTGTTCCGCTGGCCGGGACGCTTCCTGCTCCCGTCCAACCAGTGCAGACGTAGCGTGCACCCGAGGGGCCGCTCACGGGCGAAGAAACTGAGGCTGTTATAGAGGTGCCCGCATTGAACCAGCCGCTCGTCGGATTAGGTGAATCGTATGCAGAGTTCACTGTCAGCTGATACTGCGTCACATAGTTAGCTGTGACAGTCTGGGATGAGCTTGGAGTTGTATATGCGCCGGACGGCCCGGATAATCCGTCCCCATTCGTCCAACTAGTCCAATCATACTGCTTCCCGGTGCCAGCGGCAACAGGATCAGCTGCCGCGACAGTGTGCGTTGAACCGACGCTCCAAATGAAACTTCGTGGGAACTGTGAATATGTGTAACCAGTTCCGTCGATTGTGATGATTATGCCAGTAACGTCTGAACCAATACCATTGAGCTGGAATGTGATGGTCACAGTGTTCAGCTGGAAGTTCGCAGTCTCACTTATCGGACCGTTCATGGTTACGGTGGCAGGATTTGAGGAACCTGAGTAGCTACCCGACCCGCCTCCGGACCAGCTTTGGAAGACGTAGCCGCTGGCAGCTGATGCGGAAATGGGAACACTCTGCCCAGAATCATACCAGTACGAGCCCACAGCCGGATTTGTGGTTCCAGCGCCCGCCGGGTTCACAGCCATCGTGAGCTGGTACTGCCTCTTGAAACTGGCTGTGTAGGTGGTCGGAGCAGATGCGGCGTATATGTAATCTACTTGGAAAGTTCCGCTGCTACCCTGATCGGAGGGGTCGAGTCTAAACCACTGGATGGTTCTGCCGTTCCAATTCGCGTTTGAACGCAGATCGATTGTGTAGACGTAGAACGCCCCGTCATTGATCACGTTGAAATGTTGACTCCTTGTTTCCGACCATCCTCCTTGCTCATTTACCCAGAAGATTTGAGCGGAACTAGTTCCCGGAGAGTTTACGCTCATACGGATGATTACGTAGGGATAGCTTGACCCAGAGAAGTCTTGGATGTCCTTCCACATGTAGGGATCCCCGCCGGTTATCGTTCCGGTTAGTATGCCGCCGCTCGCGGAAGCCGATATTCTATTGAAGTACCAGCCCGCCGTGCTTGCGAAGTCATCTATGACAATTATTGATGGCACGGTGATCGCGTGCGTCTGAGCGCCGCCATCACTCCATGACGACCAAGCGTACTGGCAGCCGCTTCCACAGCTGACAGGAGAAGTTGCAGCGAGCGTGTGCGCTGAGCCCACTGTCCAGGGATAGGTTTGCGGTGTCGATATTGGTGAGCCGTCAACGGCCACATAACCCGGACCTAATGGATTCGAAGTGATGGTGATTGAAGCTGTTGGCGGCGTGTAGGAAAGGCGAACGTTATCTGCCCAGATTTGTTGGTTCCAATTATAACTCCAGGCGTCAACAAGCTGGAAATATATTGTTATCGAGCTATGCCCCGCAACGTTGCTGGCAATGTTAGTTGGGTTCCAGTTCCGCCAGCCAGTATCGTAGGCTCCTCCGCTGATTAGAGTGTAGCCATAGAGGTAAGTGGACCCGTCATAGATGTAGAGAGCCATATTTGTTACCGTTGAGTAGTAGTACCCTGAGTATGCGCGCCAGCTGAATGACAGGTAGAGCGGCGTGGGGTACGTCCAGCCGCTTAGACTGACAGTCTTCTTCATGGCGGCATAGCAAGAGTAGCTGTTGCCGGATACTCGTCCGCTTGGCGCTGGACTGCCAGTACCAGTGTCCCGCGTTAGAGTATAGCCGCCGCATTGAGAATATCCTGGGATGGCGCCGTACGTCCACCCGTTGAGGCCGGATGCGAAATCGTCATTGATGATGTCTAGTGCGTGTGCTTCAGGTATGACCGGTTTTAGTTGGATTCCGAATGGGTACGCTTGTGGTGTGGCTTGTTTTTCAGAGTCTCTGACCTGTATTGAGATATCGTACGATGTCAACGGAATGAGCATGGCCACAGCTATGAGCAAGAGCAAGAACAGTATGCGAGATTTCGTCATTATCTCTCTGAACGCGTTCTTGAAGTCATAACTTTAAAACGGACATGCGAGCGACGTTGCAGTTTAGCTTTCTTCTTCAGAGCTCTCTTCTTCTTGATATCTAGTGACAGCCTTCAACAGCGGATTGATGTTGGGTACCTTGCTCTTGCCCGCTAAACGTGTGGAGAACTCAGCTAGTTTTGGCAGGAACTTCTCGAAGACATCTAACCGCTTCCTGTCGTATGCCGCTCTCTGGCGGCGTGAGAGGTAACGGCCCAGCTGCCTAGCACATTCACGTAGGCAGTTTAGAAGTTCACGTTCTATCTCCGGGCGGTCAGCAACCATCTCTTTTCCTGCAGAGCGGAAGGGGATTCGAGTTGAAACTATTGAGGTTACGATAGCGACGGGCATTGTCGTGTCGGCTCGGTACAGCCGCCAGTTCACCGCGTCTACGACCTTGCGAGTTACATCGGATCCCTCATCGAACAGTAGAGGAATCTTGTTGGCGAATCTTATGATCGGTATCTTCCCAGAAGCGTTTGGTTGAATCTCTCCGCCATACGCGAGTCCAGCTTCCACTATGAACGGGAAACCGGAGTATGCTGCTGGCTTTCGTGCGACCGTTGTGACAAACGCGGGTTTCAGTTGGTTCTTTATGCCGGCTTCGAGTTGTTTGGCGCCTACTGGGCTGAGACATGACGCCTCAGGTGCCTTGAAGTCTGTGAAGCTGTTCATTGAATTCGTGAGTTGAATCAGTTCTTCCCTGGTTAGTTTGTGAGGGTCTTTACGTGGGTGCATGCCTGCGAACTGAAGCAGTTTCTTCGCTGTTACCGGGCCGATACGTTGAAACTGTCTGCATAGGAAAGTTGGAAGGTTCGTTGTTTTGGTGGCGGTTGCAAGCCGCTTCAGGGATTCAACATCCAGTCCGCTCGGATGAGGACGGGTTTCAGTTGGCGGCTTCGGCATATCTGTCGTAACCGGCTCAAACTTGTACTGTGCTCCATCCGGATCCTCAAAGAAAATTGAGGCGTAGGGCGCTGCGATGGCCGTGTTTGTCAGGTACTCGACGACCTTCTGCTTAGCATGCGCCCAGTCTCCACGCGTGGTGAGGTCAATGACGGTTCCGCGCCAGCCGCCGGGGTTCTGAAGTCTTCGTCTCTTCAGTATGCGCGGCGTGTTCTTCTCAATATCAACCATCATCGTGTACTCGACGATGGGGTTTCGTTTGCCAACGCTTGAGCGAATGGTGAAAGGTTCATGAGTCATGCTCTGCCCATAGATGAGTGCCATCTTGCCGCCGAGCCCAAATAAACCGCGACTCTGCCTGAGTCTGTACTTTGAACTCACGAGGACGCGGCCGAAAGCGTTCGGAATCTTCTCTCTAGAAATTCCGCCAGCATTATCTTCAATGTGTAGGTGTAAAGTCTCCTCGCGGCCCTCCTCTCCTTTTTGTTCCTCCTCCAGCCTTGTGACTTTGAGATGCAGTTTAAGCGGTATCTCATGAACCTCCGCCGCATCCAAGCTATTCTCGACAAGCTCTCTTATCGTCCCATAGATGGCACGCATCGGATTCGTGAAGCCCGCCAGGTCTTTATGCCGCCAAAAGAACTCGGAGGGACTTAACTCCTCAAACTCTTCAGGCACACGCATCCATCCAGATGCGTTTCACGTACAGGCTTTAAGCGCGTCGGGTTGCCTGTTCGGTTCCGCATTAGAACGTAGACATACACCGCTACTTGCATCCTCCGGCTGGAAGGAAAATTCAATGCAGCCGTCAGCAATTCCAGCCAAGTGCGGATGTTTTCGCACACACTTCACACAACAACACACACGGTTCTTCCAAGAATAGGCCGCCAAACCCTTCACAGCTTTGCCTCTGCGGCTACTCTTGCTCTGGGTTTGGAACCTGTGCGCTCATCTGCCTTAAGTCGGCTGATCGCGCCTGCGGACACCTAGAAGAACACAACACACAAACAGACACGCACGGAACGGAGCGAAACTTGAGCTCTGACTCAAGTGGCCTGCAATCTTACAAGTTCCGCGTTGGCCATTGCTATGCTTTTCTGCAAAGTTTCTATCTGCTTTTCTCGTACTGCCCCGTACAGTTGATCCTTATGCGGCTCGATTGCACTGATCATTGCTTTTTTGATATCTTCATAGTCACATGCAGTTGCCCAGAAGTCATATGCGTATTCCGCCGATCTGTTTCCTTTTGCTCGGTCGAATTGTTCAATGAACTTGGTCGTCTGCGAAGGGTCCGCATAGTAGTAACTCCAGAACCCATAGCGGTCATAGTGGGCAATGAATGAACAGTGGTGGATCAAGTGGTTGTAGAGTTGTTTCGTGAATTTCTCCCAGCTGAACGCGCTCTTCACAAAAGCAACCCACGCTTTCAACACGAGCGCCTTTTCTTTTGCAGTCATAAACTGCACATCGCTAAACTGAACGGTTCTTTCAAAACATTCCATCTGGAACTCGCCTCCATCAGTGAGAGACTAGGCAAGCTATGACAGAGAGCGCCTCTAACTACTAACTCCCGCGCGCGCTAACGGTACTGCTTTTCCGAAGGACTTGTTACAATTGGGAGACGCCGGGCTGTACAACTTTCAGGGCGGCGATTAGAAATACGCCAGTGCCCAGTGCAGGGTCGAGAATTGTCTGACCCGGTTTGAGTTTCTCGCAGCCTGTTGTGGCTACCATGAAATCGGCTATCTCCATTGGAGTGAAGCATTGACCCATCGCCTGGTTCACGATCTCGAGGCGAGTGTACAATTTCCCGAGGTGGTCGTCTAACGTTGAACGGAACTTTTCAATATCCAGCTTCTGTTCTAGTTGACCGATCGTGTCTTTCTGCAGATTCGACCTGCTTGGGAGACCAACTTTCGCAGCCATGACATTCACGAATTCCTCGAACGCCTTGTGAGGCCCGTTACAGCCACCTTCTCTCGCGATTTCTACGCAATGGT
Source organism: uncultured Candidatus Bathyarchaeia archaeon (assembly GCA_964601325.1). GTDB lineage: Archaea > Thermoproteota > Bathyarchaeia > 40CM-2-53-6 > 40CM-2-53-6 > CAVPLU01. The sequence goes on from CAZRNA010000024.1 coordinate 10,199, forward strand.
TCAGCATCAGACCGACATCATCTACCGTCGTGGGATTTTTCCTCGTGTTCTTCTTTGCCATTTTTCGGCGCCTCTTTCTTGCTTGGTTTAGTTGCGTCGCGCTTGAAGCGATCAAGGATGGCTGAAAAGGGAATGTTGACGTACTTCACGCTCTCATCAGGCAACAATCTGACGGGCTTTACCTCGACGAAAGTTCCATACTCGCCCCGCTTTGCATCGCCGACAGCTTCATCATCTATCCAACTACTGATCTCGTTCTCGATCTCTTCTCTTGCAAGCTTGTGTCTTGATGCAATGTAGAAAGCCAGATGGGTCCAAGTGAGCGGCGTTTCTCCGTCTTCTTGCCTTACTATGTTGATGGCGCGGAAGAGCCGGTCGTCACGTGGTCGGTGTGGCTTGACTTCATGGATCACCCACTGGTCATGAGGACACAGCTCAAGAAAAGTTTCTAGTGCTTTTGCGAGGGTATCCAAATGTTTCAGTTCTTTGTTCGGGATTCCATGATACTCCGTCAAGTAAGTCAGCAAACATTCGAGGAGTACCGGAGGCTTGTGTGTTGAGACTACGACATGGAACCTGCTCTTGTAAAAGTTCCACTTGCTTGTAATCTTGGATTTGACGTAACCGATCTTTTCATCGGTGGTCGCCAAACGTGTCAGCCTTCTCCTCAATTTTTTTGGTCTGCGCTCAGTTTCAGTTTCAGAAGTTTGCAGTAACCGCCTCCCCAAATTTCACGCTCGGAGTCCGTGCCTTCTATGCTATGAAGCTGTATTCTTCGCCGGTCTTTGTCTTTACAGTGACCTCAAAATTGATTTCCGAGCCAGACACCTGTGCGTCTAGGCTTTCAGGGTCCTCATGGTCCGGCTTCACGCTCAGTATTGTGCTGCCCTCTAGCTTCTCGACGAATTCTCGAACAGTCGTCAAACCCCATTCACACCTCCCCGAAATTTGCGTCGTCCGCTCATTCCCGTTCACCTCTTATTGCCAAGTTTTCATGCAGCCCTGCGCTGTCTTGTCGGATCTTACGCGGACGATTCGCGGTTCGCGAAAACTTCCCGAAAGTGCCTGTGTGTACTCGACCTCGAGCACAATTTTCGGCGTTACATGAATGCAGTCATCATCCTCGCTCACAGTAGAGGAGGATGTCTTGAATGCTTCCTCTGCGATCCTGCTCCAATAGATTTTTGTCTTCCACAAGCCCACTGGTATCGCCTCCTTCAACTGGCCGGTCTATCACAACGGCACCTACATGCAGTATGGGTAAACGAAAATGGCGTATTCTCTGCCGTCGTATTCAATCAGGTATAGAGGGCCCTCTGCTCCAACTGCGCCGTAGATTTCATTGAAATAGTCACGCATTTCAGGGTCTGCAGCTTGCTGTACTTCCTCTTTATCGCGCTTGATCTGTAGTGCCTCAACATGGAATGGGACGTCGTTTATTCTGATGGTTCCGAGTAGCCGGGTCTTTGGATCGTTTTCGCTGTTTTCGCCTATAGGTTCCATCTTCGATAAGTCAAGGTTTAGGATATTCGAGGTCTCCCAGCTGTTCTTCTCCAATGTTGTCACCTCTCACCACTTGTTTCTCAGATGTCGTAAAGTTGGAATGCTTCCAAGATGAGGGCACAGGCCGTTGTAAGCCGGATGGTTGCTGCATTTTTCTGTTGCATGTATGTTTCAACATGGTGGAGCACAAGCTTTCCAAGTTGATGGGTGACTGTTTTCTCTGCAGCCATCTGTTCGACGTCTCTAGTGATCTCTGGGAGGCTAAACTGTCTCATGTGGCGCAGCATCTCCTTCTGTGCTCTCTATCTTGCGCGGTCGTCGTGTAGTTTGTATTGCCTTGTACAGGCTCGTTTTGCTATGATTCGGCGCTGGCTTTCTGTTTCGATAAGTGTGGCGTCATCCGTTTCACGTACGAAGCGAAATGGATAGTACTCCAAAGCAAGTCTCCTCAGGCTGACTATGCAGAGACTATGCGATCTACGATTCAGGCGATTTTTCTACGCGTTCGATGGTGCCAAGATAGAATACATGCGTATCCTCGCCGGTTGTGCCTTCCCAATGCTGTACCTCTACGCGGTCAGCATAGATTTCAAGGCCTAGCGCGACATACATCCCGTGGCCGTAGTCGTCGCTTTGCAGCGTAACTGCGATGCTTGGAGTCCACTTCCCTACTTTCTTGGCGCATTCAGCAAGTGCAGTCTGCGCTTCCAACATTGCTTGGGCGTTCTTACTGAGCCAGCTACGTACGGTTTCAAGAAGGGTTTCGCGTTCTTCATCGTCCCTTGCGTCGATGTCTACCTCAAAGCTGCCTTGTCTTGCTCGAATGATGGGCGGGTCGTATGTGTCATCAAGTACCGCAGCATCTTCAGTACCCATACTGCTTCACCTCCACAGAAACAACGAGAGCAAATCCGTACTGATTAGCCGAGGTCTTGTGCCTCTTCGACCGCAAAGATTTCTTTGACTCTTTCAACGAGATATTGATCTGCGATCGTTGATGAGCGTAAGTTTTCTTCTGTTATGTCAAACTGTCTAGTCTTCTCGAGTGCTGCGATTGCTTCTTCCTTCCCATCGACACAGAAGTACCGCCTGACAGTTGTCTTGTCAATTTCGATTGGACGGAAAAGTTCACCGTCCATAGCAACGATGCCCAACGGGACTTCATTCGAGTCTTCCTCCTCGGACTTGCCGTCTCCGGCGAGTAGCTTGCTCATCTCTGCCAGTTGCTTTGCCTCCGCAACTAGGTCTTGAGCGTCGAGTTTCTGAAGTTGCATGTGTCCATCGTCGTCTGCAGCGAAATAGCCGAACCTGTATGGTGTTTGACGGTAGATGACACGTTGCCCGTTGATGTCGCGCATGACTATCTGGCGCTTGACTGCGGCTTGGACTTCCTTTGCGCTCATTGTATGGTGGCGAGCTTGGACACTGACCGTCACACTCTCAACATGGTAGTTGATTTTCAGAGGAGAGGTTCCTTTGAGGTTGGGTTTGACCCCCCTCGCACCTACGAGAACAGGTGCTTGCACAGTTGTCTGTTCAACGCCTGGAACCTGAACAGTCTCTTGAATGGCTGCTTGTTTATTCTCAGACAAGAATCTCACCTCCCGGTAGCTCGAGTGTGTCGACTCCGAAGATGGTGTGGCTTGTTCTATCGCGTTCGCTTTCGTTTCCTGCGTTCCTTTTCTCCCATCTCGGAAAGAGTCAGTATCCGTTCTTCATCTAGGCCTAGTCGGGTGAGCTTTCTGTACTGCTCTCTATACTCATTGAGATCACGTCTTGCTTCTTCTCGACTCTTGTACGGTGACTCGGTGTTGTCCATGAATTCTTGTAGGCTATGTCCCAAGTGTTGGTAAATGTCAGCCATCACCACTGCGTCAAGAAATGCTTGCCGGGGGTAACCCCTCTAGGTAATTCAAATGTCGCTGATTTCTTGCCAACAGAAACCTTGATGGATCTATGGCTTGCTCGCTCGATTAGAATAATTAGCGACACTTCATCATCAGTCAAAATCTCGCCTCCCTAGTAGTCTTCTGGGTACATGACACAAAACCCGTCCACTTCGCTGAATGTCAACCAAAGTTTGAGAGTCTGTGGTTTCTGTTTCGCATCGACCATGATCACTTCGAATGGTACAAGATGCTTATCCCCTGTATAGGCGCGGAAGGCGTTTGTAGCCATGCAGCAGAGATCCCAAAGGCGACCCTTCAGGTCCTGTCCTGCTGCGGTCAAGCCTTCCTCGATTGTATTCCAGAGATGTCGTGTCACAACTACGGGTGCTTTGAATCCCGCTTCTTTCGCTTCTGCCGTGTCGGAGATGTCAACTAGAATCCCATCTTCTAACGCCTGCGCTTTTGGGTAGGTAGAGATCACTTCTGGCTTGATTTCTTCACTCATCCTTTTTCACTCTCCTGTTTTGCAGTAGCGGTCATGATCTGTGTGCGCGGCAGGGTCTTGAAACACTCGTCGCAGGTGTGGAGTATTTGATCAGAGTAACAGTCAGCAGAGTAAGCGTGATGATGAGCGGCACCACAGCGCCTTGAAACTCAGGAATGTTCGTAGCCTTGGCAGCGGTGTAAATGACATCGGCGACTAGGTTGACGCTGAGTGCGATGGATTCGCAGGTGCGCCCTTTGAATTCGGGGCTTGCTGGATTGTAGGTAGAGTCCATCCATTTTGCGGTGTGTCCTTTGCCGCTATCGTCGAAAGTAGTATCATGAGCTAAAGTCAATGTTGCTTGATACGCGGCGATTTCAGCCAGTTTGCCATCGAAGACTAGGCAGGTCTTGAACGATGCGTCGTAGCTGTTCGTGTTATCGTTCACCCAGTTTTCGTAGTCGGAATGATGGTTTTCTGCGCCCCAGTCTGTTGACTTGCCCATCACGTGGCCAAAAACTCCCGGATCCACTATGTAGTGACTTGTGACTCCCATCCACTTCGCAGCATTCCGATAATCGCCAGACGCCAGGTAGGTCAATGTTTGCTCGTAGGATGCCTGTGCACGTCGTGCTGACGAATCATCCTGCAATTGGTCACTGGCGAAGTAGTAGACGTGATGAAGCATTGTATCTCCTATACCGTCGCCGAGCGGCGCGTTCCTGTTGTCCGGCAGCTCAGTGCCGTACAGGTACGCCTGCAAATTCTCCCTCAGCCAGAAATCCATGTCGTCAGGTACATAGTCAAGTGCGTGATGAGCGATGAAATCATGTGTTCCGTAGTCGGGATTGTTTGGGTCGGTACTGAAGCCGCCATTGCTCCAACCAAACGTTTGTTGGGTAAACACACAGGACGTCGCAAGTCCGAGAACAAGAGTCGCTAATAGTAGTAGTTGACGGGATCTGTCAAGTTTTCGGTACATGAGTTAACTCACCTGCATCGACTTTGGCTAACATGCGCCTTCCTTTCTTTCTGAACCGACGTGGATCTTTCGATTCATCAGGCGCTCCCTCCTGCTGTCTGTTTACGTCTACACAGGGAGTTTCAGGAACCGGGATAAATGAATACAACGTATTCTCTGCCGTCCCACTCGATCGTGTTGAAGCCACCGTCTGGCGTAAACGCTGCTGAAGCCTCCGCTAGGTTTTCTTCACCGGCTTCATCGAGGCCGACCTGTTCTCTATCGGCGTTGCGAGTCACTTGGATTGCTTCGATGTGGAAGTAGGTGCCATTGATGTAGATTTCGCCGATCAGCCGTGCATTCTTGACCGAGTCTCCTATCTGTTCGAGTTGGCTAAGGTCTATGTCAATCCCTATTGCAGTCTTGCCTATGTTTCCCATCACGATGTCACCTCCCCAGCTAGGAACAACTTTGCCTTTTCCTTCAGTTCAATTCGAAGATGTCGGGTTGGTGAAGTGCAAGCATAACGGCTTTTCCCGCTACTGTTTCAAGATTGCGTCTAAATGCTGGACCGTGTGCATAGTCAGGATTTTCATGACCCAGTTCGTGCAGAATAATTGCCGTAGTGTCTGCGGTGATGCCTTGCTTGAACCAGTCATATCCAAGAGTCGCGATATTGAATGAGAGGGTGCCAGTGACCTGATCATATGTCGCAGCGACGCCGTCGCCAAACTTCGAGTAGAAGCGGACGCGTATTTCACGGTTGACCAGTGCCTTGGCAAGACGTTTCGCATAGTCAGCAATTCGTAGCATGTCTTGGTTGGGTTTGACTTCTTTCGAACGCTTCGCTTCCTCATCAGGGTCACCTGAAAAGATATCGGATGCATGCTTGAGGCCACCCACTTCGACGAAGCGTTTTCTTTCCAGTCGACTGAGTTCTTTCGGGCGTACTGACTCGTAGTCTGCCTCAACGGCCTTTTCGTTTGCTTGTCGGTCACTGGACCATAGGACCACTTTCTCGCCAAAGCGTTTCTGTACAACCTGCTTAACCACTTCAGGCATCGTTCGGCTGTCTTCTACTGCCTGTCGAATCCATCCTTGCGATATTTTGTCCTCTGGTACTTCCATAATCGTCTGGTTCAAGACTTCTGCATATAGATGCTTCAAGTAGCTTGGCTTCGCTGCATCCCGGTTTGGATTCATTGGAATTTTCTGACGCACATCCACGTGAAAAGCGCATTCAATTCGTTGGACAGGGATACCAAGCTCGAACAGCATTGGCGGATCTTGAAAAGCCGGTTTATGGAGTTCCACTTGCGTTTTGCGCATGGTTCTACGCATGAACCCTTTCTCTAGTAGCACTGTCTCAAGCGTTGTCTCAAATGTCTTGTACGGTTCACGGTACGGCACTATTTCGCCGTTCACACTGTACTTGACGTTTTTCGGTGGCAGGAGCCGTTTCATCCGGACTATCGTCTGCTCTACTTTCTTTGGCGACCAAGGCAGTATGAGTTCAACTCTCGTACCTTTGGTTCTGATCGTTGCCTCCTCACGTCTTTCCCCATTCTCCGCGAAGATGATACGTTTCCCGACAGTCTCGACAACGGCAGATCTTGAGACCGCGATGACTTCCTTTTCGCCGAGATTGAAGCGGCCGCGCAGGTCCGGTCTCGCACGCTTGTAAGTAGAACCGAGGATTGTGTAAGCGTCACTGGCATTGCGGAATCCAGGGCCATCATCTTCAACAATGAGCGTGGCTACTTGTCCATCATGGGTTAGCTCAAACTTGCAGAAGGTTACCTGTTCTTCATCTAGGCTATTCGAAACAAGTTCTTTACTCAATTGCCACCCTTGTCTGCCGCCATGAAACTCACGCATTCCGGCGACATCTACTTCGAACCAACGCTTCTTTTCTTGCATTGTAGTCTGTTCATTCATTGGTCATTCACCTCCTGCATCGTGCGAACCAGATGATGCAAACATTCGCCAAGCGCGGTGGAATTCAACCAAATCTCGAAAACTCGCCGCCAAGTCGCGTTCAACACATCTGAAGTTCTCCTCGCTTCCAAAGTCGCTGGACCGGTAAGTACGCCCATTCAGTGTCGTCGGCGTCAGATATTCGCCGTTGCTTCCCCAAACTTCCACTTCGATTCCAAGCCGTTTCTCAATCCGTTCAATCCACGTCCACATCTTGTCTCGTTCTGGTCCTAGTTCTTTTGGCACAACGCCCGTGGTATTGATGATGTACTCGTCATGATCATCATATTCGGCCGTAGCGAACAGCCGGTCAAGTATGCTTAGCACCATTTCCGGGTCTACGGGTTCGCCAGCGGTTGCAGCAGTTAGCAGTAGCAGCATTTCGTCGTCTGTGTTCCCATTTCTTAGTTTCAACATTTCAGTTCTCCTCGATATCTGCGTGGTCCATGGCGTCGGCGATCTCTCGGTTCGCGAATCCTAGTTTCTGTAACTCCTCAGTCAGTTCTTCTCGGACTTGCTTTTTTGCTTCTTTGCAGCCCTCATCATCATCGCTGTCGAAGCCATCCGCGTAACATGGTCCTGCCTGTCCGTCTATCGCAGCACTCCCGCAAGGAACGCTGACTTTGGCGGAAGCAACGACTCGCATCATCCATTTTCTGTCACGGATGAACTCCATCATTTCCAAATAGTCGCGCTCTGCGTCTGCGCGGTTATCTGCTGTTGCCGGGTTGAACCACTCGAGCTCTCTCGAACTGCCCTGCCGGCGACGATGATTGACTGATATCTTTGACTTCGATTGATCGCTAAAGCTTCCAAGAAAAGCGTCCAGTGGGTAGTCCGGGTCTGTTTCGACTCGGAGTTTCACGCTGACGATCCGTGGCATATGTGTCAAAGTCTCGACCATCACACTCATCCCCTTTTGATTGACAAGATCTACATTTCTTTGACCCAGACCCGATGTGTGCCTGTGCAGGAGTATCCCATCTTCAACCAGAAAGAATCATTTTGAACACTTGTTACGTACATGCGGTGTGCTCCACGTTTTCGTGCATAATTCTCTGCAAATGTCAGCAGCGCGCGTCCCTTACCCTGCCCTCTATGGTCTTCGTCTATCTCAATAGAAGAGATCAGCGCTGAATCTGCTGGATACTCGTCACCGAACGGGTACGTTTGTGTTTCATGATGAATAGTGATATCGGTCTGGCCCATTTTCTTCGACCCTTCGAAAAGGTCTAGAAACCCTGATTCCATGCCTCTCTTGATGGTTGTGATAGACTCGCGTCCATATGCCGGCCGCATCCTTATTGTCAATCCATGTTCTAAGCGATGAGTTTGCTCTACCGTGTGCGATAGTTCATCAACCATTCCACGACTATCAGAACCGGGCAAAAGATGGCACCTCCGTAAGATCAGGTTTTTCGGCGAGATGGTCTCTGTGTTCGAGGCGTTGCGGTTTTCGCGAGTGCATAGAGAGCGCTACCTCGTGATACGATGATTCTCCGGCCTTCCGCTTCAATCAGGGCAGCTTTCTTCGTCTCATTAACAACGGCAAGCTTCAGTTTCCTCAATATGGGTTCCCTCAACGATCCAAGTTGGGTTTGTTGCAACAGCATGTGCTGAGTTGGAGTTGCTTGCAAGAGTGAACAGCCATGTGCTGTACGGGTTCTTCCAATCAAGCGAAGCGGCTAGTGAGGCAACTGCGCGATAGGCATTTGCATCTTTGAGTCTCCACCAGTGTAGTTCATTGCAGATCTCTTTGGGGAGAGCCGCTTCCAGTATATTTCGCATGGTGGGAATATCTATGACGGCCATGCCCCGGCTAGCTAGAAGGCATGTGGATGCCATATCCTGTGTGAAGATGATTGGTTTATCCATGGTGGCTTGTGCAAACTTGAAGAACTCAGGTGGTGCAACGGTTGCGTCGCCGTTGTCGCTATCGATCGAGTCCAACCTTCGGGGTTTGCCTTTGAAAACTACGTCCTTGACCCACGCTTTCCTCAGGTCAACCCAGTTGCCTTCGAGAATCTCGTGGTCTTTCAGTTTGGTTGCATTGATGCCTAGATGGCTAGCAATCCACTGTAACCGTTGCAGAAGCACGCGGCGCGGAAAGACGAAGAATAGCTCTCTCTGTTGTTGTGATGATGAGTAAGCAGCCTCAAGTTCTCCTAAAGTGTCGAAGTAACTCACGCCGCATGGTGTACATACAGCGTAGCGCCTTGGCTTTGCATCATCTTCAGTGAAGGCAAGTATTCCGTACTTGATCAGATGCTCCTTCAGCATCTTCCTGTCTTGGGTGCATTCATGGTAGATGATGATTGCTTTCTTCTCTGCTGCGAGCTCTTCAACTATTTGTCGAGGCTTCCCGAAGAGGAAATATTTGGACTCCGGTTCGAGGAGTATCTTCAGTAGCGTAGTCTTGTACTTGTCTCGGGATCGCCATGTCTCATCCAGATCCGGGCACACGCAGATCGCGCCAGTCAGTGTTCTTATTGTTGCTTGAATGTTGTTTGGAAGCTGTGCCCACAGTGGTGAGTCACCTCCATGCTGACTGAGCCACTTGATGAATTCTGCCTGGCTTCTGAGCACCTGCAACGAGCCAAAATCCATCTTAGCGACATATGCAGCGATTGTATTGATGGCAATTCCTGGGAGTGCCTCATATTTCTCGCCCCTAATGAAATCGTCGCGACTTATGGTTAGATTAGCCAAGTCTTTCTGAGTTAGATTGATCGCCACACCGCTCAGCGCAGTATCGTATCTTGCCTCAGAGACAAAGAACCCCTCCGCACAGAACATGCCACGTGAGCTTTCTCCAATGTAGCTACCTTCGTCGTCACAGTTGCTGATGGCCACGTAGATGTCAAGTCCATCGCCTTGGATACGCGCGCATTTGACGTGCCATGGTGCTTTTTGTGATACGAGGCACCTTTCGGCTTTTTCGTTTTCTTCCTCAACATATATCGGAATCCTGACGGAACGACAATACTTGTCGAGTGTCTTGCTGTACGCTTGCAGATTGTTGCCTTCCACCCCCTGTGACGGTATTGTTATCGTCGTTCCTAGGGATTCACGCATTGGTGGGGATGGCTGAAAAGCCAAGCCCTCGAGTGTTGCATATACTTGTGAGGTCTCTCCGGTCTCTAGGCTTCTGGTATGGATAGTAAACGAATCAGCTCTGGCAAAGATGCTCTTTGCACCTATGCCGAAAGTACCCACCTCATGGTTCGCTTCTTTGTCGCTCCGACCGTAATAGCGGAAGACATTCAGAAGCTGGGCCCTAGACATGCCGGCTCCGTTATCCAAGACGCTCAATGTGCCACTTAACGGGTCAATATGGAAGACAATCTCTCCGTCATGTTCAGGGTCGAATGTCTTCTCTACTTTCGCCCGGCGTAGGATTGCGTCGTGAGCGTTTTGTGCTAGCTCACGAAGAGCAACATCACGGTTTGTGTAGAGGTCTCTTTGAAGCAGAGGGCGTAATCGTTTGACATCAAGACGGAACGGATAGAAATCCAATATTGTTTCACCTTTTCTCCGCATTATCTGTGGGGTCAGGTCGTAGCGGCGCGAGATGCTCGCCCTGCGGTGCCTCTATCTCTTCTGTACCAAAGAATTGTCCAACGCCAGAGAAATCGGGATCAGCCTCAGGTTTATCGACGACCTTAGTTGCACATTTTGAACACTTGGAGTTTCCATCTGTGGCATCGCGTGCAAGGTCTACTAGTTCATAGCCGCTCGGGTCTCTGTCGCTCCAGATGACTATTGTTGTTTTCCAAAGGGTCACCTTGGTCACCTCCTCTAGGTTAGTGCGCGGTATCGCTCCCCTGAGCTCTTGGCATTCAGCCATTTCTCGACTGTTGCGATGATTCTTCTTGAATGTCGGAGACACGCATCCGTGTGACCTGTATGCGCATAGCAGCCAGTTATCGCTCCGCCCGCATAGCAACTAGCAATACGCGAGACCTGCTCAGCAAGGGCCTTGCGCTCATTTTTCTTCTCATTTCTTTCTCACTTCTCTCATTGTGAGTTGGCATGTAGGATTGAACTTGCCACAGGATCGGTTAGAAGTCGAAGATCTGTAATCCTTCAAGTATCAACGCACACGCAGTAGTCAGCCTGATTGTTGCTGCACGTCTGCTAAGCATGTACTTCCTGATGTGCATTAGCATGTGGGCGGCCGCCATCTCATCAATGATGGCAAGTTTCGTCATGCCCTCAATGGCAAGCATGATCTCTGGGAACCTAAATTGGCGCATAGACATCCCCCTTCAGACTCTCTTTGATGAGGCTGACAGTTCATTCAGGAATTCCTGTATGTCAGAGTCCACTTCGAATGGTAGCCCAAGTTCGAGTGCGTAGATGATCCATTTTGCCTTGAAATTCTCGAAGGCATTGAGTAGTACTGGGATGTCGTCTTCGGTGACTTCAACGATATCGATTACATCTCCGCTAGGCGATCGCATCGATTCAAGGGGATATCCCTCACTGCTTTTTTCGCTCCCACGCCGTAGCTCTGCAACTATCCACTCGTGACTGCAGTCTTCATCCATGTCTGATGTCACAGCAAGTTTCCACTTCAACTGTGACTGTGCTGGAACTTGAAGAGTTATCATATGCTCCTATCCGCTCCTTCTTCTTTGAGGGATGGCTGCAGCGGTGTTGCGTGTAGGAATTCTTCTTGAAAGCAGCCATCTTCTTCGCAGTCTGCAAGTGCTTCAGCTAGTTCTATTAGGGTTAGTTCTCGCAGTCTGGTGCCGCATCCGTATGGACACGTGAAATCAGTGTCTCCGTCACGCCAATAGTCGAAGAAGGTATTGCACGTCGAACAAAAGCCGTAGGCATGCGAATCTACGTTGTATTTGTTTAGGATTCGCAG
>CAZRNA010000025.1:0-21870 GCA_964601325.1 uncultured Candidatus Bathyarchaeia archaeon
CGGCCGCGCCTACTCCTCCGACCCAGGGACCGAAGAGAACTGCGAACGCGCCTGGAACGAAGACCTGCGGCCAGAACCTTACTCCGAAGAGCGTGATTGGGATCAGAGTCCATAGTGCACCTGTGGCGGCGTAGAGCGCCGCGTTGAGGGAAGCCATCGCGACCTGCAGTGCGCTTTGTCTCATACGAGATCGTGAGATGCCTGAGGGGGAGAGGCCTTAACACTTCCCTAGAGACACTGGGCAAGCCACCAAAGTCTATATAGACCTGATCCGATCCAAGCAGACCGCCGTCACATACAGACAAGTCCGCCCTTCGCCAGGCGGTCAATAATCTGAGGGTGTTAAACACCCCTGAACGGATCACGGCCCTCCTTTTTCGGATACCAGAGAACATTTTCTGATCGGCTTTCAATTGTTGGCGCGGAGTTTCGGGCGCGTTTTGTCGTGAATCGTGCGCTATTGATTGATGTAGATTCTATTGATGGCCTGTTTGGATGGTTGTCTTGACTACGCAGTTTCGTTTGAGTCTCTCTTTGTGGCGTCGGGTTTTCCCTTGTGGCATATGAATGATGTGCGCGAGATGCGCGGGTCATGGAACCTTTGTGTCGCGAACCGCCCGATCTCGTGCAGATCACGATTCCCCGTTGGGTCTACAAGCGCATTGCCGCGCTACTCACTGCCGCCAATGCAGGCGAGTACGTTGATGACGAGAGGATTGAAGGATACGTTGTCGCGGTCCTGGAAGGCCACGTGAGGAGACTCAACTTATGAGTGGGCGGCGTAGGTCCGCGAATTATGCATCTATGCACTTGATGAAACAAGGCTTTTCCGGGGAATTATCGGTCCTGTCGGGCGCAAAGGTCTGCGCCTATCTAAGGTTATTAATCAATTCGAACGTAGAGCAGCCCAGCCCGGGAAAGCCCGGTGGAGGAGCAAAACTCCGCCGAGTGTAGCGGTCAAGCATAGCAATGGCGCCAGACCAATAGGGCCACTAGACGGCTCTGGATCCCGCTCGAAGGAGAAGAAACCTGCCGACGGGAGACACGAAGCCCGAATTCGAATCTCCCCCGGGCTACCACTTATCACCGGCCTTGTCTCAAGATCCGCCTGTATTTGCTGTCGTTCCGCTCTCACGCGCTCTAAGGCGTGCTTGGATAGACTCGCTCGTCTTCTTCAACTCGTCCATGAGCCGTTCGATGCCAGGGCGATCGTCTCCGCTGAGGATGGAGAGAGCGATGCGGCTCACCGCGCTGACGAGACACATCACGTCGATACAAGCGCTAACATTCTTGGCTGCCGATTCGCTTTGAGCTAGCCTCACCGCTTCCTTCAACAGAGCCAAGACGGTGTCATAGAGCTCTCCTCCTTGCTTCTGCGTCGGGATGCCTGTGACAGCTGCGCTGTACCACTGTACCTCGAGAGTGCCGACGAGGACCTTGATACGGTCGAGGGTGTATTCCACCCCTTCTTGGGTGGAATACAGCTGAGAGGATGCCACCTCATGCGCGAAGTCCATGAGAACCCGCCTGACAAGCTGGGAAACGCTCAGCCCCTTGGCGAGAGCATATGCCTCAAGGCCCCCCTTTAGGACCGGATCCAGTCGCACGACGAGATGCGGATTACCGCTAGCTGGCAACTTCAAACAGATCCAAAGCCACCGGCTGTCGCGCGGCAGTCACGGTGAAGAGCGCTCCTTTGGCCGGGTCATGGTGGCTGATCAGCAAATGCTTGATGCTTCCTCGTTTTCCCTGAGTCACCTTTTCAACCGCCATCGCGAAGCTGAGTGAACTATGGGCGGAAAACCATGATAGATCTCTCGAATCTTTGCATTGACGCCTACGATCATCAGCCATTCGCTCTTTGCTTTTTCTCGACGGATCTCTGAACAAGGATGACACCAATCCGACTCGGCGACTCGTACTCCAACGGACCGCCTCGAGCGGCACGACGGCCAACCCGCGTCATGGCACCTGACGGAATCAATACCATTCATAGCCTATGAGAGAATAGAAGCAAGAGGACAGACCCAAATGGAACTGATGTCCGAGCTCGCCCAAGCCCGGAGATGCGAACAATACTCGCGCGAATCTCCCCCGGGCTACCATTCTTACACCGTAACTTGTGTCGTTCTGAGTTGTGTGCAAGTCTCTGCTGTCGACTCTTCCTTGAGCTTGTGCTTCAAGGCATCAAAGCGGCACCTCTTTCCCGGAAAGCGGCACCTCTTGCGAGGGCGTCGTCATGCACGAACCTAGGTTCAGCCTCGACAACAAGCCCCACGAGTAACGGAAGCGTATGACCTGTCGCGCGAGTTGAACGATTGGGTGGTTTCATTCTACGAGCAGTAGCCCGAAACGGTTCATCTCTTCTCCGTATCCCTTCAGCACATGGATTGGATACCTCGCTCTGCGGGCCGTCGCGTAAACATCCACAGCAAACGCTTCCAAGCTAGGCCGAGCAGCGTACGGGTTCTTGCACTCTCTCCTGCTTGCCGAACAAGAGGCACATATTCTGCAAGGACCCCCAGGCGGGAACACGAACGCCTTGGGATAATCCGCTAGGAAGACTCCTCTTTCAAGAGCCACAGCTTTCTTCTGTGTCACTTGGCTCCATCGGCGTCGCAGCAGAGGATTCTTGAATTTGACTGCGCAGTGAAGTAGGAGGCCGACTTTGTACTCGTCAAGGAATCTTCGGCAGTCAGTGACCGAGGGGACTTCTGGCGGGCAGCATCCTCCTTTGCCGTAGCCATCACAGCCGAACTGACACTTCATTCTAACCCAGTTGCCTGTGACGACATCTTTCGGGTTAATCCATTTGAAATCCGTAAAACCCTGGTCATGTGCCATCCGCTCGATCTCTTTCGAAACCAACTTGACCACCGTGCTACCCACGTCTCGCCCACAAGATTTCAGGGCTGGAATATGTGCTTGATGTCATGATTAGGAACCTACCTTCCGGGAAGTGGCACCTCAACCGTATTCTATTGACCAGCAGATCATGGGTTTTGATTGTACTCTGAAGTTCTCTTGTGTGTTTGAAGAGTTGCTGTGTCATACGGACATTGACTTTAGGATCGGCCGCGAAACAGCCGCTTGACCCCAAGGTTAACCGCATCTTTGAGGAGCTGGCGGCTCTCACGACCAGTGGAGTGTTTCCAGGAGGAAGAGGCCTGATCGATCGCAGCAAACTCGTCGTGGCTCAGTTCCCACTTGAGTGTACCAGCGTTTTCCAACGCGTGGTGCTCCTTTGTAGCGCCGGGAATTGGAATCACGTGTTCATCTCTCCGCAAAAGCCAGTTAAGGGCAACCTGACTGACACTCTTTCCACGCTGCCGTGCAATCGCCTCGAGAGTCTCCTGAAGGGCCTCTTCTTCTGGCGTCGCTTTTCCTTTTCCGCTTGTCGAAGGTGAGTCAGACGGCGCGCCTGGACCCGTGTTCGATTTGAGTCGTCCTCTCTCTAATGGGCGATAGGCCACCAGAGCGACATTGAGTTCCCGGCAGGCATCGAGCACGCCGTTCTCTTCCGGCTGGCGTTGCAACAGGTTGTACCGAACTTCATTCGCGGCCAGAGGGATACGGTAACGCTCAAGGCGGGTCGCGGCTCGGTGCATCTGGTTGGCGTTGAAGTTGCTCACGCCTACCGCATGGATTTTGCCCGCCTCCACGGCCTGAGCCATCATGTCCATGAGCGTTTCAATGCTCAGCAAGCTGTAAGGAAAATGGATGTAGTACAAGTCTATCTTCTGTACGCCCAATCGGCTAAGGCTGCCATCGAGCGCGTTCATGAACTGGCGGCGTGTCAGGCGCGTGGGCAACGGCGCAAATTTACTCGCAATCACCACCGGCCGATGGTCGCGCTGGAGACATGCACCGAGGAGGCGCTCCGATTTTCCACTATTGTAGACTTCAGCAGTGTCAAAGAAATTCACGCCGGCACCTACAAGAGACTGATAGGCCTGGAAGACCGCCTCATCGTTCTTTCCTTGTGCCCATCTATTGGTCCCAGTGCCCAGGCTTGAGACCTTGATTCCTGAGGCACCGAGGGGGCGGTACTGGTTCTCTTGTATCATGAGTCAATCCTCTCTCCGCGATTACAATCAATTGCGTCCGTCTCAGTTGAACTCTTTTCTCCGATATACTCCGAGGTTGGGACGCCTTCATGATACGCTTTCCCGCGTTGATGAGAGCTCGCAAAACGCCACCTCCTTCCCGGAAAGCGTCACCTAGTATCCCACACTCTGTAGCTGATCAAGACCCTTGAATTGCAGATCTTCCGTGTCGGCATAGCAGGCTTGGACACACGAGAGAACGCGGGTGTAAGACGCAGTGTCACACACGGAGAATTTCACGGCTACGCATTCATGGCAGGCTTTGGATCTGTTCGCGATGTGAGAATACGTATGGTATCTGGAAATGAGCTCTACTCCCCCCAGGGGGTCCCCTCCGGAACTACATACTACAACTTCGTCGTATGCTGGGCCATCAAATCATGATCACAGGAGGGAAAACTCCACCAAACCAGTTCGCTCGAAACACGATCCGCACTCTGCTAGACAAGGAAGAGTATTGCGACTCCAATTACTGCTGTGAGTGCACCTAAGACTCCTCGCCAACTAGTCCTCTGCCTGTACAGCACCCATACTACTGGAATTATCATGACTGGCATCAGGGATAGGAGGGTTTGCGCAACACCTGTCTGCGTGTAGGTCACGGCGAACATGGAGAGTGTGACGCCTAGAAAAGGGCCAAGGATTGCGGCTGCCGTTGTGTCCCGAATTCCTTTACGATTCTTGGCGGCTGTGCGGAGTTCAGGCCATCTTCCAGCAATCGGCAACGCGACCCACAGTGCCAAGGCCGCCAAGATCATGCGCATCAGTGTGGCGGACAGCGGGTCAAGCGTCACTTCAGGATACAGGTCGATTCCTTTCTTCGCAAAGACTAGCCCGACTCCCTGCCCAGCCGCTGCAATCAGTCCGAAGAGAACACCGTAACCTTTCAACTTCTTCGAGACGGGCATTTCTCCAGATTGTTCCTCTCTCTCCAATATGACTACCATGACCCCAGCTAACGTGATAGCCATGCCAACTATGTCGAACGCTGGAATGGTTTCTCCGAGCATCAAGTACGCGCCTATGGCTGCGAATATTGGAGATAAAGCCATCAACAGAAGTGAACGTCGAGGCCCAATCGTAACATACGCGGCGAACAATCCCGAGTCGCCAATGCTCAGTCCAACAACTCCGCTCAACCCCATCCAGAACCACTGGGTACTGCTCGCGATCGGCAGAAGGCTTCCAAGCAAAACTGCACGCGTAACCGCAACGAAGACTACCGCGAACACCGTGCGATAGGCGTTTACACTCAGCGAACCAATCTTCTTCCCGGCCGACGTGAAATATATCGAGCAAATAGTCCAGAAGCCCGAAGCAAGTATAGCTGCACTCTCCCCGACAATGTTCAGGTCCATGCACATCACGCTCGCGCTGGCATCCCCTAGATACGTGAGCCCTTCTTTAGCGTCACTCATCATCACGCGCGGGTCAACAAGCCAGTGATCGCGCAACGAATCATAGTAAGGTCGCCTACCCCACACTAGTTTGTACTTACGCTAGATCTCTTTCCAGAAGTATGCCGCATTCTTCGAATCCACAGCTCCTGTAGAATGCTCTTGCGACCTTGTTTGTCCTCTCTGTGCTGACTTCGACTTCGCAGCATCCGAGTTCTCTGCATCTTTGAACAGATGCTAGCAACAGTCGCCTGCCGATTCCTACTTTACGAAAGTCCTTCGCGACCACAAGTTCATCGACTAGCCCAGACAGGCCGCGATGAGTTATCGTTCCTCTTGTTGTGAAATGCACGAAACCTACGGCGGTCCTACCTTTCTCCGCCACCAAGAAGTAGGAGTTGGCGCTTCGAAACAGACTCCGAGAGTTTCGGGAAAAGAATTCGGGATCAATATCCTCTTTCTTGTCGAGCGTGCTGATGAGTTGGAAGATTAGCTGATTGACGGCCGGGAGGTCGCTCTTCCTCGCGTTTCGGATGGTTGCACGATTCATGTCTCTCGCCAACGCTGATTGCTTCTGGCAGAGTGTTATGAGAATAGAGCGATTTGAACCATTGACTCTGCGCACGTCCATTCTTGGTGCGGTACCCCGCAATCCTAGCTACAGGGGCATGTCGCGTGGAAGTCTTGATTAGAAACGTCGCCAGACAACCACGCGGTGCGGTTGTGCCATGAGTGAGTCGCTTGCCGGTTTTCCTGTCGTGATAGATATACCAGTTGCGTGGGGAGAAATGGACTCTCTACGACATGTCAACAACATCGTCTACTTCCGGTATCTCGAAAGCGCCAGAATTGCCTACTTTGAGAAGTTGAGGTTCTGGGAGTTCATGAACCAAACTGGAGTCGGGCCGATCCTAGCTTCTATTCAGTGCAAGTTCAAGATACCGCTGGCCTACCCGGACACGGTTTCTGTCGGGACACGGATCCCTAGCATCGAGCAGGACAGGTTTGTGATGGAGTATCGCGCCGTGAGCCACAAGGCCCAAGCAATTGCGGCGGAAGGGGAAAGTGTGGTGGTATCTTACAACTACCGCGAGAGCAAGAAGACTCCGTTGCCTGAGGAAATGAAGCAACGCATCCTAGCGCTAGAGGAGTCAGTAACCAAAGGTAAATGATCGGACCGTGTCGTCGCTGCGTCGCCTAATGTGGACACACGCAGAACAGGGCTACGACGAACGTTCTGAATGACGGATTAGAGGAAGATTTCCAGAACCGACATAATGAGCAGTTATCGGCCAGCCTTGCGTCTCGTCCAAAGCACCGAAATGACCCCTATTGCCAGGGGGAAGAGCGCATATTCACGCACGAATCCGAAAACAACAAGCGATACAGCGAGGACCAAGTAGGGATAGATTCGTTTCAATCCTTGGAGTTTCAATAGCTTGATTGCGGCTCCTGAACCGAGGACGTAGAGTGCAATGAAGCCAGCGCCCGTGATGAGGAACAGCTGGTCAAGCTGAGCTCCAACCAGTGCGATCAAGAATAATGTTGTCGCTGTACCGATGAACAGAAAGAGTAGAGCTCTAGCGGGCGCGGCATGTTTATTCAGTTTGAACAGAAAGGATGGCATGCTCTTGTCGCGCGCTAGCGCGTAAACGAGGCGTGACACGCCAATGCTGTAGGCGTTCATGGTCCCGAAAGATGTTATCAAGGCCAGGAAAAGTGCGATGACAGCCGCGTTGACGCCAATCGATCTTGAGAACATTAGCGCGATGGGTGCGTAGAGGCCCTGATCCACGTATATCGCAGTACCAACGGTAGCTAACGACGTCAGAACGTACAGCACGCTTGTCAGGCCAGCGCTGATGGCAATGCTGAGCTGGAAATCACGGCCGGGGTTTTTGAATTCCTCGGCCATGTGCGGAACATTCTCGTAGCCCTGAAAAGACCAGAAGATGATCACTGCAACAACGCCGACTGCGTACCAGCCCTTCGGAGCAAAGGGTGTGAAATTGCTTTGTTGTATATGCGGTATTGTCAGTGCAACTGCAGCAAACAGCAACACGACGACTATTCCTAAAGCAACGGACTCGGTTCTGCTTCCCATTCTGATTCCTAGGACATTGATTAGAATTGTGAAGCACATGAAGAGAAACGCAATCGGATATAGAAAACTCAGCGAGAGACCCAGTGAAGCAATGATGTACGAGGAAGCGATGATCGCCACAACCGGAGCCCCGATAAAGAATGAGAAAACGAACCACCATCCTGCAACAGTGCCGGCAGTCCACCCAAATGCACGCTTCACATAAGCTGACAATCCCCCCGCGTCTGGATAGGTCGCAGCGAGAGCACCGAAAGTATAACCGATCGGGTAACTCAACAGCGAAAGCAGAATCCAAGCCAATAATGAGGCGGGGCCAGCTATGCTAGCTGCTATTGCGGGTGTAACAAGGATTCCACTGCCGAGGACGGAGCCAACGTACATGAATACGCCCTCTCGCAACCGTATGCTCTTCTTGAGAGAGCGAGGTTCTGAAACCAAAGCTACCACGGAATTCTGCGCCCACAGATTGTGCGATTGAAGAATATTACTTGCGCCATCGTTGGAAACGTTTGGCCAAGGAATCGCAGCCCAGACGTAGTCACCTGCGTTCGAGGCGGCAATAGTGAACTGAGGCACCTTTCTTGCCCTGTCGCTCGTCTCTTTCATACGAATGTGGATCGTCTTCTCCACCGTGGCACACACTGTGCCCTCTTCATCAGTGAGCTCGACTATGTAGACTCGGTCAATAGAACCTGCTTGGGCAAGTTACTCTCGTATCCGAAGTCCAATAGGCGACTTGCGCGTGGGCATCTCATTCAGATTGCCTAAATTTGAAATCCGCATGTTGCCGCCAGAATCCATACCCATACGCAACACATGCGGTGAACCACAGCAAGTCGAGTGGGTGACCGTCGTAGTACCCAATCTCCAGATTCACGTAGGTGAATACCAGATCACCCAGGGCAACGAGAAAAGCGCCCAAAGCCAACAGAGTATAAGGTGCTTGAAACATGCCTTTCCTGAACGCGAATACAAGGGGAAGAAGCAGGAGGAACACCAGCACATCAAGCAGTGGATAAGGAACAGTCGTGAGAACCTCCAAAGGACTGCTAAGAGTCTGGATTGATGGGATCACGACGTAGACCACCGTCGCAATGCATAACGACGCCCCAACGACCACCATAACCGCCCAGTCCGCTTTCCTCAGCGACGGCGCAAATAGTCGAAGCAGACCTATGCAGCCAAGAATCATCGGCGGGTACGAGAGAAAGTAGAAGACGTCCGCCAAAGAGACGTAGGGTAGGTCGACACCCGCGATCAGGTACGTGTAGGTGTATACCGCAAGACCGAGCATCCATACTATCAAGCCAACGGCGAAGCCCAGAGATAGAAAACCCGGCAAAGATTTGCCCAATCGAATGGAACTGATCAAGCCAAGCACTCCCGCAGATCCTAGAAACGCAATAAGCCCGTAATTAGCAAACAGCACCAGCGCATCGCTCCCCTGAGCAATCAAATAGAACAGTACCACAACCACAACAAGAAGGAGCGCAACTATGTCGTCAAGTCTCGGCTTTGTTTTCAATCAAGCTACCTCGGGATGATCCGGCACTTCATCAAGTTCTTGTTCTCATCGTAGGCTACTTGGCCGATCTTGAATTCCTTGCCAAATAGTTGAGTGAACACGCCGCACCAATACGAGAAGAGAAAAGACTTGGCAGCCCCAGTAGTCCGCTTCACACATGGATTTGATATCTCCACATCGACGGGGCCAGGAGAGGCTTCAGGGATCGTTGCTTTCACGACGCCAATCCCCGAAAGGGCCTCAGCATTTGCGAACAAGTCCAGAAGTTCCTGGACAGCCGCCTCGGGCTTTCTCCGACGAATATTGGCTGCATCTTCTTTCCCTTGGCGAAACTCGTGCTGATTCACGACGACCTCTGCAACCATGGGACCGACTATGAGGTCGAGGTCTTCACAGAGCCCCTGAACGTCAACGGCTGCGTGACGTTGACCCAGCACGCGAAGCTCACCCTTCGCCTTGTCCCAAACAACGTTCTCACTCAACCGTAGCCGACCTCTCGGCGAGGTATTCTAATGAGCTCTCTGAGCTTCTCTTCGCTATATCCTCTTGCTTCCTGTTGCCTCCTCAGCTGTTCCTTGATCGCGGCTAGTCAATCCTCTGTTACCTTTCTGTTACGATTCAAGTTACGTAGGATGTCTTTCGCATGTTTCCGACGTCGGATCACTTGGTGCGAACGCCGCAATTTGAACCGTCATTGGAGTTGATTTGTGTATGGGTACCCTGATGCGAACTTTGAGATTCGAACCCTTGAAAGGCTACGCGCACAAGATGCCGTGCCTATTTGGCTCAGTGTCCAATAGTATTGGAGGAGAAAGCATTTGGGGTAAACTAGCACAGTCTGTGCAACATCGTAGTGGAAGTCATGACTGACCAAACTGTCTTATTGAGTACGACCAACGGCGTGGCAACAGTCACCCTTAACCGGCCTGACGTACTGAATGCTCTCAACCTTTCCGCGAGCGAAGCACTAGCCAAAGCAATCCAATCCTGCAAGGGTGATAACAGCGTCCGGGCGGTGCTCCTCACAGGAGCCGGTCGAGGGTTTTGCGCAGGAGGGGACATGAAAGCAGCCTGGGATCACCACCAAGCGGGAAGGGATATCCGCCACTTCTTCCGGGATTTGACGGTGCCTCTGCATCGCGCGATAACTGACATTCGGTTGATGGAGAAGCCGGTGATTGCAGCGATCAACGGTGCAGCCGGTGGTGGCGGAATGAGCTTAGCAATGGCTTGTGATTTCCGCCTTGCCGCAGAGAATGCTAGGCTGAAGCAAGCCTACACATCCATCGGCCTTGTCCCGGACTTGGGATGGACCGCCATCGTTCCCCAGATTATCGGAGGAGCGAGAACGATGGAACTCCTATTGACCGACCCAGTATTGGACGCAAAGCAAGCACTGGCTCTAGGACTTGTACACGAAATCGTGCCGGAGGACAAGCTACTCGAGCGAGCGCGAGCGGTCTCAGCTCAGCTGGCCCACGGACCGACGACCGCCTTTGGCGGCGCCAAGGCGCTCGTCAATGCAACACTGTTCCCAATGCTCGAGACACAACTGGAACGAGAGCGACAACGGCTCGTAACACAAGCCGGCACGGAGGATTTTCTCGAAGGGCTGTCGGCGTTTATGCAGAAAAAGGGCCCTCGCTTCCGGGGCCGGTAGAGGCCAGCATGAACCCCCTCATTGCTGCCTCGTTTGCGTGCACATCAGCTGATCCGGGAGCGTCGCGAACAACGGACGGTGACAGCGAAGCGCTTCCTCTGGACACCAGTCTTTCCGACTGGCCGTCTCTGAGGCAATGTATCCTGGCACGGAAGAAACGTACGTCGGACAGTCCAGGGGGCGCGTGACTACCTTATGACGGCGAGAATGGCCAAGACTCCGATGGCGCCTGCCCCAAGGGTGAAAGCTATCAAACGCAAGAAATCAATCCTTTCTGAACTCATGCTCTCACTTCTGATGTCGCAAGTCTTCGAGCACACAGTTCGTGTCCTTCCCACATGGGCGTGCTGTGACCGCGGTTAGAAGAGTCGAGCGACATGCTGGAGTGAGCTGTTTGCGTCGTTGCAGCCCTGATTCTCAGCTAAGGTCGCTTCTTGTTGTCGGGACCAGCCCTCGTCAACTTAAGAATCAATCTAGGTAACATACGACGCTCGTCGAGTGTTGACGGCCTGTGCCAGAACTTCCTGAGATCGCGAACCTATCGAGGCAGATGACAGAGAAACTCAAGGGGAAACGAATCACCAATCTTGAAGTGACTCAGCCCCGATGCCTCAACGTGTCGGTTAAGAAGTTCCAGAGAATACGAGCCAAGACAGTTGGGGAAACCAAAGCGCGGGGAAAATGGCTTTTTACAAACCTAGATCCGGACGATAACCTGCTCCTGAATCTTGGCATGGGAGGAGACTTGCTCTATCACGAGAACACCATCACCCTGCCGAAGAAGTATCAATTTCGACTGGTCTTCGATGACAAAACCGGACTGACGGTCACATTCTCCTGGTTCGGCTACATCCATCTCGCGTCCAAGAAGGATCTGCCTAAGCACAAGATGACGAACAAGCTGGGGATATCCCCCTTGGATAGGGAATTCACAGCAGAGAAGCTGGCCTCCCTGCTGTCAGGTAGACGGGGGGCAATCAAGAGCTTCCTGTTGAATCAGAAGAATGTTGCCGGGATCGGGAACGTATATGTTCAGGACATCTTGTTCAAAGCTAAACTCCATCCTCTTCGCATGATCCCGACGCTTACCGAGCCGAAGATCCAAGCGCTTCATCAAAGCATGCAAGAAATCCTGAATCTGAGCATCAGACTTGGAGGCTTGAAGTATGAGAGGGACCTCTACGGTCGCTATGGGAAGTATGGGCCGGAGTATTACTTGGTCGCTTACAAGACAGGCGAACCCTGTCCGGTGTGTAAAACCACGATAGCGAAGATCAGAACAGGCGGCACAGCGAGCTACATCTGCCCCAGGTGTCAGAAACGCTGAAGTGCGTTGCAAAGTCCGCATTGGGCAACGAGGCGGACCGCTGCATCTTTCACTTTCATTTGTGCGCTAATTGAACTCGCAAGCAAAGCGACTAGTTATATTTTATCCGCCCCTATTGTTGCCGATAGAAGAAGTTTGTACTCGAAAAAGGATTTGCTGGACAGCCTGAAGCCTGTGAGCAAGTGGTCTAGGAGGTTCATGTGGGCTGCAGTCGCTCATGGATTCATCGCAACGGTGCTCGGATTGCTTCTGGCCGTGGCATTGGTTGCGGCCCCGTCATTATCTGCCATCGAGATTGCTACAACCATCGGGATCCCGGGTGCGGGCTTTGTTGAGCTGGCAGCCCTGTTCGCATTCTTTGCGATGTACATAGCTGTCGGCGTTCTTGGCGCTGGGGTGAGTTCGCTGCTCTACTATCATGTTGAGGTGGTGATGGGAAGAATATACGTTGGCGGAGCAAATGCGCTAGCATGGATTCACCTTTTGCTGATGAATGTCGGAATCGCGGGAACAACTTGGACGATGATATATGCAGGCTACCTCGGCGGGGTGGAACTCTGGCCGACCAATCAAGGCGGGTTGGAATGGACCATAGAACAGGTAGCCGAACAAGTCGTTACTCAGTTCGTGCCGATCGTGGGACTGATGCTCCTACTCACAGGCATCGGCGCACTCGCAGGTGGAGTCGGCTTCCTCATCACGTACCGTAAGAAGTGAGCCACTAACACGAGATATTCAGCAGAGAAGTCTTAGATCCCAAACTGCGGACTGCCTTGGCATGACCAAGGAAACGTATGGAACCACCATACAGGGAGCAGGCTGGGTAAGCGACCCAGCACATTAACACATGCACGAATCCAACGACGGGGCACGATTTCTGTTCATGAATGACTTACGCGCAACACGAGCCATTTATTATGTTAGAAAGGAATAGAATCCGTGCATGGTAGGAAGAGGTGGACCGTTGTGTTCATGAATTATGCGCTGTCGTTACCTCCTATCTGGCTGGATCCTGCTGTCTTTCTGACCAACTTGGCCTGGGCGCTGATTCGCAGTTTCGTCACTTTCATAGTATGTTTCGGTCTCGGGTTTGCAGGGGTCAAAATCTTGGACAGGTTGACTCCTGGCATCACAGAAATGCAGAACATCAGGCGCCAACCGTTATCGACGGCTGTGTTCGCCACGGGGATGTTCATATTTCTCTCGCTTACGTTCGTCGGCTCCATCGCCGCGCCACTTCCGATCGGACTCTCATCAGGCCTTGGTGCGACAGTCAGCCCCTTCCTGATCTTGGGTTATAGACTAGTTGCGCTTCTTGCAGGGTTTGTCCTCTCCATAGTCTTCGCGGGAATCTTCTACAGAATACTTGACAGAGTAGGGCCATTTGGCGTGAAGCTTGACGATGTGAACAAGGACCCCGTTGCGACAAGTGTCTACGTTCTGGGATATCTGATATTCTTGGGCGCGATTCTCTACGCTTGCCTACTGATACCGGTTTAGGACACGAAGAGCCGGTCCGCATGAGAATTGTGTTGGGTCCACTACGAATCGTCTCGGTCGCCTTTCTTTGCCTAATCTTCATGGCTCCGCTCACGACAGGAGGCATGGCCTCTGGTGAGCGTGTATCTTCGACGCATCTGTCTGAAATGCGGATTGCATCGAATCCCTCATCGATAACTCCATGGAAGCCGAGACCGGTTCTAGGGCCTCAAAGAACACTTGTTCTCCTCGTTGAATTCTCGGACGTCAGGTTTAGAAGTTCACTGGGAGAAATTCGATCCTTGGTCGACGTTGTTGACCAATGGTTCAGAAAGTCATCCTATGGCAAGATGTACATCGACTACACGATCTACGAGGATATCCTAACACTTACCAGTTCAATGTCCTCCTATGGGGCGCCGCAAGCCGGAAATGAACGTGGAGACGACCCATCCGGAAATCAGGCCTATATCAGCGACGCGCTCGACATCGTCGAGTCTCAGACGAACTTGAACCTCGAAGATTATGAGCATGTCGTGCTGGTGCATGCGGGAGGCGACGAAGCGGATAGCGGCAACCCAAACGATATCTGGAGTAGCTGTGACTGCGTGGGGCCGATCGCCGAAGAGAACCCAAGCCAAGAAGCGTCGTGGGTAATCACAGACAACTCTGGAGCGATCACTCACGCGTTCTGGGGGATATCAACTTTCAGTGAAGAGGAACACTGGGCAGTCTTCGCGCACGAGTTCACACATAGTCTGGGCGTATCAGACCTCTACGTCTACGGGTCGGATGGGTACTCAGCGGGCCCGGGGGTCGGGTTCTGGTCAAATATGGCGACAGGCGCATTCTTGGACCCACCGGCAGACATAGACGGATGGAACAAGTACATTCTGGGATGGATTGATGCCGTTACTGTCGGCTCGCCTCAGGGTGAGTACACAATCTACACCCTTGATTCGGCACAGGAACCAAAGGCGCTTCTGGTGAAGATCAGTGGAAACGAGGACGAGTATTACTTTCTGCATGCACGCCGAAAGGCAGGAGCAGACGCCGGCTTGCCCAGTGAGGGCGTCATCGTTTTCAAGATCAATCGCCTGCGTGAGAGGAGCCTCGCAGGCGAGGAACTGGCTCTCCTGTATGATGCGAACCCTGACACCCCCAGTGATTGTACCAATTATAGTGGGCAAGGTCGCGAACTCTGCGAGCCACTGGATGCACCCTACAATGAGAAGGGAAAGCAGTATAGTTTCTCATTCTACGATTTGTCAGAGAACCTTGTCCTGAACGATGATGGATGCTGGGACGAGAGTACACGAATTGCATTTAGGGTACAATCCGCCGCGGATGATGCCTTCAGAGTCACTTTAGGGGCATCACCTGAGGAAGCGGGAACCACGGAAGCTTGTGCGGCGCCCGCGACCGCAACTGGCACAACTGAAATTACAATTACAATCCAAACCGGTACTCCAACTTGTATCATAGCAACTGCCGCATTTGGTTCAACGATGGCACCAGAAGTAGCCAACATGCGTTACGTGCGCGACAAGTTGATAGGCTCGACTCGTGCCGGCAGGATGCTTGTCGACGTGTTCAACACGTTCTACTATTCGTGGAGTCCCACGGTTGCCAGTGCAATAGCTCCCAGCTCGGTCCTGAGGGCGATATTCCGCGTGTTGTTGTTGCCTCTGGTATGGACTGTTCACGCTACGAGAATCTCGTTCACTGCGATATTGGGGCTGACCGGAAATGCAGACTTGGCCTCCGTAGCTGCCTTCTTCTTGGCGGCGTGCATCAGTTTGGCTTCCTACGTCGCTGTGCCAACTTTCGCAGCCATGAAGCTCGTAGTGAGACTGAGGACGCGTCGTGTGATTTCTCGGAGCCCCAGAGACTAAATCTCAGGATGGTTTGAGTTGAGCTGTAGTCGAAAGCCATTGCTCAGACTGATAATGGTTTGGACGCGTTTCGTGCTGTTTCGAGAGCCTTCGAGACACCGTCTTTGAGCATGGGCAGATCACCTCCGAGCGAGATCAGTTTGAATCCACGTCGAAGGTTCTCCTCGACGGAGCCTATCGGAGCCAGTATCCCCGGAGCAACGTCATGTGCTCGGCATGTGGAGACGATCGAATCCAGCGCTTTCACGAACTTTGGATTGTCAAATTGGCGGAAGATGCCAAGCGACATTGAAAGATCGTATGGACCGCAGAAAACCGCTTCGATGCCATCAGTGCAGACTATCTCTTCCAAGTTCTGAAGGGAGGTCTCCGTCTCAATCTGCGGGATCACCATGAGCTCTGTGTTAGCGGTGGCGGCATAGTCGGGATCTCCTTGCGTGGCACGTTGTGCCCAGCTTCTTGTTCCTTTCGGAGCGTATCTAGATGACCGCACGGCCTTCTCAGCGTCTTCCCGGCGGTCTACCAGAGGAACGATCACGCCAGAGGCCCCAAAGTCCAAAGCCTTGTTGATGGTGGCAAGTTCGTTCGACGGCACTCGGACAAGCGGCACAGTTTGGGAGTAACTCATCGCCTGCATCATTGCAGTAAGAGTCTCGACGTCTAGAACTCCATGTTGCATATCGAAATTGATCCAGTCTAGGCCAAGGTTGCCTAAAGTGTATGAGACTTCAGGATGCCCTATGCCCACCGTAACTCCGAACGTGGCCTGACCCTGATGAAGCTGAGATCTCAATCTGTTCTGCATTCTTGTCCCCTTCAAATTGTCACTGTTGGCGACACTGTGCAACGATTGCATATTTATCTGGGCTTGCTTTTGCCGCGCAGTCTCCCTAGTATTGGTGACTACTCGTACACTTTCTCTTCGGTCCGATGAGCTTCTTGGGCGTCTGCTTCCGTATCTCTTGTCTGGGGCGGAGCGGCGAGCAGTTCTTGGTAGTACTCGTGTTGAATGATGAGATCCATTACCTCGTTGGTGCCTGTCCAGATCATGATCAGACGTGCATCACGTAATAGACGCTCGATTGGGTAGACGCTGGTGTATCCGATGCCGCCCATGATCTGCATTGCATGATTAATGACCTGCCACGCAGAATCAGTTGCAAACTTCTTGGCTTCTGAGACCAACCGCCGCGAGCGGTTCGGATCGTCGCCTGTATCGACGGTGCAGGCAGCACCGTGAACAAGCCCACGTGCGGCGTCAAGCAAAGTGATAGAGTCCGCCACTTTGAAGCTGATTGCCTCGAACTTGCGGATCTTCTCTCCAAACGCCTTGCGCCGATCCGAATAGCGGGTCGCCACTTCCAGCGCCGCACGACCCATCCCGATCGCTCCTGCAGCGCTCGTCATACGCTCCGGAATCATCATTCGATAGAAGATCTCGCTGGCGCCGTTCTCCTTGCCGAGAAGATTCTCCGCTGGAACTTGAGTATCACGGAGGACTAGGCGTCCGGTTCCACCTCCACGGGTGCCTAGTAATCCATAGAGGTATTCGGCCTCGACGCCCGGTCCCCGTTCCACGATGAACGCACTGATTGATTGATGTGCGGAACTATTAGGGCTGGTGCGAGCGTAGACTAGGAAGAAGTCGGATTTTGCTGCACCGACGATGAAGCGTTTCTGGCCACGCAAGACGTAATGATCGTCTTCTCGTCGGGCTTCTGTGGTTGTGCCGAAGAAATCTGAGCCGCCTCTTGGCTCAGTCAGGGCTTCGGCGGCCACCTTCTCCCCAGTCAGAAGGGGCCTGAGCCACTGTTCCTTTTGCTCATTATTCCCGAACGCGTTGAGCGCTTCCCCGACGATACTCGGCATTACGTAGGCGCAGGCTAGTGAAGTGCCGAGGACGCCAACTTCTTCAATGGCGACAACCTCATCCTTCCATCCCAGCCCTCGCCCGCCATACTTTGCGGGAAAGCGCAAGCCCAGGAGCTTTCGCCTTCCGGCTTCAAGCACAAAGTCACGTGGATATTGCACACGATCAGCATCCATGTCTAGGATCAGTTGACGTGGCACTGATCTGACGAACTCCCGGGCCTCGTCACGCAGTTTCCGTTGGTCCCCAGTCAACATTGATTCGAACATGAATGCATCATCTACCGCGATATCGTATTTGTAATAGTACGGTTCGTGAACACGCGCAGCTTGGCTAGGCAAGTCTCTCGCGGCCCTTCGTTCCGTGGTGAGTTGATATACTGGCACCGGCGGGTCTTTGGCAGACTAGAAGGCATGTCCCGATGTCGCAGGGTCAGAAGTTCCTTGACGACGTGATTGGCAGAATAGACGACGCGGCAAAGAAACTGAACCTTGAACGCGGTATTCACAAGACCTTGAGAACGCCTCGCCGAAGCCTGATGGTTACTTTTCCTGTCAAGATGGACAATGGAGAAGTTGAGATTTTTACCGGTTATCGCGTGCAGTACAATTACGTGAAAGGCCCAAGCAAAGGCGGGATCAGATATCATCCGGATGTCAGTTTGGAAGAGGTGACAGCGCTCGCCGGCCTGATGGCGCTGAAGTGCGCAGTTGTGGATATTCCCTTCGGAGGCGCGAAGGGGGGAGTTGCCTGCAACCCAAAGAAGATGTCCATGGATGAACTTGAGCGGTTAACCAGACGTTACACGTACATGATCCTCCCGCTCATCGGGCCTGAGCAAGATATTCCTGCCCCAGACGTCAACACGGACTACCGGACAATGTCGTGGATTATGGACACATACAGTATGCTCAGAGGATACACGGTCCCGGGCGTCGTCACAGGGAAGCCTCTACAACTCGGAGGATCAAAGGGGAGAGCCACTGCCACCGGCAGAGGACTCGCATACGTCGCTGAGGAGATGCTACAGCACCTCAACATGGACGTGAAGGACACGACAGTTACCGTTCAAGGTTTCGGAAACGTCGGAATGAACGTCGCAAGGTTTCTGCATGAGGATGGCTGCAAAATCGTTGGAGTCACTGACATGAGCGGAGGTATCTTCAACCCGAAGGGGATCGATATTTCAAACCTCGTCCTTCACACAGAGAAGACGAAGGGAATTCGAGGCTTTGGGGGTGGCGAGGTCGTTGCTGACATGGCAGAAGCAAACCGTCGATTGCTGTCAATGGGAAGCGATGTCATGGTACCGGCCGCGCTTGAAAACCAGATCACCGAGTCGAATGCATCAGAGGTCAAGGCCAAGATAATAGTCGAGGGAGCTAATGGGCCAGTAACTAGGGGCGGAGATGACATCTTGCAGAAAAAGGGCGTGCACGTTGTTCCTGATATCCTTGCGAACTCGGGTGGGGTAATAGTCTCGTACTTTGAGTGGGTTCAAGATATCCAGGCATACCTTTGGTCAGAGGGCGAAGTAAACTCAAGGTTGAAAGTCTTGATGACGGGTGCGTTTGGTCAAGTCAACGATTTCGCTGAAGAACGCAAGGTCACCTTGAGAGAGGCAGCCTACATGTTGGCGGTAGACAAGATGGCTGCGATAACGAGACTCAGAGGGATATTCCCGTGACACGTCTGAGCGAACGGTCATTACACGCGGTTGCCGGAGCCCCGGTTCCTTTCAAGACTTAAGAGGCAAGCCCTCAATACTCGATGGCATGTCGTCGAAAGTTCGCGACCCATCCCTTTCCGAGCAAGGACTGCTCAAGATTGAGTGGGCAGAATCTCGCATGCCCGTTCTAATGGCTCTGAGAAAGAGAGCGCTGAAGAACCGACCACTTAAGAGCCTCAGGATCGGCGGTTGCCTTCACGTGACCAAAGAGACTGCAGTTCTGGTGAGAGCGATCCGCGACGCAGGCGCCGAGGCTGCTTGGTGCGGCTGTAATCCGCTCTCAACTCAAGACGATGTTGCAGCTGCCTTAGCGAAAGAGGGCGTGTCGGTGTTTGCTTGGCGAGGACTCTCGACATCAGAGTACTACTGGTGCGTTAGTCAGGTGCTTGACCGCAAGCCTCAGCTTACTCTGGACGACGGAGCCGACTTGGTCTTCAAGCTTCATCAGGAACGACCCAATCAGATAAGCGGAATCATCGGGGGAACTGAAGAGACAACAACTGGCGTTCATCGCCTGCGTGCGATGTCAGATCAAGGCATGCTCAGATATCCGATAGTGGCAGTCAACGATGCGAAGGTTAAATCAGATTTTGATAATGTCTACGGAACAGGTCAATCCTCTCTGGATGGAATCCTGAGAGCGACGAACCTTCTACTGAGCGGCAAGAGCTTCGTAGTTGCGGGATATGGCCACTGCGGACGTGGGCTCGCAAACCGGGCGAGGGGAATGGGAGCTAACGTCATCGTCTGCGAGGTCGACCCCCTGAATGCCCTTAGAGCGGCCATGGATGGTTTTCGGGTGATGTCAATGGTCGAAGCCGCCAGCGTAGGAGATGTCTTTGTTACAGCTACTGGTTGCAAGGACGTCATCACTGAGAAGCACATGAAACGCATGAAGGACGGGGCTATCCTCTGTAACACGGGTCACTTTAACGTCGAGATTTCCGTGGGAGACCTTGCTCGTTTGGCGAAAAGAAAACGGGAGATCAGGCCAAACAATGTGGAGTACTCTTTGCGAGACGGCCGGAGGCTCTACCTCCTTGCCGAAGGAAGACTGGTGAACCTAGGCGCGGCAGAGGGACATCCTTCGGAAGTTATGGACATGAGCTTCGCGACCCAGTTCTTGTCGTTGGTCTACTTGGCTGAGAAAGGCAGAGATCTTCAACCGGGAGTCTATCCCGTTCCAGAGAACTACGAGAGACAGATCGCAAAGACGAAGCTGGAGACAATGGGGATGACGATCGATAGTCTGACGACCGGCCAAGACCACTACTTGCACGACTACCGAGAAGGCACCTAGCTGGGACACCTCTAGCTCTACAGCGTGACTGTCACTTTCCCCTCTTCGGATCCTCTCACGACGACGAGGGAGACACTGTCGCCAGCTCTTCGTGTTCTTATCTCTCTCTGCAGGCCTTCCATGGAATCCAGTTGCGTGTTGTCAATTCCTACGATCACATCGCCCGACTGCAGTTGTGCGCGTTCGGCTGGACTCTCCGGGATGATTTGCATCACGAAGATTCCGGAACCAACGGCCAAAGTGAACCTTCGTGCGATTTCCCGGGAGACATCGAGACCGATTACTCCCAACCAAGGCCGGGTGACTCTGCCGTACTTTACGATGTCGTCCAGGACCGCTTTCGCCGTATTGATCGGGATTGCGAATCCAATACCTTGAGCGCCGGGAATATTGGCGGTGTTGATCCCGACGACCTTGCCCGTCAAGTCGAGCAACGGGCCGCCACTATTACCAGGGTTGATAGATGCATCTGTCTGGATCAAGTCCTCGTACACTCTTTCCGCCAAGATGTGACGGTTGAGCGCACTGACAACTCCCACTGTGACTGAGGGGCCGCCAGCCAACCCAAATGGGTTCCCGATGGCGATGACTGTCTGACCCACTCGTAACTCACTTGAATTGCCGAGTTCGGCTACAGGCAGATCGCGTGTGTCAATCTTCACGACGGCGAGATCGTTGGCAGGATCTGACCCGACGAGCTTTCCTTCGAAAGCTCTGCCGTCTGTCAACGCAACCTCGATCTCACGCGAGCCAGTTGTGATATGATGATTGGTGAGGATGTGTCCCTTGTCATCGATAATGAATCCGGAACCGATACCCCGAGCCGGGTGCACATGTAGGAACGCATCCCTCTCGAAACGAATAGTGTTGATGTTGGTAACACTGGCTTGGACTCTTCCTATCGCCGCAACTACATCGTCGTCCCTTGACACTGGCGAATCCTCGCTCGCCTCACTTCTGTCTGCCCTCAAAAGTTGCCGAAAGATTGGCAGATCGAGCCGTCTCCGCACGATTTCAACGCTCTTACTCGACTGGCGTGCACATGTCACCGGTCATGCCGATAGCTGCCTCACATGGCAGCTTTTCGCCCAATTTGAGCCCTCTTGCGCTCCGCCTTGCATTTCCAAAGCTTAAACCGTGATCGGGCGTCATTTTGTCACGTTATGGAGGGGTCAAGGAGCTTCAAGTGGAGGGTTATATTCTCTTTTTGGATAAGCCTTTTATAGGACTATTCCGAGGCTATTATGCCTTCCGACCAAATGGCCGCCTTCCGTTCCCGACCCCGTTGTGAAGGTGTGTTTTGGCGACAGATGGTGTGGGCACGCCGAAGTATGGAGAGTGGAGAAAAGAATGGCCGCAACGACCAAGAAAATTGGCAAGATAACGAACTGCCCCGAATGCGGGAGCAACAACCTCGTCGAAGACTTTGATCTAGGCGAGGTAATCTGTCAGAATTGCGGCCTCGTTCTGAGTGAACA
>CAZRNA010000026.1:0-21644 GCA_964601325.1 uncultured Candidatus Bathyarchaeia archaeon
GCCAACGCGAGTCGACCCGGACCTTAGGTCGGCTGAGGCCATTCCGCCTACCTTGACGCCGCCTTGCTGAATTCTCTGAACAACCTTTCTTACAACAGTACTCTTGCCGACGCCGGGAATGCCTGTGAGGAACACGCGAAAGGTCAAGACCCTCACCCATGCTAGATCTCAAAAGCGAGACAGGCAAGCTATAACTAGCTTACCCAAGAATACCGGCAAGCCTTAGTTGGGCATGACGTGGACGAGTTTGCCCAATGAGTTCTGTCGAACGTCTTCTGGAGGAGCCCGGGTGGGCTGCTGCGGAAGAATGGAACATGCACATGGCGGAGTTTCTGTTCACAGCCTCGGTTACGAATACGCCCAGGGTGATTGATCGGTGTGTTCGGCGGATCCACGCCAACGCCTCGCGATACAAACGGTACGGAATGACAACCTGAATGTCACCTTCCTGCACGGTCTTGCTGCGCATCATGGCGGCGCGATAAGCACGATCAGGGATCCCGCACGACGACGGGCCATGGCAGAACCGTTCCCTTCATGCACGCTTCCACACAGGCCGAGTTCTGGATCGTGCGGGTCATGAAGGGTGGAGGAAGAGGCTACAAGGAGAGAGTCAAACGAACATGTTGAGGTTTCCAGATACCTACAATTCCGCCTCGATGAATGAAGGGAAATATCTGTAAACATTCGAGTATCTGTTCACATCAACCTCCGGGATAGGACAATCACGGAGTCGTCTTGCTGACGTCTTCGGAAGGTACTTGTTGAGGTGCCGGATTTCGCTGAAGGTCAAGTTCGGGGTCTCGATCTGATACGGATCTTCGCCCGATCTAACGAACTGAAGCAGCTTGAGGCCAGATTTCTCGAGCAACGGTGCCTCTCTCTTCTCGTATAGCAGACCCCCGGTAGTGAGCATCTTGACACTGTCCGCGTATTCAAAATTAAAAAGTTGCTCGTATTGTATCTGTCGTTCTTCACGCAGCGTCCCGTTGCGATCAGATAACGTCTTCCGAATCTCGTTGTCAATGATCGTACGGTAGACTTTGGCCGTCCCCCACTCAGCAAGATCTCTATTCCGAATGCCAACGGGTACTTTTTCGTGGAGACATCCTTCCAGCCAATCCAGCCTCTTATCAGGATTGTCCTCTTCTTCAGGTGGTTTCACTCTCGTGTCCACCGTGACAACTATCATGCTGCCGGAAACCGCCTTGAAGCATGCAAACTTGATGTCGGAAAGGACTTCCTGATCCAAACGATTGTCGTAATCCAACCAGAGAATGGTCTTCTTATTCCATGGGAGCCTCGGGAGGACGCTCGCAGCCTTGCCAATGACCACGCGAATGCAGCCATATGGGCAATTGAAGCGACACCTTCGTTCGAATTCACTGTTACCTTCGATACTGATCATCTGTGTGATTCCCAGTGACCTATGGAATAGTCTGAAGTCGCTGAAGAAGTGCGACCCGAAGCCGATGTATCGATAGGAACTCATGCTTCCGAAACTTGTGAGGCACCGAAAAGCCTCCGAGAGCATCTTGCGCTCGACGTTCTTGGCGGGGCGCAAGTCATAGTTGATCTTGCTCCCACTCCCCGGCACGGCTAGCTGCCCTCCATCTTCAAGTAGTAATCGAAGGTCCTTTCTCCAACCTCTCTATATGATTGAACTTTCAGTAGTCGCCTCACGCGATCTATGTCTTTGACGGGTTTCTTGTAGGTGATAGTCCTCATCTCTGGAGCAGGAGGAGGAGCCTTTGGCGCGACGAACCTGTCTGCAACCTCGACCGTTTCGAGTTTGGAGAGTTTCGCAACCTTATCTACTGCCATGTGGAGAGGCCCCGTAGCGCCACCCTCGGCCTTTCCTTCTTTGTCAAGGAGGTTCAGGAAATCTATGACCGGACGCATCAAAGTCACCATCTCGAGCTTGACGCTCGGATAGATCCAAGACTCCTCGTCGAGTCCGGTCTTGGTCGTGTTCCATGGCAGGACGTTTCCGTCGTCTGAGTCGAACTTGACGTAACCCCGGAACCTCGCGAACTGATTATGATATTTGGGAATCGTTGTCTCACCACCTTCTCCCCAGCCCGTGGTGCGTGTCTGGTCCGCGAGTAGGACCATGCGCCCATTGCAGAACACGTACCATCCCGCGTACAATGGATCTTCCCTTCCAGAGCGTCCGAGACCCGCCCATATCCTGACTCGCACACTGGACTTGCTCGGTCTCGGCGCTGGAACAGTCTTCTCGTAGTATGCCGGCCTCAACTGAGGTGACGATAGGAGTTGGGCGAGTCGAAGTACAACGGAAGTGCCGTTGAGGGTGATCTGCATCCCTCTGTCTATGTTCGTCTGATGCCGTTCCCCAATCTCATTTCTGAGTGCGTTAATATTATCCTCAAATCCGAAATACTTCGCCACGCCTTCGTGTAGGGAAGTAATCGTTATGACAGTTCCTCGTTTGTCTGGGGGAGTAGTACCCTCTTTGAGGTCCTTGAACTGGAACGTCCAATTCGTGTCATCTTTTCTCCACTCGTCTACGTCCACGTCAACCGTGAACTGCGAGTTCTCTGAGACAGATTCAATCCTGAACCTATTCCCTAGCTTGAATAGTGCACGTTTCATGCCGACGCCGAACTCACCTACAGAATGTTTCAACTCCGGAGCTTCAGGCGACCTCCCGAAATTGAAGGCATAATCGCGGGCGAGCTCGTACGGAATTCCACCGCAGTTGTCACTAATGGTAAAGTGATCAGGAGCGGCCCCGATGTGAACCCATAGACCTTTGTAACCCTTACCTTTCCGACACCTGATGGCCCCGTCAACAGAATTGTCGATCAGATCGACAATTGCGGCATTGATATTGATATCCCTCACGAGCATTGAGATGAATAGATCCTTTCTTACCCTTGCGTCGATTGTTAGTTGCGGAGAAGCAGACGGCACGGCCCCACGCACCCGGCGTCGACATCTGTTCTTATTAGGTTAATGACTCTTGCGACGGTAAGGAACGAGCAATCGGAAAAGGCGGTTGCGATCGATTGATAAGAGAGCCCAGCACCAGTTGCTCCATGGGGCCAGTCGCGATTGAGGTTTTCGCGGGGGCCGGTGGCGCAGGTTTGGGGCTAACCTGGGCTGGTTTTGACACGCGCGTTGCCGTTGAAATAGATGCAACGAAGGCGGCTACCTATGCGTTAAACCATCCAGGTACGCGCGTACTGGGAGCCGACGGAACGTGCGGGGATGTTCGCAGAGTTACGGGGAAAGACCTTGCCTCCGTCGCAGAGATTGACGACACCCAGCCGGATTTGCTTGTGGGATGTCCCCCGTGTCAAGGCTTTTCTGTGGGTGGAAAGCGAGATCCGAATGACCCCCGCAACCGTCTCTACCTGGAATTCGTTAGGCTGGCCGGGGAACTGCGTGCTCGCTCCGTAGTGTTTGAGAATGTGCCCGGCTTCGTCTCCTTGCACGACGGGATTTTCTTTCGAGACTTGAAGTCGAGGCTTGAGAAGATCGGGTACAAGACAGCTGTCTGGTTTCTTCAAGCCAGCGATCTCGGAGTACCCCAGACACGGATGAGGGTTTTCGTTGTGGGGATCCGCGATAAGGCGCCCGGTGCCCCTCCACCGAGAAAGAGAGGGCCAAAAACGAACGTGTGGGATTCGATCGCGGATCTTCCGGTAGCCGGCCCTCGCGAGAAAGGTGCACCTTCTGCGTTTCTTTCCTATCGAGGCCCCCCTCGCTCTGCCTATGCGGCGTTCCTCCGTGGCCAAAATGTGAAGGTCGATTCTTGCGAGAGGACGCGACACGAACCTGGATTAGTCGAACGATTTCGTGCCATGAGGTGGGGAGAGATGGACCAGCCTACTCGTCATCGTAGACTTCATCCGTACAGGCCTGCGCCGACAATAACCGCAGGAACACGGGACTCGACTTCGTGTCGTCCGGTTCATCCATACGCGAACCGGGTCCTGACCGTGCGAGAAGCGGCGCGTCTCGCATCGTTTCCCGACTGGTATGAGTTCCCACCATTGATAGCCGAGTCATGGTCGGAGATCGGAAATTGCGTGCCGCCGCTCATGGCGCAAGCCGTATTCGGCAGTGTGAACTCGTTTCTAGCTTCAAGGCAGACAAGTTGATCGGAAAGACGCAAAGTCGCAAAGTGCCCTCAGTCAAGGAAATGCGCATTATCTCGGCAAAGCTGTCGAGCGAGTACGGAGACCCACGTCACCATAACAAGTCCGACCCGTTGGACGAGTTGATTTTCATAATCTTATCGGCGAAGACTGCAGAGGCTTCATACCTGCGCACCTACGATGCTCTCAAGAATGCATTCGACGACTGGTTTCGCATTCTCGATACGCCACTTGGTTCCGTGGCCCGAATGATACGTTCGGGTGGACTTTCTGAGAAGAAGGAAGGCCAGATCCGGGCATTACTCAACGACATAGAGGAGAGAACTGGGGCCAAAGACCTGAACTTGCTCTCCAATATGAGCACAAATGAAGTTGAAGAATTCCTCACCTGCCTACCCGGAGTCGGCCTCAAGACTGCTCGCTGCGTCTTGATGTACTCGCTCGATAGAGAGGTACTCCCAGTAGACACTCACGTCAGAAGGGTGTTATCTCGACTTGGGATCATACGATTCGAACGTCTCTCGGATAAAGTGCAGAACTCTATCCAGAAGAAGGTGCCACCAGAACTGCGATACAAGCTTCATGTCAACCTGGTTGCCCACGGACGGGCGATTTGCCGCGCCCACAAACCGCGCTGCGGGTCCTGTATCCTCAGCGACCTCTGCACGTACTATCGCAGTCACCTACACCCGACGACTAGAAGATAGCTCGCGCCCCGACGGACGTGGGTGCTAAGGCAAGCAGCCCGGCGGCCAGTTCCTATTCTCTTGAGGCAGCTGATTGTGCTCACGATAGAATCGACGCAATAGCTCGCATTCAGCACCGTCCGGATGTTCGGCGAACATCCAAGAGACTTCCCATTCTTGTTCCTCGGCTCTGTGTCCAACTCGGAGCTTAGTTCGTTGACCGCGACCGGGATGAAGATACTCTCTCAGAGCATGCCGGATGTTATGGTACGGGCCTCTCAGATCACTCATGGCCCTACCAATGTACATGATATCCGATGCACCTTTTCGAAGTTCGGCAAGAGCCGAGCTTCTGAATGCGTAGACGCCCTTGCTCTCCGGAGCCAAGCTCTCCACTCCACTCGCGAATCGGTGCCATTCAGAGAATCCAAGTGCTCTGAGTGTCTGACTGTCCATTAATCTCATCAATCTACTTGCTTCTGGCGCCACGAGAAAAGACTTGCCAGAACACTTCGCAAGCGGCGCGTGGGGTGAGAGAACCGAAAATCCACACGTCTTGGTCGGTGACAATTTCGTACATTGGCGCCAGAATGATCGCCTCGGAGGCTAGACTTTCCTGAAATACAAATCGCACTCAAATAGTTCGATCTGTTTCTCTCTGGCTGCTTCTCTGCAATCGCTATCGGTCTTGAAGGCCACCAGCATCAATCGTGGTTTGCTTTTCCGGAGATCTCTCGCGTATCCGCGCAGCTGCTGACAGTCGCCTTCGTGAGCCGACCCTTTGCATTCTATAAGTACCGCCCGATGTCTTGCATCGACGGCGAGGAAATCCGGCCTGTTCGATTTGCTGGTGGGCTTTTCGGCGTTCTTGATCTTGAGTCCTTTCTCCAGTTTGTTAGCTCTGCCCGGCATGTATTTTCGAAGCCCGGCTTTAGCAAGATCCTCAAATTCGTCAAGTGCCGATCCCGATCTGACACAAGTTCTGATGATCTTGACAACATGTTCTGAAGTGTAGCCATGAAGATCAATCTTCTGAACGATCTGGTCTCTCTTGCCCAGTTGTGTGGCCAGCCAGTGCGGGAGCTCTCGCCTGTCGAAATGGTGTGGCTCATCCCACCACTTCACACCAAGTTGATTTGCATAGTCGAATGCATTCTCTCTGCCTACACGATTTGTACGGTTGGGCTTGTAGCCTCTTCTGACTCTGCCGATGTAGGCTACCATGTTTGAGCCGGCATACGCAAATATGATGTCCTGTTGCCGGATGCCGAGAAAACGGTCTCTTGTCCTGACGAACCTCCGGATCTCTCTCCTCTTGCGTAACGCCTTCCTCAGCTTCTTTTCGCTGACTTTCCTAAGATCTCCGAGTCTTGACCAGCCTATGGCACAGACGTTGTCGTCGTGCCAAGCCTCAGCAGCGTCAAGAGGCGTATCATTGTGCGTCATCATGACATAGATATCGGGCAACGGCGTTCAGAATCGAGATCCCTCGGATCTTCTAAAAGACCTTTTCACCTCAGCGTGATCCCCAATTCTGGAAGCATGATTTAGGAGCATCGCATCGACCATTGTGAGCACGATCACCTTGGTGGCGTGGCTGCAGGATGCACGCTGCAGGGATCCATGCCAGATGTCGTCTCATAAACACCGTGATCACACAAGCAAGGAGATCATGACTCTCGTGGTAGAACGTGAGGCGAGCCGAGCTTCTACCTGTCAGGTTGACAATGAAATGAAGGCAGTTGATCCTCGGAAAACTAGGATATGACCCGCCGTTCATGTGTGCTGAGGATCTGGACTGGAGCCTTGGGAGACAAAGTTCCGGCTGCCAGACGAACACCAACGGCGAGAGCTCAAGACCCTTAACAGCCCACCTAAAGGTTTACCCGCAATCACTCGCATTCTATAACTGGTTTGACGCGTCAACTCTGAGTGTCGATTGTGCTGTGAGCAGTATGGGCAGGAGAATAGCGGGAGTCGACGATGCGGGAAGAGGTCCGGTAATCGGTCCTCTGGTGATCGCCGGTGTCCTGATGGACGAGGATAGAGTTCACGAGCTGGTCTCGATGGGAGTGAAAGACTCCAAGCTCTTGACACCTCGGTCGCGGTCCGACCTGGCTGAGAAGATACAGGAAATTGCGTTGAAGATTGCGTATGATGAACTCTCGCCCGCAGAGATCGACGAGGTAGTCCTGAGAGCTAGGAGGCTTCAGAAGCTGAACTTTCTTGAAGCCAAGTCAATGGCGAAAGTAATCACGGATCTTGAGCCGAGTGCAGTTTGGGTCGATGCTTCAGACGTCAAGCCTGAGCGCTACGCACGTCATATTCTGGACGACTTGCCTGCCAATCTGAAGAGGATTGTGCTGGTATCTGAACACAAAGCGGACAGAAGGTATCCAATCGTGTCTGCTGCGAGCATAATGGCAAAGGTAAGGCGTGACGCTAGGATCTCAAAGCTCTGGGAAGAGTACGGCAACTTCGGGTCGGGGTACGTCACAGACCCCAGCACCATAGAATTCCTGAAAAAATGGCGGGGTGAACACGCCGATTACCCACCGATCGTTAGGAGGTCCTGGAAGACCCTCAGAGAGATCGAGTCGGATTTGGCCCAGACGAAGTTGACCGCAAGAGAATAAGTCGAGTTGGATGTGGTTTCTCAGGCAGGGAAGAGTGGCTACTTCTCTCTTGTGATAACGAACATGGCGTGGTCTTTCTCGTAGGGTTCCAATCGGGCCGTGTCGATGATCTTGAATCCTCTTTCCACAAGTGTGCGTTTCTCTTGAGAGAATACTGCGCCCGGGCTCATGGTCACGTCGACGCTCCTGGATTTCACGGCTATCATTGCGCTCCCTGTGTCCTTCAGAAACAGGTCGCAATTGTCTGCTAGGATTCTCGCTTGCTCGGGCTGGGCAATGTCACAATAGACTGCGTCCACAGGGGACACGAGAGATCTGTATGCACTTGGATGTCTCGCATCCGCCAGTATCGGAGACAGATTCGGTCTTTGAGAGCAGACTTGCTCGATTAGCTCGCGCATCGTGCGTTGCGCAAACTCGACTGCGAAGACTGCGCCTTCTTCTCCTACAATGTCGCTTACATGGCTTGCCGTGGTTCCGCTTGCTGCGCCTAGGTAAAGGACCATGCGACCTAGACTGATCGGGACTTCTTTGATCCCTTTCAGTATTGCAGCTGCAAGTTTGCTTCTGTAGGCGTCCCACAGTCGATACTCTTTCCGACGGAACTTCACCAGTTGCTCTCCGTAGACCGAGTGTCCGGGGCTCAGATTCATCGTAGCGAGTCGATGTGAGTTGTCTTGGAAGTTGACCCAGTATACGCCATCGAATCGTTCGTGGGAGCTAACGTCTTCGACGTCGATCACGTCTGCGGC
The DNA here is from genome assembly GCA_964601325.1 of uncultured Candidatus Bathyarchaeia archaeon. Taxonomy (GTDB): domain Archaea; phylum Thermoproteota; class Bathyarchaeia; order 40CM-2-53-6; family 40CM-2-53-6; genus CAVPLU01. The sequence goes on from CAZRNA010000026.1 coordinate 8,202, forward strand.
CCTCATCGCGTCTTCTGAAGAATGGTTCCTTCTCAGGTGCTCGTATCGGCGGATCCTTGTATTTTGCTTGAATCTCGGAAACTTTCTTCTCTAGATCCTTCGTGAGCTTGTCACCCATATAGTCGCCCCCGAAAGCGTCAACTCTTACCGCTATTGCAAGTTTGCCGGAAAGCGCTCGCGCAATCTTGCCTCTCTGCCACCGAGGGGATTGATGAATTGAGGCATACTGGAAGATCACTCCATGCTTCGGCGGCCGGGCTCCGGTCTTCAACGATCTGAAAAGTGCCTTCTCTGCTCCGAGGACCTGCATCGTGCTCGCGGGCATCTTAGCCAAGTTCTCCAGTCCTCCCGCAATCGACATCAGTCGAGCGGTCAACAGAGGCCCCAGCATTACGGTAGTGTTCGGGGCCGCCTGTTTCATCACCTCGTCAACATAGGTTTCGGCCTTCTCTCTAAACCTCGCCAGTTCCAGAGTATCATTGCAGAAGGATCGCAACCACTCCAAGTCTTCTTCTGGGAAGTTGGCTCCCATCGATTTGCGCGCTGATGACGCCATCTGCGGAATCTTCTCGCTCGGGATACCCTCTTTCTCAAGATTTTCCTCGGTGAAGTTCGATCGCAGCCCAAGATCTGCGACAAGCCGCGCATAGGTATCATTTTTCTCTACGAGGCGATCTAGCTCGGGGAAGTGCAGCCCGTACCATTCTCGTATCCGCCCCGCGAAGAGGTTAATCGTCTTGTCGATGTCATCGATGGCGCGTACGGCCTGAACTGCGTAGAGGTCACGCTTTGCAGTCGCTGTGGTCACTGCCCCTCGCGCGAGCTCCACCGTGACCTGGCGGATGAATTTCTGGTACTCCTCAGCATCCTCGATCGGTTTGACATCGAGTTTCTGTTGCTTCAGCCACTTCGATCGTCCTTTCCAGTCCGTGGCGAGCTTCTCCCGGAACTGTGTCACCGTAGCGGTTCCGGCTTCAACTCTGACTGAAATCGTGGCGGTCGCCTTGAGCGCCTTCGCTAGCACGTCCGTCTCTGTGACCAGAGTGTCGAAACCTACCTTGTGCACCGATTGAATGAATTCCTTCAGTTCCGGAATAGCGATTCCGGATTGGAGTTGCCTGAGCTTCTCAGCTGCTTCACCTGCTTTCTTGCCGAAGAGCGCCTTCTCAATCGCTGAGCCATCCTTGTCGATGGCGAAGACTCCTGCAGGCGTTTCTACAACATAGATCTCCACGTGTACTCATTCTCCCTCGAATCATCGACGTTTCTAGACACTTGGTCGCCATAGGACTAGGTGATGTCGAGATAAAGCCTTGCTGACCTCAAGCCGATAGAGCGTTAATAGTCAGAGCTCAATACAACCTGAATCGTGATTCACGTCCGGGTGTAGCTTGTTGAGCGGCCTTCCGATAGAAATCGCCGGATTGAAGTTGCGTAATCCAACAATGCTCGCTTCTGGGTTCTTGGGCGTTTCAGGTCTGACGTTAGGACGGGCTGTGGAAGCTGGTGCGGGTGCCATCATTACGAAATCTTCGAGCTTGAAACCGCGTGAGGGTAATCCCGGCCCCACGATCGTTGAACTGCCTATCGGGCTTCTGAATGCCATTGGCCTCGCGAGCCCTGGAATCATGCTGATGAAAGACGAGATCCACGAAGCCAAGCGGTCGGGCGTTCCGGTCATAGTCAGCTTATTCGGATTCTCAGTTTCTGACTACTCGAAATCGGCGCGCGTCGCAGAAACCTATGGAGCTGATGCGGTGGAGTTGAATGTGTCGTGCCCGCACGTTTCCGGTGTATCCGAAATCGGTCAGGATCCAAAGATCGTGGCCAAGGTCACGCGCAGTGTCAAGAGGGCAATCAATATTCCGGTCTTCGTCAAGCTTTCTCCGAACGTCGCAAACATCGTTGAGATAGGTCGTGCTGTCGAAAGAGCGGGTGCGGATGCGATCACAGCCATCAACACAGTCAAAGGAATGTTGATCGACATACACGTTCGACAGCCTGTACTCTCAGCCAAGATCGGCGGTCTATCAGGCCCTGCGATCAAGCCGGTGGCGGTTCGGTGTGTATACGAGCTTGCCGAAAAAGTCAAGCTTCCCATAGTCGGTGTCGGAGGGATCATGGGGTGGGAGGATGCTGTGGAGTTCTTCCTAGCCGGTGCAAGCGCTGTGCAGATAGGAACCGCGATCCTTCAGGAAGATCTGAAGGTCTTCTCCGAGGTTGTTGAGGGGCTCTCAATCTATCTCAAGGCGAATGGGTTCACGAGTGTCTCCGAGCTTGTTGGCGCCGCCCATTCGAAGTTCTCATAGCTTGGAATCTCTTCGACCCATACATGATCCTGCCATCGACGATAGTCGCCAGCACTTTGATCTGCCGTATCTGTTCCGGCGGAACCTTGAGGGGGTCACGATCAAGCACAACTAGATCCGCTACCTTTCCCTCATGAATGGTTCCTTTCAGCTTCTCTTCATGCGTTGCGTATGCAGCGTTCTTTGTGAACAATTCGATCGCGGCCTGAGCATCGATGTGTTCTCCGTAGTCCCTTGTTGCGGAAGTCACTGCAGCAGAGATGCCCTCCAAGGGATCGATCGGTTCAACCGGGCAGTCAGATCCTCCCACTACGGTTGCGCCACTTCTCAACAGAGATCGAAGGGGATAGACGAGCTTCGCGCGCTCCCGGCCAACGCGTGCTGGCACCCATGAGTCAGATGGTATGAAACGGGGTTGGACTGAGGCGATGACTTTCGCCTGTTTGATTCTCTTGATCAGGTCAGGGTTAAGGACCGCTACGTGCTCTATCCTGTGCCTCAGCTTGTCGCATTGTGGGACGACGTCTCTCGCCTTCTCGATGGCCGTTAGTGCCATTGCGATTGCATGATCTCCAATCGCATGAATCGCGATCTGAAATCCTTGACGAGAAGCAGATTCGATAATGGAGTTTAGTTTGTCTTGCGAGTGGATCAAGACTCCCCGCGTGTCTGGCGAGTCAGAATAGGGGCTCTCTAGTGCTGCTGTGCGGGCCCCCAAAGATCCATCGGTGAACACCTTGATGGCTTGGATCCTGAGCATCTCGTCACCGAATCCCGTTGAGATACCTATTTCGCTCGCTGGGCCAAGCCATTCATCCGGAATCAAGACATAGATCCTTGCACCGAGTTCACCTGCACGGCTCATGGCCTGCAAAGCGCGGACATGCTGAGGCTGATCAACGATACAATGAATTGAAGTCAGACCTGCAGAAACGGCCTTGTGCATAGCCAATGAGATAGCCTTCCGCAGTTCTGCGCCATCAACGGCTGGGATGTGAGAAAGCACAAGCCCCATTGCATTCTCTCGGAGCACACCGGTTGGTTCTCCCGTCTCGTCCCGGTCAATGACCCCCCCTATAGGGGGGGTGGTCGTTCTCGTGATATTTGCGAGCTGCAACGCGGGGCTGTTGGCGGTGCATATGTGTTCGCATACTCGCGTAATGCATGCTGGTCTGTCGAATACGACAGCGTCTAGATCGTGTCGATTTGGGAATCTCCGTTCATTCAGTTTTTCTTGGTCCCATCCGTATCCGAGCACCCATGTTCCAGGGGGCGTTTTCTCAGCTTGCTTTCTGAGTATACTCTGGATCTCTGAGATCGATGTGGCTTTCCTGAGATTTCCGCCGTGGAGTTGGATGCCATAGCCCACGAGGTGTGTGTGGCAATCAGTGAAGCCAGGCAGAACGGTCGCTCCGTCCAAATTCCATGTTTCAGTGTTTCTTCCTGCGACCGAGAGTACCTCACGGTCTGTTCCAATCTTGGCGATATGCCCGTGCTCGATCGCGAGTGCTTGAACTTGAGGGCGTACCCTATCTAGCGTGATGATCTGAGCGTTAAGAAATATGGTGTCGGCGGTTCTTTGGGGGTTCGCGCTAGTCTTTCTTCTCGTGACGGTGTTTGTCGTTGCCCTTCTCGTCGTGCTTCTTGCCAGATAGGATCGGCTTGTATTTCTCCGGCCACTCAATCTTTCCGCCACAGTTGTCGCAGTAGAGTGCGTTTAGAAAAAGCTCCCGTTCGCAGTTCTCACAGAGGAACCTCCTCTGCTTCAGCTCAGGTTCGGCCAAGACGGTCATCTGCTACACTTGTCCTGCTAGCGAACCACCGCCGGGATACCTTATGGATTCTACACACCGACCAACCAAAATGGCCGTTCTTAGGCATGCTGGTCTAGCAGGCTCACGTCAAGATTACGTTGACCCATGTTCAAGGAGCTAAAACGGGGGAATCATGCTAGTGCAATGGAATTGGCGCTTCCAAGCACGTTAGACTGGCGTCCGTTACGTGGCACGGAGCCGGCGTTCCTTTGACCGGATGGCGCCCTGATCTGCGATGGCATGGTTGAATCAGTCAGAGCATGATCCCGTTTCGTAGTCCGGCACATGGCAGGGCCGATGCGACGCGACCTGACCCACATGCGAGTATCCACATGGAAAGCCTGCTGATATGTTGTTGAATGAAACATTGGGACGGCGCAAGCCTTTTCTTCTCACTAGCGTGGGTCGGGTGCATGACGGATAGGGAGAGGCAAGGAAGTGCGAGACAGGTCGGAAATGGGCCGACCGGCTCGAGGCTCGCGGATGAGCCTGAGCAGACGGGTTGTGCTCTTTCTCGACTCAATCTCCGGCTCGCGTAGCGCAAGGATCGCGGCATACGCGATTGGTGTACTGTTCTTTCTTGTCATCGTGTTCGTCCCGCCTGTTTTCGGAATCTTGCTTGGCGGCTCAAAGATCTTCGAGATGTTGTCCAATCCGGATCTCCTAAACCGAGGAGGATCTGCGATTGCTGCTTCGTTCGCGATCGCAGTGACTGTTTCTTTGATGGATCTCGCTGCGGGATTGCCAATGGCCTGGTTCATCGTTAGAAGCAGATCTGGTTGGGCCAGCACGATCGATACGCTCGCTAACATACCCTTCATTGTCCCCACAGTGGCGCTTGGGTATTCTGTTCTTGCATTCTGGGGAAGTAGTCAGGGTATCGGCTACCTATTGGGTTCTCAGTTTCTCTTCTCGCCGGGGTGGCAGATGATTGTACTACTGCATTTTGCATTCTCTTATCCGGTCATAGTTCGAGTAATGGTAGGCGCACTGCAGGGATACAAAGAGGTGTACGAGACTGCTGCACGCACTTTGGGCGCGTCGGCCTTCACTGCCGTTCGAACAGTTTCGCTGCCTTTATTGAAGCCGGCCTTGATTGCGGGGTTTCTTCTAGCGTTCGCTCGATCTCTGTCCGAGACCGGAGCTACGGTGATCGTGGCAGGCGTCTTCGAGAATGGGCCGGTATTCATCCGAAATGCTAGGGTTGCTGGCCAAGAAAGCCCGTTGCTCTTCGTGAGCTTAGTGCTGATAATTGCATCCAGCCTCTTCTTCATCGCAATCAGAATCTTCGCTCCAAAGATGCGTCTTCCAATCTCAACCGTCTGGCCAAGACTCGAGAAGCGGCTGAGCTCCACCTCAGCGACCAAGTCTAGGAATCTCCTCGCGTTCGCCGTGTTCATCCTGTTTGTGATTGTTCCATCGCTCTTTGTGGTCTTGCCTGGTGCCGGAGCAGTGTTGGATGGAACGTTGTACGAGGCAATCTCGGCGAAAGGCATTTGGTCGAACTACTGGCAGTCAATTGGTCTTTCCTATTTGATTGCCTTGGTTGCAACTTGCTTGAACGTTGCTGCCGGTCTGCCGATGTCGGTTCTGATCGCGCGAAGACGGAGTGGGAGTGCCATTTCAGGTATACTGGACACACTGATCAACATCCCAATCGTAGTTCCATCCATAGCGCTCGGTGTCTCGATAGGTATCTTCTGGGGCGGGGTGACCGGCGTTTCCGAGTTCTGGTTATTGGTCCTCGCTCATGCAAGCATTACATACACTTACTTTGTCAGGTCCATGATCGCGGCAGTGGAAAGCATCCCTGTGGAAGTCGAGGATGTCGCACGCACCTTGGGGGCAAAGCCTCTCATGATCTTCCGAAGGCTCACGATCCCGCTGTCAAAGTACGCTCTAGTAGCCGGGGCGATCATGGCTTTCACCAGAAGCATCGACGAGACAGGTGCCACCCTCGCCGTTGCGAAGAAGCTGACGACCGCACCGGTCTTGATGGTGGACTGGGTCAAAGGTACGGTTCCTGCCTCCTCGCATGCGATAGGCCTCGGTTTGGGCATCTTAGTGTTGACGTCATTTGCATCGTTACTGGTCCTGACGATCGCAACTCGGAGGACGTGAGATTCATGCCGACGATCAAGCTTGTGAACGTGACCAGAACATTCGGCAGAATCAAGGCGATCGATCGAGTGAACCTAGAGATCGCCGAAGGGGAGTACGTCTGCGTTTTAGGGCCCACGGGTGCCGGGAAGACAACTTTGCTTCGCCTCATAGCAGGGCTCGCGATTGTAACAAGCGGACGCATTGAGCTGAACGGGCGTGAGGTCACCAATATCCGCGCAGAAGACAGAAACGCCTCCTATGTTCCGCAACAGTACGCACTCTTCCCGCACATGACGATCAGAGACAATGTCGCGTTCGGACCTCTTGCGCACGGATTTACCCCCCAACAATCACTGGAAACAGCTGACGAGATGCTGAAACTTGTAAGACTCGCCCATCGAGCTACCGCGTTCCCTCACGAACTTAGCGGGGGCATGCAACAGAGAGTTGCACTGGCACGCGGACTTGCAGGCCGTTCGCCATTGCTCCTGCTAGATGAGCCGCTTGGTGCAATCGACGCCCGTTTGAGAATGATCCTTCGCTATGAGCTTCGAAAGCTAGCGAAAGGGCTTGGCGTCACGGTCGTTCACGTCACTCATGATCAGCAGGAAGCGATGTCCATTGCCGACAGAATCGCAGTACTTAGAGATGGCGCCATACGGCAGTTTGGACGCCCCTCCGAGATATACGAGGCGCCGGAATCTCCGTTCCTAGCCAATTTCGTCGGCGGAGCGAATTTTCTGGAAGGGGTTGTGGTTCGAGAAGCGCGCGATGCGACAATGATCAACATCGCTGAAGGGTTCTCGATTACGTCCTCACATGATGACCACGGTATGGGTGACTTCGTAGTAGCATCTTTCAGACAAGAGGGAACTCTCATCCTGACGAACGCCAGTTTAGAGGAGAACGTAGTTCCCGGGACACTTGTCTCTACCAGTTTCCTCGGCAGTTTCCTCAGATGCGTCGTCAGCTTGGGAAGAGCTGGAGAGGTAGTGGCCAAGGTGCCACTCCGCGAGGCACTGGAGAGAAGACTTCCCGATCGAACTGGGGAGCTCGTCTACGTGAGAGCCGACCGCAGCCGGATCATGCTTTTCGACAGGCCAAAAAGGCCATTGGCTGTCGAGTTGGAGGCCTTCTAGGTGCCCAATGTAAGAGTCGTCGGCGTCGGCAAGAAGTACAAGGACATAGACGCACTGCACGATGTGTCACTCGAAATCAGAGATCAAGAATATGTCTCGATCATCGGGCCAAGCGGATGCGGAAAATCAACTCTCCTGAAATGCATTGCCGGCATCATCAGACAGGACTCCGGACAGATATTCATTGGAGACAGAGAAGTAAGCGCCCTTCCTCCAGAAGAGAGACAGCTGGGATACATGTTCCAGGAGATCGCCCTCTTTCCGCAAATGACGAGTTGGGACAACATAGGATACGGGCCTCGAGTTAGAGGGAAGAACAGGGAGCTTACAAGGCAGTTTGTGGGCCAAGTGATGGAATTGGCTAGGCTGAAGATCGGACGCCACACATATCCTGACGAGCTCAGCGGCGGGGCAAGACAGAAGACCGCGCTTGCGAGGGCGATCGCCGCAGAGCCCCAGCTCCTGCTGCTGGATGAGCCCCTGGGTGCACTAGATGCCCACGTTCGTGCAGTTCTCAGATACGAATTGAGAAGACTCGTCAACGAGCTAGGCTTGACGGCGATACACGTCACACACGACCAAGAAGAGGCCATGTCGATCTCGGATCGCCTTGTCATCATGAAAGCCGGGCAGGTGATCGAAGTAGGCACACCATTGGAACTGTACCTTTCTCCAAAGCGACTATTCACGGCGAACTTCCTAGGAGAGACGAACTTCATTCCCGCGGAAGTGGAGGATTGCGATCAAGGGCACGTCACCGCCGTCGCCAATGGTTGGAGTGTGGATTCGCGAGGAGCAGGATTTGCCAAGAGAGAAGGTGTGGTGCTCACGGTCCGCCCAGAATCGATCATCGTTGCCCCTCTCAAACAGGCTGACCGGCAATGGGTCGGAACTGTGAGAGAACACATGCTTCTGGGTGACTGCTTGCGCAGTGAAATTGAGCTAGACAATGGCCTACGTATGATTGCTCAGACGATAAACCAAGCGACTGAAATTGCGGGAAACGTGGGAGAACGTGTTACGGTCGATTTCGTCAAAGACGGCCTATTAGCTTATCAGATCCCTGCACACGGTCTGGATGTAGAACTCGCGCTCGAATGAACTGTCATGAGGTCTAGGAAAGATGAAAGCGACTTTTGAAAGCTGGTTCGCTGCGAGAACTAAGGCGCGCGCTATAGAGATGATCAGACAGGCAACCAGAATGCTGGTACCATCAGTGGAGGAGCTGATGGTATGCATCAACAGTGCGGCTGCCGGAAAGAGGGATGAGCTGGAAAGCGCGTTCACGAGGCTGCATCAACTTGAACGAGAAGGAGATAGCCTTCGCAGGCTGATCATCACCGAACTTGCGCGAGGAAGCCTCCCCGTGGATGAAAGACGCAGCTTCATGCGTCTCGCGAGACAGATTGACTGGGTTGCAGACTGGTGTCTTGAGGCCGGTCGACTTGTCAGGCAAGCCCCGCTGAACAAGGTATCGGAAGAGACTCGGCGAACAGCTTTCGAGATGTGCAAAGTTGTGAAGGACTGTGTGTTAGGCGTGCAGCAGTGCATTGACCTGCTAACGGACAAGAAAGTGCAGGAGGCGCTCGACTCGGCAGATAGGGTTGAGCGTCTTGAAGAAGAGGTCGATGACCTCTACCGCAATGCTAGAGGGCTTCTGAGCGAGATCACCGGACCAGAGCTTACAGTTGGACAGATCATCCTGATGGCCGAATTCATGGACGCAATTGAGAATATCGCGGACAGATGCGAGGATGTCTCTGACCAAGCAAGAGTAATCGCGGTCAGCGTCGGCACCTAGTTTGCCGGAACGAATCGGGCTGTTCTCGTGATTCATCTATTATTTACTTTCTAGTCCACTATCTAGACACGCCAAGGAGACGAACAGAGAAACCATGAGCTTATTACCCCGTACCGGACTACGCCATCAACTTTCGCGGTGAGAAATCATGGTTAAGGTTGTAGTTGACCTGAGCAAGTGCAATGGCGATTCCGTCTGTGTAGACGTTTGTCCGGTTGCCGTATTCGAGCTACAAGAAGTGAAGGGCTACGAAGGCAAGAAATCCGTAGTCGTCAACAACGACGCATGCATCGTCTGCAGAGCTTGCGAGGTTCAGTGCCCCACCCAGGCCATCACTGTCACCGAGTGAACGGTGCCAATATCGTCGTCTTCCAACGCCGCTGCGGGGGCAAAGGCGGCGACTCAAATCCTTCACCATACGACTCATCCCAAAGACTCAACAATAGACAATCTGTAGATGCATGATCTGAGGACTCACCGATGAAGGAGTACAGGCCCGGAACGTTCGACAGGTATGTTGCCTACGGGCAGCGACAACGAAAACTCCTGCTGGTCTCCAGAGGCATAATGGACGGATTCAAGGTTCGCTGTCAATCGGTCAAGGACGCAGAGAACCTTGCGCGTGCGTTCAGGTCAAGGTCCCGCAGAATAGGAGAAAGTGTAAGGGCCAAGTACACTCTGAGAGTCAGAGTAGAAGACAGGACGGTCTACGTGACTCGCAAAGGTTTCCTGCGCCAATAATCTGCTGTCCTCGATTTGTGGCCTCTTGTGAGATCCAGTTTCTGGTCATGACTGAGCATCTTCATCTGCCGCTCTCTCCTCATCGCCGCCCGGCGCGTCGAAAATCTCTGCAGATATACAATCCTCTCTGGTTGACGCATCTTCGTGTACCGCGCCCCATGTCCCTTCTTGTGTCGCTCAAACCTTGACAACACATTACTCGTGTACCCAGTATAGTAGCTGCCGTCGTCGCACAGGAGCATGTAGACGAAGTAGGATTTGCGTTTCTTGTTCCGGCTGTGTGTTCCGCGCGTCTTTCTCGCTCTCCCGGCCAAGGATGTCACTCGGCACTTGTTGGTGAACAAGTAGATACGTGCGTTGATTTTGCGGATGAGCGGCTGTTCCCGGTTCAGGCCACGACACTGATTCAATGGATTGTCACGAGCATCATACTTCGCCTGACGAATGACGAGCTCGGGGAGCGCAGGCCTTTATTCTCGTCGCAGCTTCCTGCATGTCATGAAACCCCAACCAGGACGCACGCAGAGGATACAAGAAGCACCAATCGTGAAGCTGATCACGGAATCGAAGTTACCCAGCGACGTCATAGATCTTGGCCAGGGCGTGCCATTCTACGGTCCTCCAAAAGAGGCCATCCTCGCTGCGCGCGAAGCGCTCCAAGAAGAATCAGGCTTCAAGTACTCCCCAGATTCCGGTTTCTCAAACCTTAGAGAAACAATCGCTAGGAAGCTTGCTTCCGAGAACGGAGTCGAAGCTGACCCGAGCAGCAATATCATGGTTACAGCAGGAGCGAATCAGGCATTTGCGAACGCGCTCCTCTCGATCACTCGGCCGGGAGATCATGTCCTGGTGCTTTCGCCATACTACTTCAACCATGTGATGGCCATACAGTTGGCGGGCTGCAAACCCGTAGTCATTGATACTGATAGAAACTATCAGCCGATCGTTGAGCGCATTGCTAAGGGGATAACTAAACGTGCCAGGGCAGTAGTTCTGGTATCACCTAACAATCCCACAGGTGCCGTGTACTCCAAGCAGACGATCAACGAGATAGGTGCACTCTGCGCCAAGAATGGCCTTCACCTCATAACTGATGAGACCTACGAGCATTTCGTGTACGATGGCGCTGAGTTTGTGAGCGCACTTTCGTTTGACAGGGACATTGAGCACACAATATCGCTCTTCTCATTCTCGAAATCATACGGGATGTCAGGATACAGGATCGGTTACGCAGTCTTCCCAGCTGGCATCTACAGTGAAATGCTCAAAGTTCAAGACACGCTGACTATATGCGCGCCAAGTGCGCTCCAGGTTGCAGCAGAAGCTGCTATGAAGCTGGGCGCCGCTTATCCAATGCAGTTCATTCCTCGAATAGAGAAAGTGAGGAAGATATTCATAGATAGACTGACCGGCCTGCACTTTGTTGAAATGCCTGTCACGAAAGGCAGTTACTACTTTCTACTTAGGCTTAGGACGAAGAAGAGCGACTGGAATATCGCAAGGAGACTAATCGAGGAATATGGAGTCATAACGATACCGGGAGAGGTCTTTGGTACACGGTATCCTGCACTCAGAGTGGCATACGCCAACGTAGACGAGAGTATGGCTGTGAAAGGGATCTCACGACTAGAGAAAGGGCTTCAGGAAATGCTCTGAGCATTGGGTGCACAGAGGAATCTGCTACATCTTGTCGGTGGATCAGGTGAGTATTTTGATAGGTGCGGCCGCCGGGGTCTGAACCCGTTTGGGTTCAAAACCATGGTGTTTCTTCTGCGCTCATCTTGACGAAATGCCTTAGCTCATCACTGCCTCAATCATTATCTTTCTATTTCGTGGGCCAAGAGCGAATGCTGTCTCGCCACCTCTGACCCGGGCGCTAAGTCAGTGAGAAGTTCCCCCTCAAAAGCCCCAGCGTTCTGGAGAACATATATCAGAGTCGTCTCAACTCTTCCTCAGGCCAGGGAAGGGACGGCTTGGCCCTGAAGCTAAGAGATATCAAGACGGAAGTGATCCGGGAGAAGGATGGAAGTTACGCGGTGATATGCTCAGCGCTGGGAGTGTATTCGGTGGGCAAGACGTTGACAGAGGCTAAGGGGAACTTCGAGGAAGCGCTTGATCTGCACCTGTCTGTTCTCAAGGAAAAGGCAACCAAGCAGATAGCGACCGTTGCGACACACCGCTGACCTCTAGGTCTGCTCTTTGCCCCGCCTGAGACCAGTTCACGGAAGGGATCTCATCAGGATTCTGTGCAACAACTTCGGCTTCGTGGCCGTTCGGCAGAAAGGCAGTCATGTGACTCTCGAGCGCAATAACACATTCGTCACGGTTCCTTTGAAGGAGATACAGGTCGGCCTTCTTCACAGGATCTTAAAGGACTGCAACATATCAAGAGATGATTTTCTCCGGTTTATCTGAGGCGACTGCTCTCAGTATCGCCGTTATAGGGTGCGTCGGAAGAAGAATCTCAGATAATCGTATTTGTCAGAGGCATGCGGTGATGAGCTCACTCATCTGCAAGTCGTGTGGTCACAACTTGCTTCCAGAAGATAAGCTATGCCCCCTCTGCGGCAGTGGCGATCGGAAGATCTTCATGTCTGAAGAAGGGAGAGGAATGGAAACGATCACAATTGAGGATAAGAAGCAGGGATTCAGAAGATTCCGGGTGTTGCGAAAGTGGGCAGAAAAGACATCTCGCAAGACGAGAAGTCCGGCCCAAGAGTACCTTGAGATCGACAAGGAGAAGCGTCGCAAGTACCACAACGTAGAAGAACAGGACGAATCAGGAAACTGGAGGATCGTACATCACCACGACGGCCCTCTAGATCAGGCCGTACCAAGCAAAGACGATCGAGTTGGAGACAGAGTGCGCAGAAATACATCACCGGGTGATGCATGAACCCAACAATCCGCTTGCCAGAGCGCCTTGATTTCGTGTCCTCATGAGAATCTCGCTCGGATGGAACGGTTCTTCACTCTACTTGCGAGGTTTTGGCGTAGATGGTTGGCCAAGCGCGCGGGGTCGCTCAGCCAACGGTAGGCTCGAGTGCTGACCGGGCTACCTCTCGACTCGACTGAAGAATTAAGCGTCGCATAGCGTGGACGCCCGAATTCGTGCGCATCGCCTGTAGCCCAGCCAATCACAGGAGGCCACGAAGCCCCCAAGACAAACGTTCTAGTGGGCGTGCATAAGGAAACCAGCTTGACTCGCACCGTCTCGCTGAAGGCAAAAGCGTAAGGCTACAGCGTAACGTCGCCGATCCTGACCGCAAGAACGCTAAAAAGCTCCGAGAAATATCTGACGAAATATCCCGGATCTGCGCCTTTGGCCTAAGCGCAAACGGAAATGGGCGGTTTCAAAGGTCAGGTTCCGCGTTTCTGCGCGGATCCGACCCTGGTCTGTGCGACGCAACCCAGGAAAGCTGGGAGGCTGGTGCGGCCGCCGGGATTCGGACCCGGGTCGTTGGCTTTCTTCCCTGCAACGGATGGAAGGCCATTGGACGCTTTGCTATGTCCTAGACCAGACTATCCGCATGTTC
>CAZRNA010000027.1:0-21517 GCA_964601325.1 uncultured Candidatus Bathyarchaeia archaeon
GAACTTCATGCAGCTGAGGTGATGTTCAGCAACACTGAGAAACCTCTCGTGTTCTGTCCAACAAGTCCGGAGATGGCCAAGGCAGTCTTCGAAATGGCCAAAGTCGTCACAGGAAACGAGAGATTAGAACGGGCACCCATGATCGGATGCGAGTTCTCTCCAACAAATCCACTAATGTGGGAAAAGAATGCAGTTGAAGCCTTGATCGAGACTGCAAAGAACGGCGTCCCGATCCTCCTGCTGCCTCAACCGATCACGGGGGTCACATCGCCAATTACCATAGCAGGCACGATGGTTATCCACAACGCTCAGAATCTCTCTGGCTTGGTGATCTCCCAGCTGGCGGCGAGGGGGTCCCCGTTCATCTACTCCTGTGCAGCAACAACCTTCGACATGCGAGAGGCAACTCCAATAATCGGATCCCCTGAGAGCGTGCTCATGCGCATTGCGAGCGTGCAGCTTGCTGATTTCTACAAACTTCCATCCCACTCAACGTCCCCTGACACTGATGCGCACTGTCATGATGAACAGAATGCGTGGGAGAGAATCATGACGACCCAAGCGGCGATGATGTCTGGTGCAGATATGATCATAAACCCAGGTATGTTCGCGACAGGGCTGACAGTAAGCTACGAGCAGCTCGTCATTGATGATGAAATCGTGGGATACATCTACCGTCTGGCGAAAGGGGTCGAAGTGAACCCCGAAACTATTGCTGCGGACCTGATAAAGAGAGTCGGACCCACTGCAAGCTTTCTGAAGGAAGCTCACACGCTCCGCAATCTGAAGCTTGAGCATTGGATGCCATCGATTTCGTGCCGGTCAACGCATGCCCGATGGTCACAGCGAGGCAGGAAGGATGTTGTTGCGGTGGCGAAGGACAAGGCCCAGAAGATTCTCAGAGAGCATCAACCCAAGAGGTTGAGCGAGGAAAAACTTCGAAGACTGAACCAGATAACAGCGAAGTTCGATGAGGCACAGAATTCTGGGCTTCGAGCATAGGTTCATGAATCATGGCTTCGAACCAGCTTTCTGGCCAAACAGGTCCTCACGACAATCGCTTTTCGACCAGTTAGGTTAACTGTACTGTCAGACATCTATTCGTCGCCGTGGAAAATGTAGGCTCGCCTCTTTGGAGTCGTATATGAATTGAAGGATCAGGATCTAGCCAAGCTAAGACGCGAACTTCGGTCCGTTGACTCCGATCTGATCGCCATTCAAGCTCGGAGAGATCGATTGGTGAGCAAGATCGGGAAGTTGAAGAAGAGACTGAACCTTGCGGTTGTCGACCCGGCGATCGAGAGGGTGGCTATTGACAGCTTCATAGCTTCTGCCGCCAAGGTAGGAATCGACGAGACCTACGCAAGGCGCCTCATCAGCCTCGTCATACAGCGCTCCGTGGAGACCCAGACACGTGGAAGAAGACGACGCATAACCGGCAGGGACTCCATGCTCAAGCAACTCTCGGAGATGATGCTCAGGGCCGAAAGAAAGGGACGTAGACTGATCAGGCTCGACATAGGTGAACCTCGCTTCAGAACTCCAAGGGCTGTCATCCGTGAAGCGAAAAGATACCTTGACCGCACGCCAATGATGCTCTACGGGTCAAGCGCCGGCCTGCCGGCTCTTCAGGATGCAATCGCCCAACGTCTAAACCGTCAATACGGGACAAAGTTAGGTCGATCCAACATACTCATCTTTCCGGGCGGTCGCTTCGCGATCTTCGCTTCGATATTTACCACATTGTCAAGCCTCGACAGAGTCGCGATATGTCAGCCTGCTTGGCCGGCCTACGAGTCATGCGTCGCCTTTGCTGGCGGAAGAATATTGGCTGTCCCGACACGCCTTGAGGATCATTGGGATATTGACCTCACCGCGCTTGAGGAAACGCTGAAGCTTGACCCCAAGATTATCGTGCTCAACAACCCGAACAATCCCACGGGAAAGGTGCTTTCGAAGAACATGTTCGGTGAGATAATGGAACTCGCGAGGAAGTATCGCACCGTAGTCCTATCAGACGAGGTCTACACGACCTACTCCAGTGTACCGGTTCCAAGCGTGCTCGAATACCCTGATACTCAATCGATCTACGTGAACAGTTTCTCCAAGGAGTTCAGCATGACGGGCTGGAGAGTCGCCTATGCAGTAGCGAGCGAGGGGAGGATTGCAAGGATGCGCAGGATCGTCGAGACCTCTCTGACCAACGTCCCCGAGGTCATACAGCGAGCCGCGCTTGCGGCGTTGAAAGATACGAGCACGGACGCGGTAACTGGAAGAAATAGGATCAGGAGACGTCTGAGCATGGCATGTGAGGAGCTGAGAAGAGGAGATTTTGAATTTCACCCTCCTGAAGGTGGATTCTACGTCTTCCCTCGAATGCGACGAAAAGGTATCGACGCTGAAAAGTTTTCGAAGTACTTGTTCGAGAAATACGCGGTTGGTGTTCTACCCGGAACGATTTTCGGGGAGTATCCTGACTTCTTGAGGCTCGCAATAACGGAGCCGGAAGCAGCCGTAAGGACTGGGATCAGACGAATTGTGAAGGCGATGGACGAATGGTAGCACGAGTGGCCGTCATTGGATCAGGAGGAATGGGTGCATGGTTTGCACGTTTCTTCAAGTCACGGGGAGACTCCGTTATTGTTTCCGACCGCGACTCAAACAGAGCTAAACGCCTTGCCAGGAAGATTCATGCGAAATATTCCCCAAGCAACACAGAGGCGGCAAGAGGAAGCGACATAATTCTGCTCGCCATCCCTACGAACGCTACTTCGGGGGTCATCAAGGAGATCCTTCCATTCTTACGCAGAAATGCTATCATCTGTGACATTTCTGCGACAAAATCGGTCGTGATGCCGGCCCTTCGTTCTGCTGAGAAGCGGGGAGTCAAGGTTGTCAGTATTCATCCCATGTTCGGACCTCTGGCACGTGGAATCCGCGGAAGAAGAATCATCGCCATCAGAACAGGGAAGGACACACGTGGCTACAAGACCATGAAGCACCTCCTTCAGGGTGCCCATTTCTTTCTAGCGGGTCAAGACATCCATGACAAACGCGTGGCTCTAACGCTAGGTCTTCCGCATTTCCTCAACATGGCTTTCGCCATGACTCTCTCTAAGAGAAGAGATCTTGCTGAAATCCGAAGGTTTGCCGGCAGAACATTCAACCTGCAGATGTTGCTTGCAGAGGCGATTGCCGATGAGCCTGAGACCATCGCGGACATCCAGATATTGAATAAGGAATTTCCGAGAGTCCTGCGAGACCTGCAACGAGACATTCGGTCGCTCGCAAGAATTATGAACGAGCAGGACAGAAACAAACTCGTCGCCCGCTACAAGAAGATCAGAAGATCGCTTTCTAACGAACCGGAGTTCAGACTCGCAAGAGCAACATTCGAGAAGGTCACAAAGGCACAATCCACAATCTCGAGAACCAAGTAAGAATCGGTCATCCAGGAGCTGTGAGCATGCGTAATTCCAGAGTGCGGGTCGCCTTTCAAGGCGAAAGAGGAAGCTATAGTCACGAGGCGTGTGAACGCTATTTCGGAACTCACATCGGGGTCAGGCCGCTCAGGACGCTAAGAGATGTGTTCCGCACTGTAGAATTTGGTCACAACGTGTTCGGCGTAGTGCCGGTCGAGAACTCATACGAGGGAAGCATCAACGAGACATATGACCTGCTGGCAAGTACCACCTCGAAGGTCTGCGGAGAAACACAAGTTCGAGTGAAACATTGCCTAATTGGAAAGCCTGGAACTAGGGCCGACGAGATAACCAGCGTCTATTCCCACCCACAAGCCTTGGCGCAATGCGCAAGATACCTGCGTAACCACAAGATGGAACCGGTCCCAACGTACGACACGGCCGGCAGCGTGAAACTGATCAAGATCATGCGGTCACGAAAGGTGGCTGCGATTGCAAGCAGACGTGCTGCTGAACTGTATTCTATGCAAATCATTGCGGAAGGAATCGAGGATAGTGGCGTGAACTACACACGGTTCCTAGTTCTGGGGAAGAAGGCTGCTCCCCCATCAGGAGACGATAAAACGTCGATCATTTTCGGCGTCGAGCATAAACCTGGGTCATTGTACCGAGCTCTCCAAGCACTTTCCAGGAGCGGAATCAACCTAACAAAGATCCAATCAAGGCCTGTCAAGAATACGCCATGGCAGTACAACTTCTACGTGGACTTTTGTGGTCATGCGCGCGACAAGGCCTGCCGCGAAGCCTTGAGGGGTCTACGCCAGCAGTCAACTTTCGTGAAGGTACTGGGATCCTACCCAATCGCGACGTCCTAGTTGTTTCTCAGAACAGGCCCAATCAGGCCTGCTCGAAGCGAGTGATCGGCTAGCACGATTGCCATCATGGCCTCCACAATTGGTATGGCCCTAGGGACGACGCAAGCGTCGAATCTGCCCTCGATCAAGATTGGCTGTTCCTTCAGCGTTTGAATGTTGACGGTGGTCTGTGGAACCGTTATCGATGATGGCGGCCTGAAGCCGATCCTGCATACTATGGGCTGGCCGTTACTTAGGCCGCCAGTAATTCCCCCAGCATTGTTGGTTAGGATCCGCACTTTTCCTTCACGTACCGTCAAAGCATCATTGTACTCTGAACCCCGCATTCTCACCGACTGGAACCCGGCTCCCACCTCAACTGCCTTGACTGAGGGGATAGCGAAGAAAGCCTTGCTTAGATCGCCGTCGAGGTTGTCGAAGACCGGTTCTCCCAAACCAATGGGAACCCCGCTTGCAACGGCCTCGACGACTCCTCCAAGGGTGTCTCCGCGCATCTTGGCGTCAGCGATCGCGCTGGCCATCTTCTCCGCCGCTATAGGATCTGAACAACTGAGTGAATTGGTACGTGCCAACTTCGCCTCCTCATCTGGCGGAACCTTGTTGGCACTTACGCCTCCGATCTCCACGCTGTGAGCGTACACTGTCATACCGATCGTACTGAGGAGTTTCTTCGCAACGGCGCCGGCAGCAACGAATCCAACAGTGATCCTTGCGGAGAACCTGCCACCGCCCCTGTAGTCCTCATGTCCTCCATACTTCACTCTGGCGACCAAGTCCGCCTGTCCAGGTCTGGGAGTGAATTTCCTCTTCTCGTACCCTTCTGATCTCACGTCCAGATTCGGTACAGAAAGATGAATCGGGGCCCCAGTTGTACGATTGTTGAACACTCCTGACGAAATCTCAACTTGATCACTTTCTGTTCTCGCGGTTGAGAACGCGTCGCTACTAGGTCGTCTCCGCTGCAACTCGCGTTGGATATCGCTCGCGACAAGTTCGAGTCCGGCTGGGCATCCGTCGATGACGATTCCGATCTTCGGACCGTGGCTTTCCCCAAAGCTCGTGACCACGAATCGTGTGCCGAGAGAATTGCCGGTCACGCTGCTGTCACCCTTGCACCCAGTGACTGGAGATCAGACCAGAATGACGGGTAGGATTTTCCCACACATTCAGCATCAAGTATCGTTACTTCCTCCGTGCACAGTCCGAGGACAGCGAACGCCATTGCTATCCTGTGATCCCTGTGCGGGTTGATGACCGCCTTGCGCGGCTTGCCACCATGGATAGTGAACGAATCCTCCGATTCATCGGTTCCGATACCCATCTGTTTCAGTCCGTCACTCATGGCTTGAGCGCGATTCGATTCCTTGATCCTGAGTCGACGAATGCCTCTAATCGTGCTAATGCCCTCCGCGCTCGCGCAGAGCACGCATGTCACCGGGAACAGATCCGGGCAATCTGACACATCGATCTCCGTTGTCTCAATTTGCGATTCCTCAACGGTCACTGAACTCGAATCCTGACTTGTTCTCGCCTTCACGTGCTTCAGGATATCCAACAGATATCGATCCGCCTGAAGGCTCTTCTCCCCAAGACGCTGGATTCTCACCCTGTCGCCCGCAATTGCTGCTCCTGCCAGTAAGGGTGCCGCTGATGACCAGTCGCCTTCTATTTCCACTTCAGAGGGATGATATGTCTGACTGCGCACATGGAACTCGGTTAGATCCTCAGACGTCTCAACGTGGATGCCAAATCTGTCTTGCATATCCAGAGTCATTTGAACATAGGATTTCGACTCTAGGCGTCCGACGATGTTCAACTCGACCGGTGCACGCGCCAGAGGCGCCGCCAGCAAGAGTGACGAGACATATTGCGAGCTCACATTCCCAGGGATCTCGACAGACCCGCCTTTAATGGGACCTCTCACGTGGACTGGAGGATATCCCTGTTCGGACGTACAGTATGCTCCGAGCTTCTCGAGAGTGACTGCCAAGTCCCTCACAGGCCTCCTCAGCAGGGAAGGTCCGCCGGAGATTTCCGCATCGTGAGGAATAGTTGCGCAGATGCCTGTCATGAATCGAAGAGTGGTTCCAGATTCTCCGCAGAGAATCGTGTCAGGGGATCTCTTCAATTCCCCAGACCGAGCGACACGAGCGCTGCTGTCGTTCCAGTCAATTGCCACACCGATCTTTGAGAGTGCATCAGAAGTTGCGCGCGTGTCATCGCACAGAAGCGGCGATCGAAGCGTGCTTTCGCCTTGAGCCAAGGCCGAGCAGAATAGCGCCCTGTGCGTGTAACTCTTTGACGGCGGAGCTTGGAGCGAGCCGTTGAGGCCACTTCTGCCGACCATAATTCTCAATGATCTCGATACCTCAGTGTCCCTTGGTCGGCTTCGAAAGCGATGGGTGGTTTCTCGTCTTCGAAACAATCACGTCGCCCTCGTGTCGCTTCAGCACATTCAGTACAGGATCCTTGAATTGCTCTTCCACGACGAATGCGTAGGCTGGCCCTTTTCCCGAGATTCCAGCGGCCAATGCGCCAGCTCCCAGGCTCTCCACGATCACGTCTGCCGGGAGTCTCAAAACATGCGAATAGATCAAACCGTTGAGGGTCATTGCGTTCCAATACTTGCCTGCCAGGGCTTGTTCGTGGGCAATCTCAACCTGTTTCGCGACTGTCTTGATTCGTCTCAGATCAGCATCGGCCGTGTACGCCTTTTCGGGTGGAACCAGAAGCAGGACATGATGATCTTCGACTGGGAATGTTCGCAACACCTTCCGAGCCATGTTGTCTGTCACGACCACGTTTCCATATAGCGAGGCAGCGGCGTCATCGAATGCGCCGGTGATGCTGACCTTTGCTTGTAGGCTTGCGTCTACAACTAGGTTCAGGATAGCGCTGGGTTTCAGGGGCTTCTGCAGTGCGGCTAATGTGGCGAGAATGACTGCGTTGCCAGCTACGCTGCTGCTTTTGAGGCCTCTCGCGATTGGGATGTTTGAGTCTGTCTCCACTTTGGCCCCTAGCTTGCTTTTCCCAAAATATCGGAACACTGCTCGAACGCATCTCTCGGCAAGCAACGTGCTCTCTTTATCGTCGTTGAGAATGCGTGTTTCGATGGCTCCGTCGTCAGTCAGCTTCACTCTAGCCTTGGTCCACAGGTCGATCCCAAAGGCCGCACCTTTGCCGGTCGCAATCGCGTTTACTATTGTGACAGCGCCGTATGCAGCTGCTTCTGCACTCATGCAGTCTATACTCCCCTTGCTTCTTCGGCTGCTGCATGCATGATGTCAATTGGGGGATCTCGGCCGGTCCAGAGCTTGAAAGAAAGAGCTGCTTGACGTACTAGCATGTCCAAACCATCCGTGACTATTGCTCCTGCGTGTTCCGCCTCAACGAGGAAGTTACTGCCATGACTATAGTTGGCATCGAAGACGATCATCCCGGGTCGGATGAGTCCCTCATGTGTCAGCGTCGCTCCGAAATGAGGAAGCACATCGACAGGTAACGTGTTGACTACCAAGTCTGCTTTGGGGACTTCTTTGCGCAGGTTCGCTTTGCTGAGGCCGCACGCACGACATTTGCCATGACTCCGCATTTCGATCTCTGCAGAAAGTCTTGACGCCTTAGCGCGGGTGCGGTTGAGAATGGAGATACTCAGAACAGTTCTTGAGAGACAATGTGTTATGGCCCGGGCGGCACCTCCCGCCCCGAGAATCACGACTCTCTTGTCAGATAGAGGTCGCCCTACTTCCTGTAAAACGTCCAGAGCAGCCTGACCATCAGTATTGTAACCACTAAGAGTGGCGTTGGTATTGGCTATGGTGTTCACGGCTCCGATCTCACGAGCGTCCCTGTCGATTCTGTCCAGGAGGCGCATTACGCTGGTCTTGTGCGGGCGCGTCACATTGACGCCCAATATCCCGAGAGCCCTGAATCCATCCATCGCGCGTGCGAGTTCATCCCTTCTAACCCGAAAAGCAACGTACACAAGATCCATGCCTAACGATCTGAAGGCTGCATTGTGAATCGGCGGAGAAAGCGAGTGCTCAATAGGATCGCCAATGACTGCGCAAACCTTCGTTCCCCCACCGATCTTATGCAGACCAGTGATTGTAGCTGATGAACCGAGAGGCTCGTTCAAGCGACTCCGAGCTCCTTGTAGAGGGTTTGCATCTCATCGATCGGGATCTGTCCCGCCGCAGTCTCTCGGCCAGTGCAAAACGAGGCAAATGTGAAGTAACCTCCGAGCATGGGAGACAGAATCCTCGAGGAGATTCCGACCCTTCCCATGCAAAAGCAAACAAGCTTAGTTCTTCTTGCGTGCTTGTCGACAAATCTTAGACATCGCAGGTTGTCGCTGTAGCTCCTGGCGGTGCCAACTATCTTGCAGATATCCGCGCCCATCCGTTTCTCATTCACGAGGATGGACTTGAGGCCTCTATCCGTGGGAGTGAGCTTCTCGCTGTGGTACGACACAATGACTTTTGCTCCGTGCCGCTTCATTTGACGAACCACCGTGCGGGCGTCTTTCGTTTTCAGTTCTACATCGATGTAGTCGAACTCTTCTCGGGCCGCCTGCACCAACATCTCCAATCTCGCCCTTTCGGTTCCACGGAATAGGCCGCCTTGTGCTTTGCTTCGGTTGGTAGCGATCAATGGGCGCGCCGTGGCGTTCCTTATCTCGGATAGTGATGAAGGCGATCTTATCGCATCAAATCGTATTTCGATGAAATCTGGGTCGTGGCGTTCCAGTAGCCGAAGCGATCTGACTACTCTGCTGACGTTTTTTTCCATCACCGGGACGCAAATCTTGGGCCGCATCAAACCTTCTCCTCTTTGGAAGTGGTTAGGTCCCTCACAACTCGAAGAACAGCATCGAGCGGCACCTTGTCAGTGAGGAAAACCTCGCCTATGGTCTTGGGAAGTATCCATCTAATGCGCCCGGCTAGTCTCTTCTTATCTCTAGTCAGTTGGTGAACGATATTTTGCGGGTCGATGAGACGATCAATCCGGGTCGGAAGACCCGCTGCGGCGATCAGGCGCTCTTGCTTCTCAGCTGTGGTTTGGTCAATCGCGCCGATTTCATGAGAGACTCTGGCGGCCACGATCATGCCGAGCGCTACTGCCTCGCCGTGCGTGTACTGGGTGTAGTTGCTTAGCGTTTCCAATGCGTGTCCAGCAGTGTGGCCGTAGTTCAGAATCGATCTGATGCCGTGGTCCTTCTCGTCTTGCTCCACGATCCGAGCTTTGGCCGAGCAGCATCGAGAGATGATCTCGATCAATGTGTCACTGGAAGCTTCCGAAAACGAACGTATCTTTTCTTCGAGAATGTGGAAGAGTCCCTGATCGGCGATAACTGCGTACTTTATGACCTCGGCCAGACCAGATCGCAGTTCTCTTTCCGGGAGGGTCTTCAGGGTTGAGACGTCTGTCCAGACGAGGGTCGGCTGATGGAAGGCTCCCACGAGATTCTTGCCACTTGGTAGGTTGACGCCCGTCTTTCCTCCGATGCTGCTGTCTACTTGCGCAAGCAGAGTTGTTGGCACTTGGACAAACGGCACTCCGCGCATGAATGTGGCCGCCGCGAATCCCGCAACGTCACCAACGACACCTCCGCCGACAGCGATTATGCCGGAGTTCCGATCAAACTCGTTCTGCACGAGTTTGTCGTAGAGCGACATTACTGTCTGGATCGACTTCGACTCCTCGTCGTCGTTCATATGTGCGAGACAGACATCGAAACCACTTGCAGCCAACGAATCTTGAACCGCTTTTCCGTGGAGAGGCCAAAGTCGCGTGCTTGTGACGATCATCTCTTTCGGCCCGAGTCCAAGCGTCGTGACGGCGCCTCCAAGGGCGCTCAGAATCCCATGCCCTATCATAATATCGTAGGAGTTTTCGCCGAGAGATACCGGGACTTTCTTCACGCGTGAGGCCACCTAGCGTATTCTACGGCCTACAGCTTTGGCTACGGATTCAAGCTCCTTCATCAGGACAGCAAATTCCGGCAAGTCGAGTTGTTGCTGCGAATCCGAAAGAGCAAGCTCGGGCGTCGGGTGCGTTTCAATCATTAGACCATCCGTTCCTGCAGCAACAGCCGCCTTGGCCATCGGTGCAATGAGCTCTCTGCTTCCGGTGGCATGGCTTGGGTCAACAACGATGGGGAGATGCGTCGCTTTCCTCAGGACGGGCACGGCCGCTAGATCCAACGTGTTTCTGGTTGCTGTCTCAAATGTCCGAATTCCCCGTTCACAGAGAACGACATTCTGGTTGCCTTCCAGAAGGATGTACTCTGCAGCTTGGAGCCATTCATCAATCGTCGTCATCATTCCGCGTTTTAGGATGGCGGGCCTTCTCGATCTTCCAACAGCTCTGAGCAACGCGAAGTTCTGCACGTTTCGCGCTCCAATCTGGAGCATGTCAGAATACTTGGCGACGAGATCTACCTTCTCAGGCTCGAGAACCTCTGTAACAACCGGGAGACCGGTTTCTTCGCGCGCTTCTGCCAGCAACTTCAGGCCTGCTTCTCCGAGGCCTTGAAAGTCGTACGGGGAGGTTCGTGGTTTGAAGACCCCTCCGCGGAGCACAGAAGCACCGTTTTTCTTGGCGGCACGTGCAGCCTCTAGCAGCTGTTCTCGTCCTTCGACTGAACATGGCCCTGCGATGACTACGATCTTCTCAGCTCCAAAACGAACCTTTCCAACTTCAACTACGGAAGTTTCATTCTGGAATTCCCTGCTGGCCAGCTGAGCCTTTGACGAGGAGACAACAATTCTCTCAACTAAACCTGTTTCCTTGAGTTGGTTCATATCGGTTGAAGGTGGATTTCGCTGGGTAACCAGCAGTGTCTTTGTTCCCCAAGCCACAGGCCTCGCGTCAATCTGTCTCCTACTTAGAAAATCAACCGCTTGCGCGACTTCTTGACCGCTCGCCGGCTTTCGAACTATCACTATCAAGTGATCTCTTTCCCCAACACTAGTCCAGGCTATCCTTCAGGTTCATGACTCTCTTCGCGGCACCTGCAATGTGATTAGCGGTGAGTCCATGAATCTCCATGAGTTCGCGCATTTCCCCGGACTCTCCAAACCTGTCATGGATTCCAACCATTTCGATTGGAACAGGCTTGTCTCGACACGTTATTTCTGCAACAGTACTGCCTAGCCCACCCAAGACGTTGTGATCTTCGACGGTGACGATTGCCCCCGTTCTTCTGGCAATATCAGCAACTGCTGAGGCGTCGGCAGGTTTGACCGTGTGCATATCGATTATCGAGGCTCTGATCCCGTCTTTCTGTAATAGTGATCCGGCCTCAATTGCTTCCCGGAGGAGGACCCCTGCGGCTACGATTCCAACGTCTGATCCGTCGCTGATGGGCCTCGCTTTCCCGATTTGGAATTCGTCGGTGTCATCGAAGATTCGCGGGATTTCGCCTCTCCCGAGTCTGATGTAGAATGGTCCGACTCCTTCTACGGCTGAGCGTACGGTGTGTCTCATCTCTGAGAGGTCAGCGGGAAGTACTAGCGTGGTTCGAGGGATAGTTCGGATGAGTGCGATGTCCTCGAAGCACTGATGCGAGGAACCGTCAGCGGACGGGGATATGCCTGAATGTGTGGCGATCATCTTGACGTTCAGGTCGTCGCGAGCGATGGTGTTCCTGATTTGTTCCCAGGCCCGCCCGGCCAGAAACATCGCATAGGTGCTGACGACAGGTATCTTTCCAGCTGATGCAAGTCCCGCGGCGGTCCCAAGGATGTCCTGCTCGCTGATTCCAAGATTGAAGTAGCGCTCTGCGAATGCCTCGAAGGCGCTTACCCCTGTGGACTTTCCGAGATCTCCGGTGATCACAACGAGGTTCTTGTATTCCTTGCCGAGTTCGACAAGGACTCTGCCAAGTTCTTTTCTTAGTGAGGGCAATGTGAAACCTCATGGGTGCATTTGATTTCGCTACGTGTCAGGTCCGGGCTGGCGTAGCTCGTCCATAGCCCAGTCCAGATCCTCTTCAGTGAAGGAGATGTTGTGCGAGTTCGCGTCACCTTCAAGGAAGGATAGGCCCTTGCCCTTGACGGTTCGCGCTATTATCACAGTCGGGCGGTCAGTAGTCCATTCTGCTACGTCGAAGGAATGATGGATCTGCATGAAGTTGTGACCATCAATCTCAAGAACTTGCCAGCCAAACGATCGCCATTTTCGGTCCAGAGGCTCTTTCTTCTTGATCCTCTCTGTAGCATCGTCGGACTGGACGCCGTTTCGGTCAATGATTACTGTAACGTTCGAAAGACCGAGATGGCTCGCCGTCATAGCGGCTTCCCAGATCTGGCCTTCGTCACATTCTCCGTCTCCGATGAGGGCGAAGACCCGGTAGTTCTTTCCGTCGAGCCTTGCGGCAAGAGCCATTCCGTTGGCGACCGACAGACCTTGACCTAGCGATCCCGTCGAGGTATCGACTCCCGGAGTCACCCGCGTAGGATGTCCCTGCAATATGCTCCCGGTCTTGCGAAGGGAGAGAAGTGTCCCTTGATCGAAGTACTTTGCATGCGCCAGTGTTGCGTATAGCGTTGGGGCTGCATGGCCTTTGCAGAGTACCAGTCTGTCCCGATCTGACCAGTTTGGATCTTCAGCCCTGTGATTCATCCGGTCAAAGTACAGCGACACTAGGATCTCTACGCAGGATAGTGAAGGTCCCAGATGTCCAGTCCTAGCACTCTGAATCATCGCGACAACGTCGCGTCTGATTTGCTGGGCAATCTCAGCTAGAGATTGAAGTTCGTCCCTTGAGACTTCGAGGCTTGCAGACAATCCATTTTGTTTAGTATCTCTCATTTCATAACCACCTTCGCAGCTCGTCCAATTGGGGTTGGGCGGGCTAGTATCGATAATAATAGAAGGCAAAGCTCACTACACGCGCAGAGAATGCAGACGCCGCATCTGTTCGCATGAGCTACGCCTTCAGTTTGAAGTTGCTCGCCTAGACGGATGTTTACGTACTTAAAGCCAAGTATCGTAACTCGATATGTCGTCATCATCGACTACTTATTGCCGCACAATGATCGGCCAAATGTCACAGTTTATGAACGGGAATCCTATACCTCGCGCCAAGTCGATCAGCGTTGGCGTGGATCAAAGCAATTCCTGAAGACAAAGCAACCGGTGATCTGAAGCGCACATACGAAGAAGTGTCGCGCGCACGCGGCAAGATCTCAAACATCATGCGTGCCCAGAGCCTTAATCCCAATGCGCTTCGATTCTTTCTTGGACTCTACGTGAGCTTGATGTATGGAAAGTCGGGGTTGAGCCGAGCTGAACGGGAGATGATTGCGACAGCCATCTCCGCGCATAATCGATGCGACTATTGTGTATCGCACCATGGCGAGGCCCTGAGGTTCTACCTGAAGAACGGTGAACAATTGGGTGCTTTCAAGCAGGGTCAACTGCCCGATAGCGTCAACGAGAGAAGCAAGTTTCTGCTTGACTATGCGCTGAAGCTGAGCCTACAACCTGGCGCTGTAGCCAAAGGCGATCTGGAGAATCTACGAAGGATCGGAATCAGCGACTCCGAGATTCTTGATCTGGTGCTGCTCACAGCATACATGAACTACGCGAACCGGGTGGCCCAGGGATTGGGCGTCGAGCACGACGAGCAAGAAACTCGAGGATACAAGTACTAGACTGCAAAACCCTTTTCAAATTCGATCGTTGCGATCAACGGCGGGGCCCGTAGCTCAGTCAGGTCACTTTCGCCTAGCTCCCAATGTTATAGCCTACAATCCTTCCGAAGATTGTATTCCTTGGAAGCATGCGCTTGTCGAAGACCGACAGAGTCCTCTTTCTAAGAGGAAAGCAAAGGAGATTGCTGGTACTCGCCAAGCAAAGTGCCAAATGCAGTTGGGAAGACTTCGCGGCCAAGATTGGCGTTTCCAACTATGGCGTCCTGAGAGCCTCGTACTTGAGCGAGAGAAATACGCTGTCGCTTGGTGTGCTGCGAAAAATCGCTCACTACTTGAACGATCTCAGATGGGCGTCTTGGGTAGTTGACATTCGCGACCAGCATTGGGGGCAAGCGAAAGGAGGAAGCGTCTCGCTGAAGAGATGGCACGCAAGAATGAGGGAGAACTCCGGCTCGTATCATGAGATACAAAGTCGACGTTTCCGCCGATCTGGAAACTACAAGTACATGACATCTGCAGGGTACGAAGTAAGGTCTCTATACGAATTGGTTGTGGCGGAGAATCTGATTGAGAATCGAATCCCCCACCAGTACGAACACTCACTGCGATGCGAAGGACATGTGCTGTTTCCGGACTTCTTTGTCCCGAGTTCTCAGAATAGCCTCATAGAGGTTTCTGGATTTCGCTCCAAAGAGAGCCTAAGAAGGCTTTGCAGGAAACTACATCTCTACAAATCAAGTGGAGTTGCAGAGCTTCTGGTCGTTGTTCACATTGACGACAAGAATCTCACAAGAACCATCGCTGAAGGATTTGACCGTTCAGTCCGACTTGTCTCCATCCATAACATGAGCGATTTGATTTCCTTGATAGCAGGTACCGGTGACATCGTCTCTCCTATCCGAATCATAGATCAACCGGAGGCTCTTAGCCGGTGCCCCAGAGTCGACGGCAAACGATTTCATTGGCAGAGTCTACTCAGAACTGTGCCCAAGGAACGATGGATAGAAATTCTGGCAACAGCTGGCTTACCAGAAGCTGAGGTCAACCTTGTGCGGAGACGGATTGAGGTTGAAAAGCGGCTCACAGAGGCTGTGCACGTCGCAATCCGAAACAGGCTCGTGCCGCGCGAAGCTCTTGTGGAAATGATTGCGGGGATGTACAGTGGCGCCGTCTATACCCATTTCAGGTCATTACAGAATCTCGTTGCCGAGGCAAACTCTTCGAAGCACTCGGAAAAGTTTAGGTAGGCTCGTTGTTTCTTGCTCTAGGACGGGCCCGTAGCTCAGGCAGATCCTGCGACTCAGGGTCCTGAAGAGGTAGAGCACCGGAGAAGCGTATTCGGTGAAGCTTTTACCTGTACGGAGGAGACCCGGGGGTCCCGGGTTCAATTCCCGGCGGGCCCGCCAAATTACTTGGGCAGGTCCTGACAATCGGCCCTTCCGCGGCTTTTATACCAACCAGAGAAGCGGCTTGAGGCCGCACAGGATGGCGCATAAAACACTCCTGAGGAACCAACAGGTCCACCGATGGTACAGTAACATGAGCCGCGGGTCAGAGCCGACCTCACAAGCCTACCTTCGCCGGCTCGGACTCTTCTGCAGAAGATGGCATTCGACGCCCACAGGCCTCCTGACTAAGGAGCCGCAAGATATTCACAAGCTCCTCGTCGACACGGTCACAGAGCTTGAAGGAAAAGGCTATGCCGGTTCCTACGGACAATCAATAGTGAAATCAGTGAAATCTTGGCTATCGTTCAACAACATCAGCTTGGGCGAGAGAAGGATAAACTTCACAGACCCAGGCGACACACCGACTCTGCAAGAAGAGAAGGCACCTGAACAAGACGAACTTCGCAAAGCCCTCGAACATGGCTGCACGAGGACCAAAGCAGCAATGGCGCTATGCGCATATTGCGGCTTCAGGCCAGGGGTCCTAGGCAATCACAGGGGAACTGACGGTTTAGAGATGCGTGACCTGCCGGAGATTCAGATAGACCGCGAAACCATGGCAGTCACGTTTGCAGTGGTGCCCACCATGGTCATCGTCCGGAGGGGGCTCAGCAAGGCTGGTCATCGGTACTTTGCTCTCCTCAACGAGGAGGGCTGTCGCTACCTCAGTGAAGAGCTCGAACGTAGGCTCAGGCTAGGTCATACTCTAGCGCCCAACTCGCCTGTTATCTCGCACTTCGACGCAAAGAAGGAGCACCACATTACTACAAAGGCGGTCTCAGCCCGCATCCGCGAAGCCTTTAGAGCGGCTGGATTCAACTGGCGACCCTACATACTCCGAGTCTACTTCGACAACAGAATGCTGATTGCAGAATCCAAGACCAGGGGATTCCTCAGAGACTACCGCGCCTTCTTCATGGGCCACAGAGGTGACATCGAACATGTGTACACGCTGAACAAATGCAAATTGCCCGAAAGCTTAGAAGCGGACATGCGTGAAGCCTTCGGCAGAGCAGCACGTTTCCTCGACACCGTTCCAAAGCCTGAAGACGCATCCGCCCGAATAGAACAACTGAGGGAGATCCTTCTTCTAACCGTCGGCTATGCAGAGGAGGAACTGGCAAAAACAGACCTCGTTCAGATGAGCACAGACGACCTCGGGCAAATGCTCAAGCGTAAGGTGGCGGAGACGCGTCCAGCTGAAAGCGCTCCACATAGAAATGGAAACAATACAAGAAGGCAAAGAGTACTGGACGCGCACGAGGCAGCGGTACTAATCAACAATGGGAGCTGCGAGTTCGTAGCTAATCTCCCAGGCGGCAGAGTTGTCGTAGTAGATAGAATCCAACGGGCCTGATTCGTTCGCTTCACGCTCGATCTCGGATGTGAACTTCTGTGCTTCAAGTTCCTGTTGGGATTTCTGGTCGTCGATGAGTTCCTGACCTACCCTACGCTTCGCTCCTTGACTGATAGGTCTGCGAGTTCGGTTCCTAGCTGGCAAATGGGGCCGCCATGCTTAGGATGAGCCATGGATGCCTGTGTTTTGAAAGTTGCCCCATCCGGGTGTAAGCGCAAGGTGTGAGAATAATGGGCTGGTCCATCCTTTGTTCCTCAACCACGAAACACCGGATCTCTGACTAGTCACTGGTGCAATTCAATGAAATCGAACTGCGAGTACCTCTTTCATAGATATCCATGCGAAGAATCAATGGAAAGTATCTAGCCGAAATCTGACAGCGATCACTTCTCAAAGGCAACATATCTTCTGTTGTATTGCCCTTGGTGAGCGTGAGTTCTCCGGCCACGCAACACTTGTCAATGCATAAATCCAGTTCCGGCGTAATAATGTTAGAATGAGCAGGGTTCATCATGGAGAAGAAGACGCCTACAGACTCGTGGGTGAAAGCGGGTGTGTTGATTTCACTGGTTTTCGGCCTTGCGAGTTTGGGTTGGCAAGGGTGCACATACTTACGTGAAGAAACGCTAAACAGACCGAGAATCGAGGTGAGTTATGTTGGCGATTTGGTGATTCAGCAACCAAGCGGAGGATACATTGTGAGATGGATAAACGAGAAGTTTGAAGTTATCGTGTTCGTCGTGTCCGCGCATGAATTCAGGTTGAGTGTTGTGTCAACTTCATTCAATTTGAGTGATTCGGCGAGGCAGCACTTGTTGCCAGAATATGTCGACCAAGCATCTGTGGAGATTTCGAAGTATGATGTCCGTGGGACTTCTTCTGGTTCAATCACATTATTAGTGCCCATAGATGCGCAGTTTTGGTTACGCCCAGAAAGCACTGTCCATCAGAACTCTATCGAGCTAGGTACCTTGACTTTTCGCATCAGCATTGTTGACTTGAGAACGAATGAGAGTCTAACCCAGGTCAACGCGACCCAAGTGATTTGGCATAGCACCTGACCGAGGAAACGATCGTTCAGCGAGCCAAGCGAGCAGTTAGAAAGTGTGTGTGCGCACCACGAGACCCACACAGATCACTCCTCCTCTCCTGCTCCTGTTCATCATCCGTGAACACGATCGTTCATTCAGGTCTTTGATGACGAGGGAACGAATCGTCGAACAGCTTTCTCACCTGCGACTCAAACCGATGATAGAGAGCAGTCTCAACGTGTCGCACTGAAGCATCGAAACAGTATCTCGCCCATTTACGATTCCTGACCAATGAACCTCACATCCGGCTCTAATCAGCGCTATCCGACCCGACAGCGACTACGACGCTTGGACCGCCGAATACTTGATGCGATCTATGAATGAATCGAGAGATTTCGGATCTCCAAGCGAATGTCTGTAGACGTGTGTAATTCCGCGCTCACGAAGGATCAGGAGTTTCTGCAGCGATAGCTCAAGAATCAATGATGCGAAATCAAGATCCTGTTCCGTAATCTGACTTTGACCACGAACGTCTGCATGCGCGAATCTCGATCGCTTATCATACATATCAGCGACACGCATAGACAAGCACTCTCTTGCATCAATGCGCGTTCGATCGCACTCCTCTTTTGTGGGATTGGCCTTGTTGAGAAACCAAGCGAACCATTCCGGGGTATCGCCCAAGAGCATGGCAATTTTCTCTCTGAGTTTCCATCCCAACATGTCTCTATCGTCTCTACCTAGAAGGAGGCACTCGATGGCTATGACTGACAGAAGAAAACTCAGCTCATTGGGGGTGTCTGGTTCTATCATGCCGTGTAGATCGATCGCTGATATGCACTTCCTGACAATCTCGTCTGATTCTCTGTTGCGGACTAATCCGTTAATGAGGCTGACGTATTTCTCCTGCTCAGGAAAGGCTCCAGTTGGGTGGGCCTCCCAACCAGAAATGTATCGGAGGTCTCCGATGTGTAGGAAGGTCCTGCCTTTCAGCACATAGTATTCTCTCAGTCTTGGCAGGTGCGAAACGTGGTGGAAACACTTCAGGATGTTACGTCCCTGATTCGCCAATCGAGTCGCGGTCTCAATCGCCGTTCGTCCTCCAAAGGCTCTTACCTCAACGCAAAAGTAAGTCTCGCTCATCTTGCTTTTCTCATAATCGGATTCAGTGCGACTTCCGTGGACTTCCTTCTCCCCGGCGCATTTCTGCTTCCATCCTGAGGAGATCTTGTCCCGCACATTTTGGGGCAGGTAACCGAAAGAATGGAGACTACACTCACCGACCACGTATCCATCCGGATATCCCCAAACGCTCCTCGCCGGAAAATAGAATCGGTACCTGCCGGGCTTCTTGTAGAACCGGTCAAGGAAGGCCATGACGTCTTCAATGGTAAGTTGTTCATACTTCTTCTGGGTCGCGTAGCAAATATCGTCGAAAGCGGCGCGTAGTTCTTCATGGGATATGTGCTCCTGCAGTTCCTTGCTCGTGAACATGGCCGCTGCTAACTTGTCAAGTTTCTCGGAGTAGAGTCTTCGATACTTTGTCTGCCAGGTATGAAGTGGATCGTCTTGAAAGTACTGTTGCATGCATTCGACAAGTTCCCAAGCGAGCGATAGAATCCTGTCGTAGTTCCTAGGCCGTTTCACTTTCAAAGGGTGCGGCCCTCTCCATGTGTTTCCCGCAGACGAGATAATAAGCTAGGGCGCGAACGGCTCGTGAAGATATCGTTGAGGGTCCTGTCTTATCTGTCCTGTCGTCGTTCGTCGTGTGTGATCCCTTGGTGCGTCGTAACTTGAACCATCGTCGAGATAATTCGTGGGGGGTGGTGGGTAGGCTGGTGCGGACGACGTGGTTTGAACACACAATCCGTAGCCTGAGACGACATGCGCTTTGTTCTAACCATGACTGTGGGGCCTATTTGACTGAGGCGCTCAAAGTTTCAAGTACTTCCTCAACGATATTATCTGGCGGCGGCGTCCATGATGAAGGATAAGGTGGACCCGCCCAACAAGTCTGGTGGGTCCCGGCGGGCCCGCCATATGCCCAAAAACGAAGACATATTGTGGCGGTTCAAATTCGGGCGGTCGCACCAGCCTACCCGCACACACAAAAACGAGAGTTCAAATTCCGATGCCCGCGCCAGCTCACCCACACGCACAAAATCATGTTAACGTCTAACTACGACGGACGACGGTTCAGATCCTGTCGTATAGATAGCCAATAACTATTCCAAGAATGAAATACGTTGGCACGTTAAGCGTTGCGCCGATGAGGAAGATATGCAAGGCATCACTCGTGCGACTTGCGGCAACTCCGAGCAAGATTAAGTTTATGACGTAGGGGACGAAGCTTAGTATCACGGATTTTGGAATTGGGTTCTTTGTTGGAATCCTATCAAAAAAACGAAGCAAGAAATAACTGACGAAGCATCCGATAATCAGACCACCAAGCAAAGCTTCAACAAGAACCGATTGAACATAAGACATTGAAAGGGCAGCTCTGAACTCCGCTCTTATGGGAGTCAGGGAGATTGCGATGGTAGTTACCCAGAATGCTAATCCTCCCCCAATAGTCAGTTTGAACAGTTTCTTGTAGAACTCGTGTGAAGTCTGTTGCGTACTTCGATTTGTGGCTTGGGTTTCCATGGTTGTTTAACTATCCACTTGAGGAGACTTGGAAGCAATTACGGATGGATTGAATCCTTTGACTATCAGCCATACCGCAAGAACCATTTCTTGC
The DNA here is from genome assembly GCA_964601325.1 of uncultured Candidatus Bathyarchaeia archaeon. Lineage (GTDB taxonomy): Archaea > Thermoproteota > Bathyarchaeia > 40CM-2-53-6 > 40CM-2-53-6 > CAVPLU01. The sequence goes on from CAZRNA010000027.1 coordinate 20,536, forward strand.
GGGAGCATTGGAATAGCGATAAGGATTTGTTCCGTACCAAAAGGAGTGACGAGACCGACCGTGGCTAACGCGCATGATACCATGGCTAATATGGCAGCAACAAGACCCCAGACCGATATCCATCGAGGAATTAATTTTGTTCGATAAAATACGATGTAATATAGCAGAGCACCTATGGAAAAAGCCAGCAGCGACCCAACATTGCCCACCCAACGATATCCTGCATATACCAATACGCCTAAGGTTTGGAAATACGATGAATCCGGAGCTCCAGCGTTTACAAATTGCTGGCTTAATGTTATTAGTGATAGCAGGGCACACACAGAAATAAAACGCAATACTCCCTCAGAAATCCTGAAACCAACAGCTCCAAGAGCTAGACCTGCATTGAATTTTCTTAGCACTGGATACAGCGAAATTGCAATACCAGCACCGCAGGCACCACCGATAAACGAAAGAAGGGCTCCTGTTCCTACCAGGCCTCTATTTTCAGAAACACTAACAAGATAATTCGGAGCCGACACAGGGCCGTAAAATAGGAAGGTTAGCAAATCTAAACTCGTATAAATGATAAATAATACTCCCGCAACTATTGCGTAATTTCTGTAAGAATTCACTCCCTTTTCTTCCTCCTCTGGAGCGGCGGCACATCATGTACCCGGTAGAAGCGCATATAGACGTTGTCACTGGTCAATCGTTCCTGCAGAAGACTGCGTCGCTCCGGAAGATCAGGAGCAAAATCAGGTTTCGTCGTCGGTACACTTAGTGCGGGCACCCCGATTTGAACCGTCGTTATGGGAGAGGCGTTCGTTCGTCGTCGGGTCTCTTCGTGCGGGCGTCGCAATTTGAACCCCTAATCTGTATGCGATGGTGAAAATAGTGAACGGTATGGTGTTGTGGTGAACCCAGGCGATAACGCGGGATCACTTCCCGGCGGGCCCGCCACAAACATTATCCGAGTCTCTTCCTGCCCTGTGCGCTT
>CAZRNA010000028.1:0-19201 GCA_964601325.1 uncultured Candidatus Bathyarchaeia archaeon
CCGCGCGTAAACGTCGGTTGAGGTGAGATCAAGTAGACCACGTACATGTACAGGCCGTTGAAGAGTCCCGCAGCCAAGCTCGCTAATACTAATCTCTTGTTCGAAATAGCGCCGCTTTTCGATTTGATCAGAGAGCCAACTACTAGGCCGGCCACGATCACGGGGATTATGACTGAAGTCTGTGGCATGGAGCTCGCGCCATATTTTCTGTGAGGGCTCTACGAGCTTATATAAGGCTAGTTCCGAATTGATGCAAAATTCACACCGTAAATCTAGGAGTCGTAATAGCTTGAGCGGCAGAGATAGCTTTCCTAGAATCCTCGACAATGCTGATATCGATGCACGAATTCAGACTCTCCGTGAGATGAGACAGGCATGAATTTTCCTGACGAGTTCCGAAAATGCGCAACCGGCGCACTGTTCTTGTTCTTGCTAATTGTCCCGACAGCTGTTGCTCAAGCTCAGAATCCAACACACTTGACCGTGACCATAGAGGGTCAGGTCTTGACCGCGGGCTTCAACAACAACGTCACGCTAACGGTGACAAACAGCTACCCAGCGCAGAGCATCTATCCTTCCTCCGCTATCTACGACGTTGACGTGGCCGTGTCGATACCGACACCACTACAAATGTCTGGGGACAATCACTGGCACTATGATTCACTCGCGTTACAGCAATCAGTTAGTATAGGATTTCAGGTCTACGCGGCCACCGCAGCAGTGGGCAGCGCTTACGAAGGCACCGTTACGCTGACGTACAGACAGCTCGGTGACGTGTCATATACCTCGGAAAGTCACTCGATCGGCTTCCAGGTTCAAGGTTGGATCAAGCTAGTGCTTTACGGGATACAGTTGACTCCGTCGACCTCCGTACCTGGCGGCAACGTCACGATCTCGGGGAGCCTACTGAACAGCGGAAACTTGGCCGCCTACAATGCCAACGTGACAGTTGAGTCAGAGGCATTGGCACCCGGCACTCAGGCAAGCGTCTTCTTAGGCGAAATCGACCCGAACATACCTAGGCCCTTCAGCCTCTTGGTAAATTTCAAGAAGACCCTCACCAATGGAACCTATCCAATCCTTGTCAGAGTGTCGGCCGTAGATACTAACAGGCCTGTCTATCCGTACAACGTACAACAAGCATCGCAGGTTCAAATCACGATACCTGCTGTGCAGACACGAACTCAGACTCGCCAAACAGGCGTCACTGCGATTCTCCTTGAGGTGCTTCGCTTTCTCTACGGCCTATTCTTCGGGTTCTGAAGCATTGTATCAAGGGTTTGCGCGATTTACTCATGCTACTATGTCACTATGCCACGCTAATCCTTGGGGTCAGGCAAGTCGAATAGAGTCTCGCCGGTTCCGTTTGCGGAATCCCTTTGCGGAATTACTCGTACTTTAGTGCCGCAACAGCGTTCATTCTTGAGCCTCTCCATGCAGGGTAGAGTCCTGCCAATATGGCTAGCCCAATTGGGAACACCAACGAGAAGAGTATGAGTTCTGTTGAGAATACAGGTTGGATTCCAGTTGCAGCTGCTGCTCCTCCTCCGCCGCCTGGTCCTCCAAATCCGATGGCTACACGTCCTCCTCCAAGTCCACCTAGCATTCCTCCCATGAGGAACGAAATCGCATAGCCGAGAGCCAGTCCGCAGACGCCTCCGATCGCTCCTGTAAGGGCAGCTTCTGACAGGAACATGCCCATTATCTGTCGCGGTCTGTATCCTATCGCCTTCAATATTCCGATCTCTCTAGTGCGTTCCATTACTGAAACATACATTGTGTTAACTATTCCAACAGTCGCCACGAACAATGAGACCGCGCCGATACTCCCTAGGAACAATGTAAGCTGCCCTGTTATTGATTGGATACTTGACAGAATCTGTCCGGGGCTAATCACTCGAACGTTTGTTGAGTAGTATGTCGTGATGTCTGTTTGGACAGCCTGCACATCGTCTGTGTTGTCTACTATGACGTAGATCCCTGTGAAGTATGGGGTTCTAGCGAGGAGCTGTGTTGCTTGCAAGGATACAAAGATCGTGTCGTCGATATTGGAAAACAGGGCCGTTCCGTACGGTGCGAGGATTGCGTTTGCAAGAACTGTGTAAGTGACAGCAACAGTTCCTTTGCTGCTTCTGATTCCGCTGACCGACATGGAAACCATCTGGTTGAGGCCAATCGGTGTTCCTGATACGGGGTTTGCTATCCCGTCTCCTACAACGGCAGAGGTCGTATCACCTGCACCAGGGAGGAATCCCTGCTCAACAGTCAGTCCCTTGTAGAGTATTGGAAGGGCTGATAGGTCCATCCCGACGATGCTCGCTCGAAGCGAAGTTCCACCATTGTTGACGGTGGCACTATAGCTGTAGAATGGGTAGGCTGCAACCACGCCTGGTATCGTTGTCAGGTAGTTCACGTCCAGCTGGCTCAGCTGATAGCTGGTCGTGGAGCCGCGTTCAAAGAATCCTCCTGCGTTTTGTATCGTGAGCACGTTCGCTCCGGTCTTCTCGATGCTGCCAGTGATGTTTGCGTTGAGTCCACTTGAACTAGCTATCAGTGCTAGAATGATCGCTGAGCCAACTGCTATTCCAAGTATTGTCAGGACACTGCGCATCTTTCTGTCGACGAGTGCTTTGTAGGCTAACTTGAGCATGTCAGCTAGTTGCATTGTTCTCATCTCCGAATATTGTTAGGTTTCGCCTATTGGAGCAGCAAGCGTAGAAGCTGTCTCTTTCTGGTCGTCTCGATTTCAGCATTCGAATCAAGTCTCCGTGTAGGAATCCATTCGTCGAATAGACTCGTCTTTCTCGATCAACCCGTCCTTTATGGTGACGATCCGGTGGGTCATATTGGCAACGTCGGGATTGTGAGTCACAATCACGAACGTGGTTCCCAAGGTTTTGTTGACCTGAACTATGTAGTTTAGAACTTCAAGGGTGGTCACCGAATCCACATTGCCGGTTGGTTCGTCACCAAGGACTATGGCAGGCTCGGTAACTAGTGCTCTAGCAATTGCGACGCGTTGCTGCTCTCCACCGCTAAGCTCGGTGGGGCGTTTCTTTGCTTTCCTGCTTAATCCAACCGCGCTTAGCATCTTGAGCGATCTGCTCCTGCGAACTCGCTCGGGCAACCCTCTTGCTACGAGGGGCATCTCCACATTCTCAATCGAGCTAAGTCTTTGAATCAGATTGAAGGACTGGTATACGAACCCTATCTTTCGGTTGCGAAGAAGAGCAAGCTTGTCTTCGTTTAATCTTCTGAGATCAATGCCATCAATAATTACTCGGCCTGAAGTCGGCGGGTCAAGAGCACCGACGACATTGAGGAACGTTGATTTCCCGCTGCCAGAAGGCCCAACGATTGAGACAAGCTCGCCTTTGGGTATCGAAATGCTCACTCCCCTGAGTGCTGGATAGTCAACGTGCCCGATACGGTAGGCCTTTGTGACATCAATCGTTCGGACGGCGGGCACGTCTTGTTTAGTCAAAGTGGTCTCAACCACGCGACATCGTTCCCGTCCTCGCAGATTTACACCTTTTGCAAGCCAATTGATAGCTACCGACGCACTTCGCAATGCTCTTTGGCACTTCTGCTCGTAGCATTGAGTTTGACGAAGATTCTTGAACTAATTCTAGTTTTCAGCCGAAACGATCACTTGCCGGTCACGACAGGAACCGAGCGAAATCCGAAAGAGAGTTACTACGCCAGCCACGCATTGACCATCGAGTTGAGGAAAGTTGTCAGGCATTCTAGTTAATGCGGTTGAGAAAGGGTTCGGCGCTGTTGTGCCGGTAGATCAGCTCACCTTCGAAGTGGACAAAGGTGATGTGCTCAGGATTTCCTAGAATTGCGATTAGTCCAAGACTCGAGTTGGCTCTATCTTGATTATGACACGTCTCTCTCCAGGCGCTCGCGATGGGTATCTGTCCTTGCCTATGTACTTCTTGGCAAGCTTGTCAATGTGAGCGTCGGCACCTTCGAGCGTCTGTGACACGACGCGACCATGAATCACGATCTTGTCGTACATGTTGTTCTGATCAGCAACAGAAAGCGCAACGCGCGGCTCTCTAGTGACATTCCTCTGTTTTACACGCCCCATTGCTGTGTTAACAAGAATCGTGTCGCCCTCGCGGTCGATCCAGACAGGCGCGACATGCGGAGCGCCATCTGGCATGATGGTTGCAAGAAAAGCGAAATTCTTGTCGTCGATCAGTCTGACGGCCTTAGCATTCAACTTCTCTACGGACAATAACATCACAGTTCGTGATCGTTGTTCCTCAATAAAAGTAAAGTTTGCTTGGACCTTGAGAAAGGCAGGTTCCGCCTGCTTGCACACGTCCCGATTCATGATCCTGAGCTGACGGCTACTGGGTCAGCGTCCGGCGCAAGATCTTCCGCAGCACATCGTCATGACTCGGCGATCAACACAAAAAAAGGAGAAAAAGGAAAGAATGGACGTGATCCGACGTCTATTGGCATCGTCTATTTCTTATGCTTCTTCTTCTTTGACTTTTTCGGCATTCCTTGTTTGCTCCGGAGCTGTCGACGCCAATTAGGCGGCGATTCGCCCCTGAAACATCATTAGTGGATGCCATGGCGTTTAAATTGATCGGTTCTTGCCCAATATGGCATCCTTATGGAGCTAGCGTCGCTTTTTGTGCGAATTTCCGGGGGTGGACGGGCGAAACGGCATGCTAGAGCTTGGGATAGTGGAGAGCAGCGCCGGGTTCCCCTACGTCGAAGGCACCGACATGAGTCCCGCCGAGGTTCGCGTAGAAGAGGCGCGTTCCTTTGGGTTCAAACGCGACGTTTGTAGGCTGGTTCAAGACCTCGCCAGTAGTATCCTCGATGACAAGCTCGACGTTCTGATCGGGTGACACGACATAGATGCGGTTCGGAAGATAGCATGAAACATACAGGTTCCCGCTCTTTGCAAATGCCAGCCCATCTAGTATGTTCCCCGGGAACTGAGCATAGATCTCAGGTGACCGCACTTTCCCATCTTTGTCGATCGGGATGCGCAGAATGTCTGCTGCGGTGCTCTCGATCATGAAGACGGCTCCATCCTTGGGCGATATCGCGAGCCCGTTTGGAAAGTGCCAATTCCCGCCGATCATCGACTCTGACTGCCCCTTGGGTCTGACTCGTATCAATCGGCCGTTTGGCTTCCAGTAGTCGCCGGAATCAGAGAAGTAGTAGTTGCCTCTCGCGTCGAACGAGCCATAGTTAGGGTTCACTAGAGGGCCATCGGGAGCCTCGTCACAGTAGACTGAGATCTCCCCTTTCTGGGTGACACGGTTGACTTGGTGTCTGGAGGCGTTACAAACGTAGACACTGTGGTTCCGATCAACTGCCACACCTCCGAGGAATCCTTGGACGTTCGCCAGCTGCCGAAGTTCAAACTTCGGCGGAGTCATCACATAGACCTGACCGCTGAACCCGCCCGCGTAGAGGCGACCATCAAGGCCGAAGTTGATGCACTCCGAATGATCTAGACCGGTCTGAATTATCTCAACTTGATGAACGTTGTGAGGTTTCAATTCTGCTGTTCCCCGTGACCACGCACGCAGGTAGACTGTGCTTTTGAACCTTTTCGAATCTGACGTCTGTGATCGTCACCGCGGTCAGTATGGCTAACCGGCTTGACTGCTCTTCGGAAGGAGCGCGCCGTATCTTGCTCCGAGATTGTTGACGACACTAGACATTCCGCTTGGATCGAAGCTCACGACGACAAGAAAGTCGTCCACATAGAATGCAAGTAGATAGACTCGCGAGTACGCGACAACGACCGAGTTGAGTTCTCCAGAACTGCCTATGAGCTCTCGCCAGAACAATCCCATGATGGTCGGGAACTCTTTCAGTGTTCGTTCCTCCGTCATAGGATCGACGTAGCTAATGGTTCCGGGACGTTGCGCGTTTCCTAGGATGTTGCCGCGCTGATCGACTATTCCCACCCATCGTATCTCTTTGTCCAGCTTGAAGAGTTCATCGACTAGTTCCTTTGCATTCATGGCTCGGGTCAGCGTATCCTGAACAGAGCGGCTACTTAACTGTGCAACAACGGTTTCCATGCATTCTGGCGGTCTATTCGGTATTGAATTTGACGCATTCATAATAGTCTCCATGCACAGGGGTCCTGCTAGCGACAGCAACCATTGGATGATGATGGCCGACCGGATGCTCGGAGTTCTTCTTGCCCGCGCCGTTCCATGGACATTTGGGCCCTTCCTGGTTCTTCGAATTCGCATGGGCGTGATTGCACGGCCCATGTTGAACGCTGAGAATCACAACGACCTGACCGCCATGATGTTTGTCAAGCAAAGACGATGGTAGCAAAAAGGGCTAGACCGAGAACGCTCCTAGGTGACAGCCTATTTCTAAGATCCGAATTCTTTCTTGACTCTCTGGAGACCGACCTGCATTACAGCGAGGATTCTTTCCACATCTTCGTGAGAATGTGCGGCAACGATTCCGTGATGAAAGAGCGTGATCGGGAGAGTGTAGACGCCTTTTCGAAGCATCTCTGCCTGAAAGACCCTGAACCGGCCAGAGTCTGCCTTTGCTGCAGTTCTGTAGTCTGTGACCTCCTCATCGGTGAAGTAAACTTGGAATTGCCCTCCCAGGGCCTGCAGTCGAGCCGAGGCGCCTTGTTCCTCGGCCAGCTTGTCGAATCTCTTTTCAAGGTCCGCAGATTGTTCATTTAGCTTCCTCTGGATTTCTCCGTTCTTGAGAACCTCAAGGGTTGCGAGGGATGCAGCGACGCAGACTTGGCTGCCGTTGTATACGCCTGCCCAACCGACTTTGCCACCGGGCTCGGTAACTCTCATTACGTCTGCTCTTCCGGCCACGGCGCTCATTGGGAAACCATTTGCAATAGCCTTGGCAAACGTCGCCATGTCGGGTGTGACGCCGTAGTATTCTTGCGCTCCTCCCGGGGCAACTCGGAAACCCGAGATTATCTCGTCAAATATGAGAAGCACATCGTTGTCGTTCGCGATTTCCTTTAGTTCTTTGAGGTAGCCTTCCTCTGGGCACGCGCATCCGACATTGAACATGATCGGCTCTATGATGACGGCTGCGAGTTCTCTTCGGTTTCTCTTGATGATCTTCCCGGCGCTTTCAAGGTCATTGAACGGCATCACAATAGTAGATCTAGTCGCCGTCCTGAGCAAACCAAGATTCTCCGGCACGTTTCTTGGTCTGGTTCTAGGCCCGGCTTTCCTTAAGCTGGGCTTGTGGCTGATCGCTGCTGAATCGTGCCAGCCATTGTATCCACCCTCAAGCTTGACGATCTTCTGTCTCCCTGTATATCCTCGTGCGATCATCATGGCCTTCATTACAGCCTCGGTGCCGGAGTTCGAGAACTTCACAGACTCGGCGCAGGGAACCATTTCCTTGATCTTCTCTGCCGCCCTGATGTTGAGTTCCGTTTCAACTCCGCAGGTCAGACCCGACTCGAGTTGTTCCTTGACCGCTTTGGTGACCCGTTCATCTCCATGCCCTAGGATTAGGGCTGACATGTTGATGACACAGTCGATGTACTCGTTTCCGTCAACATCCCAGAGTTTCGATCCTTTGGCCCGTGCGAACCAGAGAGGATGCGGGTCAAAGAATCGGATGTTAGAGTGAGTGCCTCCGGGTACAATCGAGTCGATCTCTTGATAGAGGCTCCTTGACTTGTCAATCTCTCTTACATTTGTGCTCATCATCCTCACCTGTTGTCGTGAGCTCTTCACGCCGTCGCCCCTAAGCTAGATCTCGAACTTATGCCTATTCAAATCCGTCACGCCGACTCATTGGTTGCAGGCCTTTCGGCGAGTCACTCAAGGAACCAGATGTGTGACAGCCCCGTATGGCATTACAAGCACTTTCGAGTCTGTTCCGAGTCTGGCCGTCGCATCGTCGAGTGCCTCCTGGATTGTGGACGCCTGTGAAAACCGCAAATTTGCAAGATCCTGTTCGAATGAACGGTCGCAAACGAGTGTCAGAGCAGAATTGTTGCTCTGTAGAAATTTCAGAATACCGACGGCGTCTGCGACATCTTTGATGGCGCCTGACTGCATCATCCGGGCATATTCGTCTGGGCTGGGCCACCCCGTGCTTAGAGACTTGTAGTAGAGTTCCCTGAGAAATGGAGGACCAAGAAGCTCCTGGCAAGGGGAGGCTATGATTCGCATTCCTCCATCTCTGACCAGCATCGATGCATGTACAATCGTCTTGAGGCATTGGTCAAGATACGAGTACATCGGGTTCGCACTGGCTACTACGATATCTGCCTTCTCCTTGAGGTCGAATGCGTAGATGTCGTGATACGTGTTCAGCCCGGCCTTCTGCGCGGACGTGGGTTCTCCATGAAACGCTGCTACAAGTTCATTACGAGTATTCAACACAACATCTACGGCCAAGGTTGGTCCGAGGAGGCTGGTCGCCTCGACCATATCCTCCCAACAGGGGTTACCGCTCGTCACTCCGATCCTTGCAGACGGGGACGCAGCAACAATTCCGTGATTGTGAAAGATCGTACGGTAGCCGCTCGCGCCGGGCAGAATTGTCTTGGGTCCTGACGCATATCCCGAAACGAAATGAGCAGTGATCATCCCGACCGTTACTCTGAGGCTCGCTTTGCTGATCGTCTTATTCACCCAGACTGGCGTTCCTCTAGATGTCAGGCCGAGATACTCAAGTTGGGCATCATCCCAGGCATCATGGCACACGATATTTGCTCGTTTGACTAACACGTCTCCAAACTTGTCTCTGAGTTCGCGATCAGTCATCGGTCTGTGAAGTCCACCCGCTGCCACTATTGTGATGTAAGCGTCGTCAATTCCTAGTGAGTTCAGTTCGTCCATGATTGCACTGCAAATCGGACCAGCGGGAGTGGGTCGCGTGTGATCGTCAGTAACTATGGCCACCGTCTCGCCGGCCTTCGAGTACGATGCGAGGCTCCGACCGTCGACGGGATGTCGAATCGCCTCAATGACCGATGAGTAAGCGTCCTCTACGCCAGTGACATTCCGAGGGCTGAGGATGCACAGCAGTCTCGCTCCTGAGACGTCGAATTGAATCTCGTTGGGTCCGTATGGTAGGCCTACGCGAGTCGAGTTCCATTCCACCAATTCGTTCGTGCAGGTTTCGCAGCACTCGTATCACTGCGAGCAGAGTGAGTATGACAGAATGAGCCTCTAGAAGTTATCCTCTGCCATTATTCCTTCTCTAGTGATCAGAAAATAAGGGGTCGCAGGAAGCATCTTGCTTCCCGCGTTGTTACTATCTTACTCCGGAGGTATTTGCTTGAATGCCAGTTCGATGTCGATGCCTTGGCCCTTCCTGTAGGACTTGCCTGCGTAGTAGACCACGAGGCCAAGGAGGTAGACCAGCATCATGAAGCCGATGTTGAAGGGCGTCACTGGATAGCCGATTTGTGGGAAGAGTACCGTGAAGACAACGATTGCCACGAATCCTATGAATCCAATTGCGCCGGCAATCGTGACGAGGTAGGCTCCTCCGATCTTGTACCGTGTCGCACTGGGTGCGCTTTCGAAGAGGTCCTTTCGTCTTCTAGCGAAGAGTGTTGCAGCGAGCAGTGCTGGAGCGTATCCCATTGCGCATCCGACTCCAGCGTTCAGGAAGAGACCGATCGCACTGCTTTGGAAGAGCAGAACGAGAAGAACGATCTCAGATATTATCCAGAGTACAATGGTCGTGAAGACAGGAGTGCCCCACTTGTCGTTGATGCTTGCGAACTTGTTCGGTATAACGTTGTCAAATGCCCAAGCGAGAACGTGTCGGTCGGAGAGGAAGATTGACTGTGCGATCACGATGAAGCATGCGCAGATAAGGCTGAACGCAATGAATATGGTGACCCAGTTCCAGCCGTACACGTATTGGATTACCGTTGTGAGAAGGTTCGAGGAGAATGGTGAGTCTGCAGGGCTGTTCACTGTGAGGTAGGCAACGCTTGCTGCAAAGTCCGACCCGAGAACCCAGTAGTAGAGTGCTGCGGTGATGAAGAACATGACCCATGCGAATAGTCCGGCACCGACCACTCCTATCGGCAGTGATCTCTTTACGTTCTTCAATTCTCCACCTACTGTGCATGGCCAATTCGTGATCAAGAAGAATCCTAGACTTGGAATTGCCAGAATTGTATCAGTCCAGCTGAAGTAAGGAGTGAACCCGAGGGAGCTCGCCTTGGTGATTACGCCATTGTATAGATCCGGAGACCGAGCGTTCATTGCAGCAACGAAACCGTCGTGACCTATGCCGAGGAGGGCTGCCGGAACGAGAATCGCGCCAAGCAGCGCGACTACGATGAAGACTGTCTGTACCTTGGCGTAGTGTCTGACCGGGATCATTACGACAATCATGCAGAGGGCGATTATGATGTTGTCAAGTACAAATCGCACCATAAGGTCCCCAAACCAGGTGGCTTGAGCGCCCATGCCCAGAGCTGACAGAAGTCCTGGAACATAGTTAGCTACGATGAGGTCTGAGAAGATCGCCGGATTCAGGATAAGCAAGAACACCAGCATCCAGCCTGCCATCAGGCCAAGGCCTGGGTGGAGGATGCGGCTAGTGTAGACGTAGTCGCTTCCTGATCTGGGCATCGCTAGGCCGAGCTGAGTGTCCGCCACGTAGTATGCAAGAAGGATGGGCAGGAAGATTAGTAGCGAAATCATGATGTTCGCGCCCAACAGGAAGTTGAACGAGGCGAAGAGCGCTGAGAGGGCGACCACAGTTACGATGCCGCCGAAGTTGAATGCGAAGCTATCCCATGAGCCGAATTCTCTGACTAGTCCTGTTGCTTCTCTGACGAATACCTTTGGTTTCTGTGTCATGGAATTTCCACGTCCCGAGAAAAATGCGCATTGTATTTAACGCTTTGTGCAAATCGAATTGTCCTTCATCTGCGCCCGTGGGTATCTCTCAAATAGGGAAGGACCTTCTTAGCGAAAGTCTGGATGAATTTCGATTCATCCGGGCTACTGCTCTGCAAGTGAATATTGGTGAATCCCAGCTTGATGTACCGTTCAATGTTCTTGATGTGATCATCAACGCTGTTCGAGATGAACCAGCCCGTCAGAAGTCCTTCTTCGCTGACGAGCTTGCCGTGTGCCTCGATCTCACGTGGATCGGATATTGGCGCCTTGAAGAAGATCGGCAGGACCGTTGGTGCCCACCATCTGGCTGCTTCAACCGCCTTATCGTAGTCCTCATCGTAGGCCATCTGGAGTTCCATCAGCCTCTCTATCTTCGATGGATCGCGGCCAGCGTCTCTTGCACCCTTTTCGAGCGCAGGAAAGAGTACGTCCTTGTAATGGCTATCAGGGAATGGCAGGGTGAGGAAACCGTCGGCGTGTCTGCCGGCCATCTCCGCAATCTTGGGCCCGTTTGCTGCGACGTAAATCGGAATCGGTCTCTGAGGTTTGGTGTAGAGATTGGCACCGCTCAAGCGGTAGTATTGCCCTCTGAAGTTCACGAATTCCTTTGTCCAAAGCAGTCGCATTACCTTGATTGCTTCTTCGAGACGCGCGGCTCTTTCCTTGAATCCGGGCCAGTTTAACCCTAGAGGAAGCTCATTCATCGCTTCGCCTGTGCCTAACGCGATAAACACTCTGCCTGGATACATGTCTCCAAGAGTTGCAAATGCTTGTGCGACAATTGCAGGATGGTATCTTATGGTCGGTGCTGTAAGGCCTGTTCCGAACATCACTCGGCTTGTTCGTTCTCCGAGGCTTCCGAGCCAGACCCAAGCGAAACCACATTTCGCGCCGGTGTGGACCCAGGGGTGAAAATGGTCCCCGGTCCATATCGAATCAAAACCCTCTTTCTCAGCCGTTACCGCGTACTCGAGCGCCTGCTTCGGAGTGCGTTGCGTGATGTCAGAGTAGTAGCCGAGTGTGAGTTTCATATCGGATCGTCATGAGACTAAGGCCGAATGTATTTAATTGTCGCGTACACTCTCGCGCCCAATTCGGCCAACTGGAAGGATAACTCGAACTCCATAGCCCGACATTGTGCAAGACGGCTACTCGTCTTGCTTCCCTGTCCTCTCGGTTGCCTGCCTTGTCCTGAAGACTAGGAATGCAACTGCAGCCGCCAGTCCAATTGTGATCACGATCAGGACGTATGTGTAAATTCTGAAAGCACTTAGTTCCGAGCTCGTTGCTTTGTATTCTGATCCAAGTTGGTTGTACTTCGAAGTTAGCTGGTCATAATCCGATCTTAGCGCTTCATACTTCGAAGATAGTTCGTTGTGTTTCGCGAGCAGATCGTCGTACTGCTGAAGTAGTGCTTTGTGCTGGGCAGACAGCTGCTCGTACTCTGGAGTAGTCGCCAATACATACGTGAGCGGCAGTGTCTGCTGCGATGATTTCTGTACAGTCACGTACGATGGCTCGTAAACGTAGTACATCGTGTAATTGTATGGGTAAGATGGATTGTAGTACGGGTAGTACGACAAATACCTGTACGAGTCGTAGTAGCTGGACGTCTCTTCCCACGTTTCGGTCACGATTCCTACCATGACGCTTCGGTCGGCGTTCGGAGATATGGTTACTGTGAGGGTGGTTTGCCAAGTGTTGCCAGAGTGGACTTGCCGGCTTGTTAGGACCGTTGCTGATGTCGCCTTTGTGAGTTGCCGATTGACATAGGTAAGAACTTCGATCGATAGATTGTCTACTTGTCCGCTTGATTTCGCGGTTGTCGTTGTTGATATCGTAATCGTGTTCCCTGGGTCTGCAGATTCTGGGAAGGTCAGTTGAACCGTAAAGTGATCAGTTGAGATTGTTGTGACTGTTTGAGACGCAGGTGCAGTTTGAGTCGGCGTCTCCGCGAATGCTTGTGCCGCAGATGCAGGGCTGTAACTATTCGGATATATCACATTCACAGCTGACGGCGACCACATCTGCGCACCTTGAATCGCCAGCAGTGACAGTAGGAGCACCGAAGCCACCAGAGGTACCCAGGGTCTGTCTGTTGGTCGACTTCTCGTTGCCCTCATTCGTTCTGGCTGCGGGCACCATCGCCACAACAGAGATCTCTTCTCCTTCATGTCGATCCCTCCAGTATTACCTTGAACAGGTTGTCTGCCAGGTGAGAGGGGTTCGTTTTAGCTCTGTCTCGAGGGAGTGGGATTCCCCGTTCCTCGCTCTCTCTTATGAGAATCTGCCTGCAACTCTCGAGCTTCGTGCAGTCGGAACAATCTCCCTCGCCCTTGTACCAGACTTGGATTCCGTTTGCCACTGAGAATGTGACAAGAACGTCCGTTCTCCAAGTAGGGCTGTACCCGAAGAGGAATCCGTTTCTTAGATCGATCTTGCGAATGTCGAGCCTTTGTAACTGCGCGGCATCGGTCAATGCGCGCGACATCTTCGTATCTATGGCGTTGAACGTCTTGTTCGTTGTCTGCGGAGTAACTCCTATCTTCCTGGAGACTTCAGCTTGCGTCAGGCCTTGCCTGCGAAGGTTCCAGAAGCTGAGCTGCTTGGCTGTGAGGTATCCTGCTCGCATCAAAGCGTATGCCAACCTAAGCATATGTAAGCCTACTGACACCTATAATGCTTCCCCCTATCCCACGTGTTCCAAGAGGGAGATTCGCCGGTCGGAACCTCTCTAGTCCTTGGATCGTGACTATCTGTCCGAGCAAGACCAAGATCTCGACCGATTTACTCGTGGCCAGATCGCGACAAGCCTTTAAGTGCGACTTCGGTGCAGAACCGTTCGGCGAAAGAGTTGGCAATCGTAGGATACGAATGGCTAATCGTATTGGCTATCATAGTCGTACTATTTGTATGGGGTCCTCAGAAGCTGCCTGAGTTCGCGAAATCAATAGGATTGGCGCGCAAGGAGATCGAGAAGGCATACAAGGAAGCATCGAATCCCACAGCCTCGCCTGTTGAGGCTGATCCCCTTATCGAGACTGCTAAGAAGCTAGGCATCTCAACCGAGGGCAAGACCAGATCGCAGATATCGGACGAGATCGTGGCAAAAGGAAAGGCATCGGAAAAGCCGGCCTGATCGCTTGTCCCAAAGAGGACAGTTCAGCGTGAACTTGACATAGGTGATTAGTCCCTCTCCCAAAGACTTGAGCCCGATCTAGGGGAGGGATGGGAGCACGCCGGAGCAAGAGAAGCAAAACGACGTTACCATGCCCTTCTGGGATCATGTCAGCGAACTAGCGAAGCGTCTCAAGATCGTCCTCTACGTTCTTGTCGTGAGCACAGTCCTCTTCATGGTCCTTCCATCAAATCTCAGCTTCCTCAGCAACCCGTTTCAATTCTACGATCCCCTAGTGGCCTTTGTGCTGAGGCAGATTAGAGCACAGATACTACCGCCAAATGTAACGCTCATCGGTTACGAATTGACAGTTCCATTGGAACTCTACATGATCGCATCATTCGCTATGGGATTCATTGTGAGCATTCCCGTAATCGCGTACGAGACATACCGGTTCATCGATCCGGCGCTGTACTCGCATGAGCGGAAGGCGGTCTACCCATTCGTATTGTCCTTCACAGCGTTGTTCATCGTTGGGGCCGCTTTCGGCTATGCAATCCTAATGCCGTTCATGATTTGGGGACTTTTCCCGTTCTTCACAGCGATGGGTGCAGCACAGATAATCTCGATAATGGATTTCTACAGCATGGTCTTCGTTTCAACCGTCCTGAGCGGACTCATCTTCACATGGCCTGTGTTCTTCATTCTGCTTGTCAAATTCGGCGTCCTTCGAACGTCGATGATCACGAGCAATCGGAAATACGTTTACGCAGCCATGTACCTCATCACGGCTTTCGTGACGCCTGACGGAGGCCCGCTTGCCGATGTGATGCTTTTCATACCGATGGCCGCGCTAACTGAGGTTGCTGTATTCTTTGGAAAAAGATACGAGAAGTCTAGGCCGGCCACTGAGACACCAACAAGAGCGGTCAACAGGTGCAAGTTCTGTAGCGTAGAACTTGAGCCTGGAAAGCCCTTCTGCGACAGCTGCGGAAAATCACAACTCTGACAGGTTTTCTGTGCCCGTGGATCTTAGCAAGACCTAAGTATGCTACATCTCTTGTACGGCTGCCGATAGCTTGCTGGAGGACCGTTCGTGGGAAGGTCACGGTTTATTGTCGGTGCGCTCGGAATCGTTGTAGGATTCTTCGTTTACCAATGGGGACTCTTCTTGGCATTAGGTGACTTGCAAGCATCCTTGTTCGGACTAGGTCTCTCTGACCTGAACACGGGCTTGCTTTCCCTGGTCGGATCACCAGCACTCACGGGAGCGATATTGCAGCTCATCGGGGGCATAATAGCGATCGCGAGTCTCCTAGTGTGCATTTCGTGGATTGGCTCTCAAAAGGTGATGCCGCCCTCAATTAGGACACAGAGAACAGCTGAATTGGTTACCGAAGTCCCCGACTCAGCGGCTAAATGCAAGTTCTGTGGTGCACTCATGGAATCTGGTGTGGCTTTCTGTCCAAGCTGCCAGCGTTCACAGGCCTAGCCTCAGACATGTGGCACGAGACCAATGGAAAGAGGCGGTTCCATTGCTGCTAGAACAGGGCGTCTTCATTTCTCAGTCTTCTTCGCCTCAGTCGGAATCGCGTACGTCTATCTCATTCCTGCGTATGCCGAGCAGCTTGGCGCTGGTTACCTAGATCTGGGATTGATCGGAACAGTCAGATCATTGCCCTACACGTTTCTTCCTGTGATTGCAGGATATCTTGGAGACAGGCTAGGCAGACGGCGTCTCTATCTTCTGAGTATCTTTGCCGTCGGCTCCGCAACATTACTGCTTGCTGCAACAGGGACGATCGCGGGTATACTCGCCGTCCAAGTGATCTTGGGGATCGGACTCTCACTGTTCTGGCCAATATCCGAGGCGTTGGTCTCAGAGATCTCGTCGGCACAAGAACGCGCCTCAGCAATCGGCATGTACGCCGTTGCTTGGGGTGCTGGCTTTCTGATCGGACCACTCATTGGCGGGGTTATTGCACAGGTCGCCGGATTTCAATCTACTTTCTTTGTCGCTGGGGTGCTCCTACTGATAACGGCAGGATTGTCGGTAGTCACAATCCGAGGAGAACAAAGGCGACATGGCGACACTGAGCAAGCTCCAGCACGACCATCGTGGGAGTTGGTCTCTGCAGTACTTCCGATGCTAATAGTGCAGGTCCCCTACGCGATCGTACTTGCTTTCGTCGTTTCAATCTTCCCTGGCTACGCAATTGAGTCCGGCCTCACGCCGTCAGAGGTAGGGCTGCTTCTGTCCGGCTTTGGATTCGTGAGAACGATGGTGTTCTCTCTCTCTGGCAGATTGGGAAGAATAGGCGAAAGGAAGAGCATCGGGCTTGCCTTCTTAGGAATGATACCAGTGCTACTTCTGATTCCACTCAATAGGAGCTTCATTGGGCTGTTGGCGGATTCATGTCTCATAGGCGCATTCATTGGCATAATCTATCCGCAGACAATTGCATACGTATCCAAGCGCGCTCCATCTCAGAACTTGGGTTTTGCAATAGGTGCCTATGAAACGATCTTCGGAGTAGGGTTTGCCGTCGGGCCTATCCTCTCAGGCTTTGTCGCACAGATTGCAGGTCCTGACTTTGCTTTGCTCGTTCTGGCCGTCGTCGCGTTTTCGGCAATTCCGGTTGTAGCATTTTCCGGAGGCGATGCTACAACTGGAGAGCTTCCCGCGCTAGAATCGTAGCCTGTTCCATTGGACGATTCGTCCATTTTCCTTTTATCGCCGTGTGGCCGCCGATCTACTTCGATACGAATGGAGGTGAATGATTTGGTCTTTCATCCCGGTGCCGCAATTGTTCTATTTGGCTTAATCCGTGTTGTCTTGGGCGCGGCGCTTATCATCGGACTGCTTTACCTGCTCATGAAGCTCGCGAGATTGGCGGAAGTGATGACTGAGGCGAAGAAGGCGCCAGCCCGATCCACCCCAGCGCAAACGCAACCCGGGTCTTCGACGACATAGACTCCCGGATCTTACGGAGGGATCTCCCCCGATTTTCTCATCTTTGTTATTGTGCATACTCACGACCGCATGAACTGCTCGATTCTGTTTGTTGCCTCATCGATCATATCGATCGATGGTAGGAATACTGTCCTGAAGTGCCCTGCTCCGTAGGTCTGGTCAAATCCCGATCCGTTGACAACCAGCACTCCAGTTTTCTTGACTAGGTCAACGGCGAATTCCTTATCGGACTTCCAGCGGCCATTCAGCGAAATCCGAGGGAAGAGGTAGAACGCGCCTTTCGGAGTTGTGCAGGTGAGGCCGTCGATCGATCGTAGCCTATTCAGGAAATGATCCCTCCGTTTTTTCAACTTGTCAACCATTTTCGCAACGTGTTTCTGCGATCCTTTGAGAGCTTTCACCGCGGCATATTGTATAGGAGTCGGCGCGCATAGTCGGATCCTGCTTTCTTTCAAGATCGCTTCCTTCAGTTCTTCCAAGGTGTTCCCTGGGTCGTGAAAATACAGGTAGCCAAGGCGCCAGCCAGTCATCACGTATGTCTTGGAGAATCCGTTCAAACCAATCACGGGAACATCCTTCGCGAGGGAGGCCGTGCTTGTGAATTTTGAGTCATAAACCAGTCTGTCGTAAATCTCATCCGAGGCGACAAGGAGCTTATGCTCAGCGACAATATCTAGCATATGTTTCAAGGTTCGGTCATCGTACAGAGACCCAGTGGGGTTGTTCGGGTTCACGATCACCAGCGCACGGGTTCTGCTCGTTATCTTCTTGCGCAAGTCCTCAAGATCGGGGAGCCAGTCATCATCTTCAACAGTCCTGTACGCAACAGGAGTTCCGCCGAAGTATTTCACGAAAGAGATGTACGGGGGATACGTAGGTCCTGGTACTAGTATCTCATCGCCGGGCTGGACTAGAGCCCCCATCAGGAACTGG
This sequence comes from uncultured Candidatus Bathyarchaeia archaeon, assembly GCA_964601325.1. Taxonomy (GTDB): domain Archaea; phylum Thermoproteota; class Bathyarchaeia; order 40CM-2-53-6; family 40CM-2-53-6; genus CAVPLU01. The sequence continues at coordinate 17,903 of CAZRNA010000028.1, forward strand.
ATCCCTTCGGAGATGCCTGAGGTCACTATGACATCTTCGTTTGAGATCGGCACCGAATTCGTTCTCTTCTCCTTTTCGGCAATTGCTTCCTTGAGAGTTGGAATCCCCTCTGAAGTTGCGTAGTAGTTGCAGCCGTCCTCCACAGCCTTTGTGAGAGCCCTTCTAACGTGAGCTGGAGGTTGGAAATCGAATTTAGCCGGGTCCCCGATGTTAAGGTAAATTACCTTTTTGCCTGACCGCTCCACTTCCTTAGCGACCGCTAGCATGTCCCTGATTGCGTATTCGATCTCACTGGCACGACTAGCAACTTGCACCCTGCTCTGAATCAACGCACCATGCCCGCAGTGAGCAGAGACGACCTTGTACTTGATGGTTTTGTCCTACTGTGCGGATCTCCAGTACTATCAGTAAACCTAATTGGCCTGCGATGCCTGCCGCTGCATGCCCTTGATCCTGATCATGCGAGGAAAAACTGTTCTTGGCATCGTATCAACTGTGACTCAGGTCGCATGCAAGTAGGGATAGTCTTGGAATCCGGAACAGATCTCTTTCTTCCGGAGTGGAAGAAACTGCGAGAGGAGATCATTTCATGCACTCGCTGCCCGAGGCTTGTGAAGCATCGGAGAGAGATTGCCTTGAGGAAGAAGAAAGAGTTCGCCAACTGGAGATACTGGGGAGCTCCCCTCCCAGGGTTTGGTGACACACAGGCCCAACTTCTGATAGTCGGACTCGCGCCGGCTGCCCATGGTGGCAACCGGACCGGACGGATGTTCACAGGGGATGGTTCCGCGAACTTCCTCATGCGTGCACTGCACAAAGCTGAGTTTGCGAACCAACCTACATCTGTTCATGATCGGGACGGTTTACAGATGATGAATTCGTTCATGACTGCAGTGGTACGTTGCGCCCCACCTCAGAACAGGCCTCTCGCAAGCGAACTGGCCAACTGTAGTACCTATTTTGACAGGGAACTTGCACTATTATCGCATGTTCGAGTGGTATTAGCGCTTGGTCAAGTGGCGTTCAAGGGCTGCCTTGACCACCTCAAGCGTCAGGGATTCTCGACTGAGCGCTTGAGATTCAAACATGGCCAGAAATATCTAATGGCACCGGGAGTTCCTGTTCTGGTCGCATCATATCATCCCAGCAGGCAGAACACGCAAACTGGGAGACTAACGCGCACGATGATGAACGCAGCGCTTGGTGTCGTCAAGACTAGCCTAGCAGAGTCGACGTAGCTGGGTGACCCATGGTCAGTCCGTCTTCGTCAAGGCTACTTATCGGGTCCGAGCGTAGGCT
>CAZRNA010000029.1:0-17455 GCA_964601325.1 uncultured Candidatus Bathyarchaeia archaeon
CTGTGGTCGTGGTCGAGGAAGTAGTCCTTGCGCACCGCGCGCATGTCAGTGCATATGCCTTCACCAACTGTCATTCCAAATTGCTTCAGCGCGACTCGCTTCCATTTAGTTGCGGCTTGCACGATCTGGGCATCAATCGGATGCTTGTTGTAGTCGTTGGAAATGTGGAACTGAATCGGCGTGCGTGAGCCGTCGCGATCGAGCATGTCGTTGACGCCGCTCTCAACGTCTACAATAAGGGGAACCTGAACCATCATCAGATTGAGTTCTCTACACAGGTTCTCCTCGATGTAGTTCTTTGCCGCAAAGATGGCTCTCTGCGTGTCCATACGGTTCAGCAATGAGCCGTAGTCTTTGGGCAGGATCTTCTCCAACTCTTCGTAGTTACCAACACCCGGACCTGCTAGGTCCGCCTTCTTAGCCGCCATTAGCCTTCAAACTCCACCAAGACTTCGCTTCAGCCTGCAGGTGCTCATGAATCTCCAAACCGTCGCATAGACTGACTCGTCTGGTCTGGTGCAGCTCAGAAAGATGGTTAAAGCTGTTACGGCTTGGCACCGCTGGCTGCCTGATCCTAGTCAAACTCCTTGCTTAGAGCCCTTTCGAAGGGAACCTTTCTTGAGGGGCATTTGTTTCTCTGGCACAGTTTGCAGTTGGTGAATGTCTGTTGTTAATCCTTGGAAAGCCTGAAGTGAATGTCAAGTATCACACTTCTCCCGGCTGGATTGCAGACAGTGAAGTGGGTAACTCGCAGGAATGTTCACGTGGATAGGGTAGCATGCCCGTGGTTGATTAGACGATTCGTAGATCCGAAAGCTGAATTCCTCTTTGCGCCTCCGGACAAGATACAGGAAATGGTCGCGAGAGACAGCGCCATTCCTTTTGATGCTAAAGGTGTGGAGCTCGGTCACAGAGGAGACAAGTGCAGCTTTGACGCGATAATCGAGAAGTACCAGCTCAATGATCCTGCTCTTCTGGAGCTGGCGAAGATCGTCAGAGCTGCAGACACAAACAGAACTGACATTGCGCCCGAGAGCATGGGCCTAGAAGCCATCGCAGCCGGCTCGATGATGATCGCAAAGAACGATCATGAAGCCATAGAGAAGCAGACATACCTCTACGACGCCCTCTACGCATACTGCAGACTTCGGCTGATCAAACAGAAGTATGCAAGCGAAATTGAGAAACTGGATTCGAACCAGAAACGAGAGTTTCTGAGAAAGAAAGTGAATGAGGACGCATCATGACTTCGTCCGGACGAGTTACCGGGCTTCTGTTCTGGACGCTTTGCATCGTCGGTTTCTTCGCAATACTCAGTTCGACATTGTCCAAGGACCCGGTGCTGAACCCGTTTGCGCACGCGTTGGGTACGCCGGATTCCCTGATGGGGTTCGTCGCCTCGGCCTCCACCATTCCCGGCATATTGGCGAGCCTACCTGCAGCCTCGCTCTCCGACAGACTTGGCAGAAGAAAAGTTCTCTTTGCATCCGGGATAGTATTTGCTTCGGCGCCCTTTCTCTATCTTCTGGTGAACTCGTGGTGGCAACTCGCACTCGTCAGGTTCTACCATGGCTTCGCAACAGCGATGTTTGTTCCCGTCGGGAATGCATTTGTCGCAGAACTGTTCCCAAACAATAGAGCGGAGCGCATCTCTATCTTCTCCTCCGCGACCGTTGTAGGAAGAACGATCGCACCATTCCTAGGCGGCTACATTCTGTTCGTAACAAACAACGGTTTCCATGAACTCTACCTCGCTGTAGGGATCGCCGGCATTGCAGCCTTCGTCACGGGATTGCTTCTCATGAAAGAGAAATCCCAACCCACAGAAGCTAGCTTGAGTCCACCTAGAGCAGGTCTAGGACTCCTAGAAGGGTGGGCCTCTGTTGCAGGAAATCGGAAGACACTGGTTGTGAGTTTGGTCGAAGCATCACAGTATTATGCGTTCGGAGCAACAGAGTTCTTTCTCGTGGGATACCTTAGAGAAGTCGCTCACTTCGACTCTCTGTCGCAAGGCATAATCTTGGGGTCCCAACTGGCGATGATACCATTGCTGAAGCCGCTCATGGGAAGATTATCAGACAGGACAGGTAGAACCATCCCGATAGTCACAGGTTCGCTTGTTGGCGCATTCGCTCTCGGGATGATCCCATTCACTGTTCGTTTCCCCTTGCTCCTGTTAATATCGGTTCTTTACGGAATTGGTTTCTCCATGGTGACCGCCTCGACTCCTGCGCTCGTCAGCGAGCTGACAGACAAGGCGCTTATAGGCACGGGCATGGGGTTCCTCGGCACAATAATGGACTTGGGGCAAACCTTAGGGCCAATCATAACCGGGATAGTACTAGGAGTAGGCCTCGGGTATCTGGGCTCTTTCGCGTCACTGACAGTAATACTGCTCGCAACTTGCGGGATATTCATCATATCAGGAGCCAGCAGAATCGCCACCAAGAATCCATAGTCTCCGATTAATACTGGGTGCTCGCAGCCGGTAATTGTGATCCTCTAAAGCTATTTCTTCAATGGCTCCTGAATGGTATGGTGTGTGAGTCAAGCTATGCACGATACATTGGAGGATTTCAAGAAGTATCGCGAGAAGATGAACGCGAAGATACTGGCATCGGGCAACCAACAGATCCAACGGTTCTTCAACCTAGACACGCGGGCCTACGAGTCAGGCGCGCTCTCGAGCAAGACGAAGGAACTTCTGGGCTTGGTAGCATCGGTTGTCTTGAGGTGTGATGACTGCGTTACGTATCATGTGATCCGTTGCGTGGAAGAAGGAGTGGCATCCCCAGAGTTCCACGAAGCATTGAATGTGGCCCTCGTTGTTGGAGGTTCGATCACGATTCCCCACATCAGGCGTGCGGTTGAACGCCTCGAAGAATGCGAGCGTCTCACAAAGACCAGCTGAGTCGAAACGATACTAAGGTGCCTGATCACAAGTCATGGCAACCCACCTTGGGAGCTGATTGCCCATCAACCTCATCGACACTCATGCACATCTGCAGTGGCCTGCGTTTGACAAGGACAGAGAACAAGTCATCGAGAGAGCGTTCGCGGCTGGTCTGGATACGATTGTCAGCATTGGATATGATCTGAGCGCAAGTCGTGAAGCCGTCAGAATCGCAAAGAATCACGAGGGAATATACGCGGTCGTTGGAATCCATCCACACAATGCAAAAGCGATGAACGTTTCGACGGTCAGCTCGCTTCGCGAACTTGCTCAGGATCCAAAAGTCGTCGCAATCGGGGAGATTGGGCTTGACTACTATCGAGATCTGTCCCCGAGAGCACGACAGAAGGAAGCGCTTGAGCAACAGATACGGCTCGCGGGTGAACTTGAGCTTCCAATAGTTGTCCATGATCGCGAGGCACACAACGATGTCTTGGAAATGCTACGCAGATTCGGCAAAGATTCGAAGGGAATTCTCCACTGCTTCTCCGGCGACTTGAGCATGGCTGAAGAGGTCATTGAGATGGGCTACTTGATCTCGATTGCGGGACCTGTGACATACCCCAATGCGAGAAGGTTACACGAGCTCGTTCGACATCTGCCTGGTGAATCGATTATTCTTGAAACCGATTGCCCGTTTCTTCCACCTCAATCGAGACGAGGAGAACGAAATGAACCTCTGTTCGTACTGGAAACTGCGCACAAGGTTGCGGAATTGAAGGGAATGCAGTTGGATGAACTGGTGGAGTTGACTTCACGGAATGCAAGAGCCATGTTCCGGTTTCGTTAGAGAATCTGTCTCGACAGGAGCTCTATGAGGGGGAGTTCCCTAAGATAGGGATCCTCTTTCGTAGGTCTTCGATGTTCTTTCGCATTTGCTCCGCACCTGTCTCCGGGTTGTCGTCTTGTGAGGGCTCACTTTTCAGGGTCTTTGGCGGCGTCAGGCCCGTGCTTCTTCGAAGCGAGTCCTTCCATTCGTCCGGCACATCGTTCGAGGGATGGACTTCGAGGAGTGAGGCAGCGATGAGAGTCCAACATCTTGCAACGTTCGCAGGATTGTATCCTCCTCCCCCGACTGCCACGATTCTGCCCGACGCAACCTCGTGAGCGAGCTTGTGCAATGTTGTGATGATTTCTTCGTATGTTCGCGTGGTTAATCTGAGGTGAGCCAGCATGTCGTCCGCGTGTGAGTCGGCTCCGCATTGGACAATGATGAACTCTGGCTTGTATGATCGGACTAGCGGTGGAACGATCTCTCTGAAACCCGTGAGGTAGGGATCGTCCCCGGTTCCTGGGAGTACTGGGATGTTGATCTTGAGGCCTTCCGCATCTTTTTCTCCTGTCTCGAATGCGAATCCCGTGCCAGGAAACAGGTACCGCCCGTCCTCGTGAAGATCAACGTCGAGAACGCCGGCGTCGGCGTAGAACCCATACATCACGCCGTCGCCATGATGTGCGTCCATGTCGAAGTACATGATCTTTTCAAGATGATGCTTCTTCTTCAGGTAGGCGATTGCTACGGCTGGGTCGTTGAAGACGCAGAACCCTGAGGCCCTATCTTCGTGCGCATGATGGAGGCCTCCGGAAATGTTCATCCCGTGATCTGCTTGACCTTTCATTACTGCATCTACGGCATCCAGAGTCGCGCCAACGGTCATTGCTGATGCTTCATAGACTCCCTTGAATGCTGGGGTGTCGCCGAGATCCAGGAGACCGTGCCCCACTTTGCTCATTCGCTTCACAAGGGCAACGTATTCTTCCGTATGGAACAGTCTTACCTCTTCCTGAGTCGCGACACGTGGTGGAAGCACTATGATGTTCCGGTCGTCAATGAGACCTTTCGCATGTGAGAGCTCGTAAGTCAGCTTCAGCCGAACTGGTGCCAACGGGTGGTCCGGGCCGAAATCGTATCTCAGGAAGTCGTCGCTGTAGACATAGGCGAGACGAGGGCTCACCAATCTCGCATCCCACGATTCCTAGTCCTTCCTAGACAAGTCGAACGTAATAGCCCTATGGTGCTCCGAGGACTCAACGAACCTGCGGATAGCCGAGTGTTCGATCGAAAAGGAGCATCAGGCCCGCGTTAATCGCGTAGTAACTCGTCAGGTACGGGTACCCATACTTCTTGATTCTTCTCAAGGATGTGTACGCTATCATCTTGGGATTGAAGAGGATCGGACCTTGATGTCTCATCTTCAGGCTAAGTGTGACATCTTCAGAGAGGACTCTATTCTCATCGAATCCTCCAGCCTCCCAGAACGGATCTCGTCGGTAGGCGCAGTTGAACCCCGCGACATGAGGGCGCCCCAGTTTCAATGAAAGGCGCTGTGCCCATCCCGTCGCGACATGATATGCGAGCTTGTCGAGCTCGGTCCCTTCGTACGGAAGCGTTGGACCAGTCACCCCAGCCGCATTCGTGCTGGAGTCGAACGTACGAACGATCTCTTCAGTCCATCTCTCGCTCGCCATCGTGTCGGCATCAATGAATGCTAGGATTTTTCCTTCTGCATGCTTCGCTCCAAGGTTGCGTGCGACTCCAACTGGAGACGGTTTCACTAAGACTTTGTGAGCATATTCCTCTGCAATCTCCGCAGTCCGGTCGATGCTTCCTCCGTCAACGACGATGATCTCGAAATGTTCTTTTCGGGATTGACGTGAGAGAGATTCGAGACATCTTGGGAGATACTTCTCTTCGTTCAACGCTGGGATTATCACGGAGACGTCACAAGTACCGATCGCCAAGATGTTCTTGATCTTGGTCCCAAAGGGAAGAGGATGCGATCCAGTTTCGAGATATGCAAAGTCTCCTCTCGAGAGCACTTGCCCTGTCAGATTCTGCAGCAACTCTGTCTGGGAACGAGCAAGCAGCGTTATCTGAGGGTGCACGTTCATCACAAAGTACTGCACAAGTCTGCTTAGCTCGGGAATTAGGATCGCCCACAGGTCCAGTATTTTTGCCGTTAGGATCAGTGTTACGAAGACTGTGAAGAACACGAGCACCATGGGCTCGCGATGCGTCTCCTGCGATGTCTGCTCCTGCTGCTCTACTTGGCTCAACATGGAAATCATACCCTTTGACGGGATGCTGTTCACCGTGAATGGCCCGGATCCTAGCCCGATCTCATGTTGGGGATAAAAAGAGTTGCGGGGAAGAGCTGAGCCTTGGAGAAGACCTTTTGTCGAAGTCTGGCGCCTTCATCGAGAAATCAGGCGCGAGTGATTCGGGAAAGCGAATTAAGCACCTAGTCTGCAAGGTGGGTGGGGCAGTGCTGGAAACTGGAATTGGAAACACTCGAGCCGATAATTAGAAAACACCCATTCTTGCAGGGTCTTGAACCACAGTACATTAAGCTCATCGTGGGATGCGCATCGAACGTGCGCTTCAAGGCCGGCCAGTTGCTCTTTCACGAAGGCGAAGAAGCTAACCAGTTCTACATGATTCGCGAAGGGAAAGTAGCCTTGGAAATACCGGCCCCACCCCGGCGCATAGTAATCCAGACTGTCGGGGAAGGGGACGTATTGGGATGGTCTTGGTTGGTTCCGCCATATCGCTGGCGTTTCGACGCTCGCGCACTGGATCCTACACGCGCTATTGCCTTGGATGGGAAATGCCTTCGCACGAAGTCGGAAGAAGACCACAACTTGGGATACGAACTGATGAAGCGGTTCTCAAATGTCATGGTGGAACGGCTCGAGGCAACTAGGCTACAGCTTCTGGATGTCTATGATGTATAGCTTCTGAGAGATGAGGGGGTGCCTGACACACTGTTCTTCGCCCGAGCAACGCGCCAACAGGATCGTTCGACTTTGCTGTCATTCAACAGTGAGAGTCGTGGTTATTGTAAGCAGAAACGGACATGTGATTCTGAGGCTACGGTGAGTGGTTAACATTGTTTGTAATTGCCTGTATCAAGCAAGTTCCTGATACAACGGAAGTCAAGATGGATCCTGAAACGGGGACCCTGATCAGGGAGGGCATACCTTCAGTGATCAACCCCAGCGACGTGAACGCTGTGGAAGAGTGCCTCAAACTGAAGGATCTCCACGGTGCCAAGGTCGCTGTGATGACTATGGGCCCGGCTCAGGCAGACGAAGCTTTGAGAGAACTACTGGCCATGGGTGTCGACAGGGCGGTATTGCTCACGGACAGAGCCATGGCAGGGGCGGACACTTTCGCGACAAGTTATACGCTCTCAACCGCGATCAAGAGGCTTGAGAACGACGAAGGTTCAGCTGACCTGCTTTTCTTCGGTAAACAGGCCTTGGACGGAGAGACCGGCCAGGTAGGACCGGGCGTCGCCGCTAGACTCGGGATCCCAATAATCACCTACGCGACCCGCATTGTGAAGGTTGATCCTAAAGAGCAGACTGTCGTGGCTGCCAGAAGAGCAGATGACATGATAGAGACAGTGAAAGTCTCCATGCCCGCAGCGGTCTCTGTAGTCGAAAAGGTGAACAAGCCTCGCCGAGCTACAATAGATGGGATTCTGCGTTCGCAAAAGGCCGAGGTGAGCATCTGGAACAAGGACGCCATCGACGCAGATCCGACCAAACTGGGTCTCCTAGGGTCTCCGACGACGGTCAGGAAGATGTTCATCCCGAAACCGAGGGGAAGAGGAGAGATAATCGACGGCAGTGATGATCCGGTCGGCTCCGCCCGTTGGCTCAAGGAGAAGATCCTTTCTAGCAGACCATTTAGCGGTAAGACAACGACCGCTTCAACCTTGGTCACCAGCGAGGTTCAGCCGGTTGTGAAGTCGCATCTGAGTTCTGATCGTGGACCCGTGTGGGTATACGTGGAGCAGAATGAAGGGCGCACAGCCAGCGTTTCTTGGGAGCTGCTCGGTGCAGGAGCATCGCTCGCGAAGAAGCTAGACACGGCGCTTGAGGCAGTTGTAATTGGGTACCAGGTTGAAGGTGCTGCACAAGAAGCGGCTGGCTACGGCGCCTCGAAAGTCTATGTGATTGATAAACCCATTCTCAAGCACTATCGCACCTCGCCGTATGCAAGGGCTTTGAGCAAAGCCGCGATCACGTATCACCCCCAAATTCTGTTGATCGGAGCAACGCGAAACGGAAGAGACCTGTCGGGGATGGTTGCTACAACAATTCACACAGGCTTGACCGCTGACTGCACATCTCTTGACATAGACCCCGAAACCGGTTGCCTACTTCAGATCAGGCCAACTTGGGGAGGAAGGCAGCTCGCAATGATCGTAACGCCGAAGCACAGGCCTCAGATGAGTACGGTGAGACCAGGCGTGTTTCCCAAGCCACCTAAGGCAGACGCGAAGGCCGAGGTTGTGAGAATAGAAATGGACTTTGACGAAGAACAAATTCCGACCAAGGTACTTGAATACGAATGGATTGAGATGAGCAGCCTGCTACAAGAGTCCGATGTCGTGGTTTCCGGCGGCAGAGGACTTAGCTCAGAGAAGAACTTCCAACTGGTGAAAGATCTTGCACGCTCTCTCGGAGGCGCGGTCGGAGCCTCACGTAGGGCCGTCGAATCAGGCTTGGCTGACAAAGAGATTCAAGTGGGCCAGACCGGTAAGACGGTCAGACCGAAACTGTACATCGCCGTCGGCATCTCCGGATCCATCCAGCACCTGGTCGGCATAGAAGGGGCCGAGACCGTGATCGCACTAAACCCTGACCCTGAAGCGCCGATCTTCAACTCCTGCAACTACGGAGTCATAGGAGACGCCGTGAAGATACTCCCTCTGCTCATCGACGAGCTGAAAGACGCAAGACCCCGTGGAAGAGGTTAGGCACCCGTTGGCAGAGAAGTTCGATGCGATAGTCGTCGGAGCAGGGCCCGCTGGCGTCACAGCGGCCTACGTCATGGCCAAGAGCAAGATCAACGTGGCCGTGATCGAAAGAGGGGAATACCCAGGAAGCAAGAATGTCATCGGTGGCGTTCTCTACATCAAGACAATGGACGACGTGTCGCCTGGATTCTGGAGCGACGCGCCTCTGGAACGAAAAATCGTTCAGCACTCCTACTGTCTCATGGGAAAGGGCGAGCACGCAATTATAAGCCATGTGAGCACCGGGCACTCCGATACTGCAAGCGGCTACACGATTCTACGATCCAAATTCGACAGATGGTACCTCAAGAAAGCGCAGGAAGCAGGCGCCACGGTGATCACCAAGACCAACGTCACTGAACTCCTATCCAACCAAGGTAGGATAGTCGGCGTTAGAACAGATAGAGGAGACCTGTCCGCTGATATCGTGGTCGTGGCCGAAGGCGCGAACACGATGCTGTGCGAGAAAGCCGGCCTAATCACGAAACCGCGACCTGATCAGATGGCCATAGCCGTGAAGGAGATTGTTGCACTGCCGTCTAACAGGATCCAAGAAAGATTTGCGCTAAGCGAAGGTGAAGGCACAGCAATCCACTACATAGGTGCACTGTTTGAGGGGCTCGTCGGATTTGGATTCGTGTATACGAACAAGGAATCGCTCTCTGTAGGTTTCGGGGCCATTATCTCGACTATGATGAGGAAGCGGATCAAACCGTATGATTTGATGGAGAAGTTCAAGCAAGAGCCGTCAGTCGAACCATTCCTGCGTGACGGTGTCGTCAAGGAATATCAGGCTCACATGATACCCGAGGCTGGGTATGTGGGAATACCCAAGCTGTATTCCGACGGAGTTCTCGTTGTTGGAGACTCGGCAATGCTAGCCAACCCAGTCACAGGAGAGGGTGCAGACCTAGCAGTACTGTCAGGGAGACTGGCGGGCGAAGTTGCCATACAGGCGCACATGAGCGGCGATTACACCTCAAGAACATTGACGCAGTATCAACGACTACTCTCCAATTCATTCGCAGTTAGGGACATGAAGAAACAGTCAGGACTACTTGCATATATCGAGGAGAATCCCGAAATCATGGACACGTATCCCGAAATCATCAACGCGGCACTCGGGATCTGGTTTAGGGTTGATGGATCCACAACAGCTGAAAAGCTCAGGAGAATCATATCCTCCTCCACCTCGAAGCGAAGGATCACCAGGATGATGAAGGACATCTACGTATTCGGGAGGAAATTGATGTGAGACTTGAAGAGAAACTGTACTTACTCAGACATGTAGTCGATGAGACGTCACACATCAAGATAGATCAGGAAGCCTGCGCGAGATGCACTGACAGAGTCTGCCTCGACATCTGTCCCGCAAACGTCTACTCGTATGTGGAGCCAAGAGTGTTCATAGCCTATGAAAACTGTGTCGAGTGTGGCACGTGCAGAATAGCCTGCCCATTTGTTGAGTGGGTCAATCCAAGAGGCGGGGCAGGCATTTCATATCGACATGGCTAACTTGCTCAACAAAAGCGTGCAGTACATCAAACGGCTTGAACCATGCGTGCAGTCATCTCGGCTCTTCTTGCATGCCGAATCGAGACCACTCGCCAGGGGGTTCTAACGTTCCTTACGCAGCAGCTGGCCTTTCGACGGGTTCCCATGCCCTTCAGTTTCGTCTATGGAACCAACGGTGCTTGGAGGGGTTCCCATGCCTTAATTGTTTTCTGCTGCAGCTTGACCGCGTAGTTATTTCCGAGCTCATGCGTGGCCTTGATGACAAGCAGGTCCTCGACGTTTCGGAGCTCGCACTTTATTCGAGCAACAAGATCGGCACCGCAGCAGGCGACACAGAACCCTTCGTGCGCGTCGATGTCCCCTGGAACTAGGCTCTCCAACTTTGGATGCTGCCTGCAAAGCGTGATGAGCGATTTGGTGCCTCTAAGTGAGGAGTAGATGTCAGGAGGCACGTTCACACCTTTCTCCTTCAGTTCGGTTGTGATCTTGCTTAGTGCTTCCCATACGTCTTCGAGCTTGGTGCACTCCTGTTTTGCTCTCTCTTCACTTATCATTGCGAGCGTTCCTCGTGGTTCCACACTACAATGCATACTCTGTGCGTGATATTTATTATTCCCCTTCAGCAGCCATGGAGGATGTTCCCAAATCACGTTCAGTCTCCTCTCAGGAGGCAATCCGCCGCGCGAGGGGACGGAGAGACTTGGCATCGCCGTTTGACCAGTCGTCATTCAGGGACGATTGACTCGCGAGCAATGGATGATACCTTCTTGTGGATTCCTTCGGACAACTCGTTCAGTCTCTCCGTGAGCTTCTGGGACATTTCTTCCGATACCGTGTATGGATCCTCAACCTCGATACCAAGTATGTGGATGTGCTCGGGCGGGTTGAGATCAAGCTGCTTCATCATCTTGAGCGCTTCAGGGATCCCAGCATAGTGAGACGTGAACGGTGCGTATCGTTGGAAATCCTCGGGCCTGATAGTAACGATTTCTCCAACTTCACTTTTCCCAGTCTTGACACTGTCCACTATCACGGCAGCCCGTCGGTTCTCAAGGTAATCTATGAGTGAGAAGCCAGTCTTCTCCAGGATCTCCACTTCGTGTCCTTCAGACTCAAGCAGTGGCTTGAGCATTTCACCTAGAACCAAGCCGATCTTGTCGTCAGCAAGTATTGGGTTTCCTAGGAAGAGAACGAGGAGCTTCTTGGTCAAGGAAGGTTGCGCTTCACCGTTTCCATAAGCGTTCCTTTCTCGTTGTACAAGTAGACCATGAATGGCATCGAGCCGGGGAGGGTATGGGTTCCGCATGCATGGCAGGGGTCATATGCTCTGAAAGCCATCTCCACCATGTTCAACATTCCGTCATCCACTTTTCCTCCCTTGATCAGGCTACGAGCTGCCTTATCCACCGACAGAGCCATTCTAGCCGAGTTGTGCTGAGTTGCGACCAAGAGGTTGGCTTTCGTGATTACGCCGCGATTGTCCGTGTCGTAGTGGTGTATCAGGGTCCCCCTAGGTGCCTCGACCACGCCGATTCCAGTCTCGGGGACCGCTGTGGGGAGTCTCCTTATATTCGAGTCCGTTATTCCCGGATCATTCGCTAGTTCTCTCAATCTCTCCGCCGCATAGATCATCTCAATTATCCTGGCCCAGTGATTCGCCAGCGTGTGGTGCACAGGTTTGCCACCAAGTGTCTCAAACATCTCTTCGTACGCCTCCTGGGCTTGCGGCGTGGCCATGGCATCGGATGCGTTTAGCCTCGCGAGCGGTGCGACGCTCATTATGCCGCTGTCTTCTCCGTCAATGAAACCCTTCCATCCGATCTTCTTGAGGAATGGGAACTTGACGTAGGTCCACGGCTCCACATGTTCCGCAATATGTTCCAAGTAGTCATGGACATCGAACTTGGCAAACTCCCTGCCGCTGGGGCCTGTGACTCTCAGTTTCCCATCGTAGAAGTTCACCATGTTCTTCTCGTCTACGAGTCCCATGTAGTAGGTCCGATGGGTGTAGGCGTCGCTGGTTATCAGGTCAACGTATTCCTTGTTTGAGAGGACGATGTCCTTGAAGACCTTGAGTGTGAAAACAGCAAACTGCAGAGCGTCGTCTCCTAGTATCTTCACCTCTTGGGCCTCGGCCGTGCTAATCGGTTTCGAGACGCCTCCAGGTAATCCCATGACCGGGTGAATCGTTCTTCCCGCTAGCATCTCGTTCGTCTTTCGGAGTCTTTTCCTCATGTCGATGACTTTGAGCCCAACTTCTTTGCCGACTTTCGCAATTACGCCGAGTATGTTCCTCTGTTCCTTTGGTGCCGTCGGACCAACGATGAAGTCTGGGCCTCCTAGCACGTAGACGTGTAGGGCGTGGTCTTCGAGCATGAAGATGTTGTAGGCGATTTCGCGTATCTTCCTCGCAGGACTTGGCGGCTCGATCTTGAAGAGGTCGTCCAGCGTCTTGGTGGAAGCCATGTGATGAGCGAACGGGCAGACACCACAGATCCTAGAGGTTATCTGAGGCATGTCCTCGGCGTGTCTTCCTTCAGCGAACTTCTCAAATCCTCTAATCTCTGGTATCTGTAGGTATGCTTTCTTGCAGTTTCCCGCATCGTCTAGAACGACGACTATTTTTCCATGGCCTTCTAGTCGAGTTATTGGGTTGATCACTACCTCTTTCATGCCTTATTCCTCCTGATTCTCCCGCCGAGAGTGGACGCTCCCAGCGTGTATCTGTAGAATGTTCCGACAGGGTCGGGTAGCTTGTCAATCACTTTTCCTATGGATTCCTCGTCTTGGAAATCCACTATGCTCGCGATGAAAGACGCAGCCTTAGCTCCATAGTCCGTCACTCTGTCTAGTGGCCCGAAACATCCTGTGCAAGGCATTCGTGCTTTCACGCATAGAGCCGTGCATCCTCCTCTGGTTGCAGGTCCCATGCAGAGCAGCCCCTGAGTGAGCAAGCACTTCTCCCCGTCAGGGATCACCTCGTGGGGACGCTTCAGATCTTGAACTAACACTTTGTCGGGTTTCGTCTCATTGAGAGGGCATTCGTCGCATAGCGCTTTCTCTGATGCGCCTATGACGGATCCTTTTGGCGGAACCTTTCCTGACAGAAGAGTTGTGACCGCTTTCCATGTCACGTCCGCTGTAGGGGGACACCCAGGCACATAGTAGTCAACGTCTATGACCCGATCGATGGGAAGAAGGCGGGGCAAGATCTCAGGGAGCTTGAGCTCGACCCCATCGATAGTGACGCTCTTTTGTGGTACAACCCCACGAGGGTTGTCTACCGTCGGGACCTCGTGATATGCACGAGAGGTGAATTCTCCTTCAGAGTAGAGGTTGCTGAGGCTGGGGATTCCGCCCCAGGCGGAGCAAGCGCCATAGGCCACGATGATCTTCGACTTTTTCCTCAGCAGTTTGACCATGTGCTCGTGCTCGCTGACTCTGACCCCTCCGTTTATCAGGCTGGCTGTTATCGAACCGTCGGGAAGTTTCTCGATGTCCTCCTCCTTGAAGTCGAGGGCCACGGGCCAGAGCACTATATCGACTAGGTTGACAAGGTCAAGGACTCTCTCTGCGATGTCTACTGTTGCCTCTTCACATCCGCCGCAGCTGGCACACCAGTACATCGCTATCTTGGGTTTGTCCATCACTGATTCACCTGCAATCGAGGAGCAAGTGGACCTAGCGGTTTGATCTGCTCTACCATCTCACGGGCGATTTGGACGAATCTCGCCGCCTCAGAGGCTGAGATCCATTCAAGCCTGAGTCGTTCTCTCTCTATGCCCATTGTGTCGAGCATCTTTCGAAGGAGTGTCATCCTTCTCAGCGCCTTGTAGTTCCCCTCGATGTAGTGACAATCGCCTAGATGACATCCAGCCACCAGAACGCCGTCAGCTCCGTCACGGAAAGCCTCCACCACGAACTGTGGATCGATCCTCCCGGAGCACATGACTTTGATCACCCTGAAGTTGGGCGGATACTTCATCCTGCTAGTCCCCGCGAGATCTAGTGCCGCGTAAGTGCACCAGTTGCAGGCGAACAAGGCGATCTTGGGTTCGAATTGATCGCTCATTTCAAGCACCTCGCTTCTCAGTGAGCGCGGCAATCTGAGCCATCATTTGGATGTCCTTGAATCCAGCTTGCTGCATCGCTCCCGACGGACAGGCCGCCACGCAAGCTCCGCATGCCTTGCACAGTGCCTTGTCGACCTCAGCGACTCTCTTCTCGTCTTTCTGCTTTCGAGATATCGCGCCGTAGGGGCACATGGCAATACAGATGGCGCAGCCGCTGCAGATTTCCTCTGTGACTTGAGCAATCATGGGCTCGATTCTGATTTCCTCTTTTCCGAAGAGGGCAGCCGCTTTGGCTGCTGAGGCGCTCCCAGCCATCACGCTCTCGACTATGTTCTTCGGGCTTGTCACTGATCCGGCCAAGTAAATTCCATCTGCTGGTGCCTCAACCGGGCGTAACTTGAGATGAGCTTCCCTGAGGAAGCCTTCAGCACTGCAGCCCACCTTCACGACACTTCGTACCTTCGGAAGGCTTTGGCTTGGAGACATCCCCACTGCGAGGACAACTGCATCCGCCGGAATCAGAAGGTCCTCTTGCAGAGTAGCATCATGCACTCGTACCTCCAAGTTGTCGGATTTCACATTCACCGTGGGAGGCGCCTCGAACATGATGAACTTGACTAGACGTTCCGCTGCTCTTTCGTAGAGTCTCTCGTCGCCTCTTCCGTAGGTCCTCATATCCTTGTAGATAGTGTAGATCTCAACCTCAGGATACCGATCCTTAATCGTCAGAATGTTCTTCAGAGCTGATGCGCAACACATTCGGGAACAGTATTGATGGGCGTTTTTCGTGGTTCCGAGCGATCCGACGCACATGATGAATGCGAGGGTCCTTGGAGTAGATCCCTCAAGTTTCAGTTCTCCTCCGGTGGGTCCGTCCTCGTCGAGAAGTCGCTCCAGTTGGAAAAGGGTCAACACCTTCTTGGAATGCCCGTATCCATACTCTCCTTCAGGAGGCTCGTAAGGGCTGAACCCGGTTGCAAGGACTACTCCTCCGGCGATCGCCTCAAGATCGTGGCCCTTTTCGTCCAAGTCAATAGCATGCGGCTCGCAGACCTTGACGCATTCTCCGCATCGCGTGCACGTCTCAGAATCGATTACAGCCACCGGTGGATAGGCTTCCTTGAACGGAAGGTAGATCGCCCTTCTCTTTGAGATTCCAAACTCGTACTCGTTCGGAACCTCTACCGGACAAACGCGGAAGCATTCTCCGCAGAGTGTGCATTTCGCATCCACGAACCTGGGTTTGTACTTGATATTTGCCTTGAAGTATCCTACCGATCCATCTAGTTCGGTGACTTCGGAATTCACATGGGCAGTTACATTGGGGTTGGATACGACGGCCTTGATGAGGGATCCTACCATTTCCGCCCCTTTCATGTCAACATGAGCAAGCTTCCCTAGCCGAGCCGCTCTTCCCCCGAGCGTAGGGAGTTCTTCTACCAAGTGGACTTTGTAGCCTCTTTCCGCAAGGTCGAGTGATGCTCGGAGTCCTGCGACGCCTCCACCTAAGATCAGAGATGCGGGTTGCACGCCGAACCGCAAATCCTCAAGGGGTTCGAGAAGACTAGCTTTCGCCACAGCCATCCTGATTAGGTCCTTTGTCTTCTCTGTCGCTTTCTGCTTCTCATCGGAATGTACCCAGGAGCTCTGCTCTCTGATGTTCACCATCTCGAGAAGGTATCGATTGAGACCGGCTTCCTCAACTGCACGGCGAAAAGTTGGCTCATGCATGGAAGGGGAACAGGCAGCGACAACAACTCGGTTGAGTCCGCTCTTCTTCACGCTATCCTTGATGAGGTCTTGCCCCGGGGCGGAGCACATGAAGATGTACTCCTTGGCGTCGACAACATGCGGCAGAGTCTTTGAGTACTCGATGACTTCTTTCACGTTTATCGTTCCGGCTATGTTCATGCCGCAGTGGCAGACGAAGACTCCCACTTTCGGTTCTTCACTCATGCCTTTTCACGCACCGCCAACACCGAGGCCCTCATTGCAGCTGCGCTAGCTTGCGTAACCGAGTCAGGAATGTCCTTCGCGCCCGCGACTACACCGGCAGCGAAGATGCCGTTCACTCCCGTCGAAACAGGATCCAAGTAGGAGTTTCGTAGTTTGATGTACCCATCCTCGTCCAACTGCACGTTTGTGAATGGTTCAATCGGGTTGACCTTCACTCCGACAGCGAGGACCGCCATGTCGACTTCCGTTTTCTTGAGACGTCCTTCGCTGGTGTCTTCATAGGTGAGAGTCAAGTTCTTGGTCCCGGGGACCTCTTCGATTCTTGCCGGCCGACCTCGGACGAATCTTATTGCGAACTCTGTTCTTGCCCTGTCATAGAACTCTTGATATCCCTTGCCAAAAGCTCTGAGATCCATGTAGAATACCGTACAGTCAACACCCGGCAGATGCTCCTTTGCGAGTATTGCCTGTTTGACAGAGGCAGTACAGCAGAAGGCTGAGCAGTTGGGATTCATCCTTACGTCTCTGGAGCAAACGCATTGAATGAAGGCTATGCTGTTGGGATGCTTCTTGTCAGATGTCCTGACGATCTCTCCTGTAGTCGGGCCTGTAGAAGAGACGAGTCTCTCAAACTCAAGCGA
Source organism: uncultured Candidatus Bathyarchaeia archaeon (assembly GCA_964601325.1). Lineage (GTDB taxonomy): Archaea > Thermoproteota > Bathyarchaeia > 40CM-2-53-6 > 40CM-2-53-6 > CAVPLU01. Next base: position 16,949 of record CAZRNA010000029.1, read on the forward strand.
TGTGTAGACGTTTGCGTGCGTTCCATATCCATACTCAGGGATCTTGCGAGGATCCTGTAGCTGAAATCCAGTCGCCACGATGATCGATGCAACGTCCAGCTCGACCTCTTCCGGTTTCTGTTCGAAGTTTATCGCCTCTGTCGGGCAGAACTTTTGGCAGACCTTGCAGACACCCTTCGTAAAGTAGAGACAGTGTTCAGTGTCTATTGTTGAAACCAGAGGCACCGCTTGCGGGAAGGGCCAATAGATTGCCTTTCTTTTTCCCATCCCAAGGTTGAACTCGCTCGGAACGGAAACCGGGCATTTCACGATGCATTCCCCGCACCCTAAACATTTCTCGATCTCAACGTATCTTGGTTTTTTCAACACCTTGACGTGGAAGTCTCCCGTTGAGCCCTTGACTTCTTGAACCTCCGAGTAAGTCAGCAGTTCTATGTTCTCATTCTTGGAAGCAGACACCATTTTTGGTGTGAGGATGCATGCGGCGCAGTCAAGCGTCGGAAAAGT
>CAZRNA010000030.1:0-17306 GCA_964601325.1 uncultured Candidatus Bathyarchaeia archaeon
AGACAAAAGTGTTAAAGTAGGCCGCCTCCGTGGTTGACTTCCTTGCTACGCGAGTGCTGAGATGGAATAGTTGACCATATTCGCTGAGAAAAAACAGCTTGTTGCACCTGGAGAAGTGCTGGCTGAAGGATCCTACTTCCCGGGGGAGAACACGTACAGAGAAGGTAACAAGGTGTACGCATCAAGAATTGGCCTTGCCGAGCTGGTCGCAAACAAGCTCATAGTTGTTCCATTGAAAGGATGCTACACGCCCCGCGTGGATGACTTTGTTATTGGGCGCGTAGTGGATATCGCGATGTCGGGGTGGAACGTTGACATATCTTCGCCATATCCCGCATTGCTTCCCCTTTCAGAGACACCGGCCTCAAGAGCGATGGCCGCAAGGAAGGATCTCACTCGAATTTTCAACGTTGGGGACTTGGTGATGGCCGAGGTGATCGCTTTCGATAGAACACGTGACCCGTTGTTGACCGTAAGGGGCCGTGGATTGGGAAAGGTTTCCTCAGGACGAGTTGTCCATGTCTCGCCAGCGAAGATTCCACGACTGATCGGCCGAAAAGGATCGATGATAAGCCTGCTGAAGAAGGCTACAAGTTGCGAGATAATCGTCGGCCAAAACGGAACGGTCTTGGTGTCAGGTCGGCAACCCAAGAATGAGCAAGTGGCAGCTGCAGCAATGTACATGATTGAACGAGAGGCACACACCCGAGGACTCACGGATCGCGTAAGCGAGATGATGAACAGGGAATTGAGGTAAGAAAGAGATGAACAAACCAGAAGTCAAGCTTGTTGATGAGAACGGTGTACGCCTCGACGGCAGAAAGCTAGACGAGCTCAGGCCTATCAAGATGGAAGTCGGGGTACTGGACAAGGCTGATGGATCTGCTTACATTGAACATGGAAAGAACCGCATCATAGCCGCAGTCTACGGCCCTCGAGAGGCCCACCCGAAGCACATTGCACTTGCAGATCGTGCGGTAATCAAGTGTCGCTATCATATGGCGCCGTTCTCGGTTGAGGAGAGGAAGTCTCCTGCCCCATCGCGAAGAGAACTCGAACTGTCCAAAGTCATCAGAGAATCCCTAGAAACGTCAATAATGTCCGAGGTGTACCCCCGGACCTCAATAGACATCTTCATTGAGATCCTGCAATCAGACGGGGGCAGCAGGTGCGCGGGGATAACCGCTGCGTCGTTAGCACTGGCAGACGCAGGCGTGCCACTGAAAGAGATCGTCGCTGCATGCGCGGTTTGCAAGATTGACGGGAAGATCGCATTAGACGCGTCCGATATCGAGGACAAACAGGGCGACGCTGATCTTCCCATTGCGTTTATGCCCAAGTCCGGCGTCATCACGCTGCTCCAGATGGACGGCTCCCTGACTGAAGAAGAATTCAATCAGGCACTAGACATGGGCATTGCAGCGTGCAAGAAGATCAACGAGATTCAAGTTGAGGCCCTCAAACGGAAGTACATCTCAGTCAAAGAACAGGCTGAAGAGAGACACGAACCCCAGGAGGCAAAAGCCTGATGTCAACAACCCCGCAACAACCACCGATCGGCAAGATCGAACAGAAAGGCATCGTAGATCTCCTAACAAAGGGACGAAGGATCGATGAACGAAAGCTAACGGACTATAGAGATCTGAAGATCGAAACAGGACTGGTCCAGAAAGCAAATGGATCAGCCATGGTAAACCTGGGCAAGACCAAGGTTATGACTGGCATCAAGATCGAACTTGGAAAACCATTTCCTGACACGCCGAACCAAGGAGTCCTCGCCGTCAATGCCGAGCTGGTACCATTCGCTTCACCCAGTTTTGAACCAGGTCCTCCAAGCGAAGGCGCAATTGAGCTTGCTAGAGTAGTGGATAGAGGGATCCGCGAATCGAAGGCAATCGGACTTGAGGCGCTGTGCGTGGAGCCGAAGAAGCAGGTCGTTATCGTTTTTGTTGACGTGTACGTTCTTGACCATGATGGGAACCTTATCGATGCTGCGGCGATATCTGCGTTGGCGGCTCTGCTCACGTCCAAGATGAACCGCTACGAGATGGATGGAGAAGAGGTGCGCACAAGTGACGAACTCGTACCTTTGCCGGTCCAGAACGAGCCTGTGGCTGTCACAACTGCAAAGATAGATGGACATATGATCCTAGATCCTTGCCTAGAAGAGGAGCTTGTGATGAGTTCTAGACTCACAGTCACTACGGGTCGAGACGGCAGCATCTGCGCCATGCAGAAGGGAGGCCTAGGAACTTTTACAGACCAAGAAATCAGGCAAGCAGTGAAGACTGCAATCGAGAAAGGTAAAGAGATTCGTGAAACAATCAGGGGAGCAGCAGCTGGAAGATGAAAGTCAAGAAAGTAGGACCCGCAGGAAGCTTCGGTCCCCGATACGGTACTGTCTCAAGGAGAAGGTATGCCGAAGTAGTTGCCGGTATGCGCGTCCCCCATGAATGCCCCAGATGTCACGTTCGAGCCGTGAAGCGGCTCACCGTTGGCGTCTGGAACTGCCGCAAATGCGGCGTAAAATTCGCTGGTGGAGCCTATCTTCCCGCAACAAAGTTAGGCGAAATCTCCAAACGCGCCGCCCGAGAAGGGCTGGCTGCAGGAGTGCTGGCTGCGGAGCTCAAGCAGAAAGCAGAAGCACGTGCTACCGAGGAGAAAGCTGCGGCCGAAGCTCGGGAAAAGCGGAGAAGGAGAAGAAAGAAATCCGAAAAGGCCGTCGAAGAACAGACCGAATGACGACAAACAAAGCTCAATCTTGTCGGTCGGCAGGGCCTTAGCCGGTCAACTCTGAGATATCGCACAGGTCGACGAGAGTTGAAAGACGCAAGAGCAGAAGCTGAGGTTTCAATTGATTTCCCCAACGAGTCAGACGCCGAAGCGATCGCACGCGCACTTGTCCCGGAGATAATCGCGCCACGTACGAGCAGAGCCCATATCCGAGTGACCAGGCAGGGAAAGGTCACAAAGATCAGATTCTACGCAAGAGACCTTGTTGCGCTGCGAGCAATGGTGAACTCATTCTTGCGTTTCGCCGCTGCCTGGAGAAGACTTTCTGAAACGTTGAGTATTAGTTATAGGCGTGCAAGACGGGTTCGACCGTCCACCACCAAGAAGTAGGGCGTATCTGTTGTTTGACGCGTTCGACGACGAAATGAGAAGACGCGGGCTGGACACGGTCCTTGTTATCGGTGAGAGCACTCTAGGGAATCCGGAGCTTGCATATGTCACGGGAACGCTGGTCCCACGCGGAGGAATCTTTCTAAAGCGGATAGGGCAGCGTCCTCTCTTGATCGTCAGCAACATTGACGTTGGCAGCGCCAAACGAGGCCGCATTAAGAACATCCGAACCTACACCGACTATGACTACGAGAAGCTCGTCAAACTACACGGCCGAGAACAAGGGTACATCAAGTTCCTCGATCTAATCTTGCGGTCACTCCGCGCTCGTGGAGACATTGGCATCTACAGCAGAAACGAGTTCTCGCATCTCCTTTCCGTTACAGACTCGCTTCGCAGACTTGGGTACAAAGTAGCCGGGGAGACTGATGCTTCGCTGATCGAATCTTTGAGAGAGACAAAGGATCCCGAAGAAATCGACAGAATTCGAGACGTAGGTACACGAGCAGCACGCGTGGTTGAAAGAACGCTCGAAATGCTCCGCAAGTGCACAATGAGCTCAGGAAAACTCAGACTGGAGCATAGAGCACTAACGGTTGGCATGGTCAAGTCCAGGATCAACGTTCTGCTGGCAGAGCAGGACCTCATGGCACCGGAAGGCACCGTCTTTGCAGTCGGACCAAGCTCGGCGGACCCGCACCAGATGGGAATCGTCTCGGAGCCGATAAGGACCGGCGTACCAATCGTTTTCGACCTGTTCCCCGTCGGAACGGACGGGTACTGGTTCGATCTGACGAGAACGTACGTGGTCGGCAAGCCTCTTCCCAAAGTGAAGAGAATGTTTGATGCTGTACGAGAGGTCCAGACTAGAATACTGAACTCGATGGGCGAAGGGACCCAAGCCAGCAAGATGATGAACTTGGCCTGTGATCTCTTCGAGCGGCGCCGATTCAAGACGATCAGGGCAATACTCGGAGGCGACAAAGACGCCACGAGGGTTGGATTCATTCATTCTCTAGGACATGGTGTAGGCCTAACGATTGGTGAAAGACCTCAATTGAGCCTGTTCAGCGATGAAACGCTTCGGAGCGGACATGTTGTTACCGTCGAACCGGGCCTATACGAACCCGGACTGGGCGGCGTCAGAATAGAGGATACGATCGTTATCACGAAGAGAGGCATTGAGAACCTCACTCCACTCGAAAAAGAGCTCAGGATCTAGTCGGGCCACCTCACGTGCAAGTCTAATACTTGCATCTCTCATCTCCATCTGAGGGTTTGCACTTTGGAGACGAAGGTTATTCGAATAGAAGTTCCTGAGGGTGTCAACATAGTTCTCGGACAGAGCCACTTCATAAAAACGGTGGAAGACCTCCACGAAGCAATTGCATGTACGGTCCCCAATGCAAAGTTCGGGATCGCATTCAACGAATCGAGTGGTCCTTGTCTTGTACGGGTCTCCGGAAACGAACAGGAACTGACCACACTTGCAGGAAAAGCGGCGTTGGAATTGGGTGCCGGCCACTCGTTCATCATGTTCCTCAAGGATGCGTACCCGATCAATGTTCTCGACAAGATCAAGGCCGTTCCAGAAGTATGCTCAATCTATGCCGCGACCGCCAACCCTATCCAAGTTGTTGTCGCCGAAAACGACCAAGGGAGAGGCATACTCGGGGTCATCGACGGCTCGAAGCCTAAGGGTATTGAAGGCCCCAAAGATGTCGAAGATCGTAAGAGCTTCCTCAGAAAGATCGGCTACAAACTGTGAGCTGTCCTGCAGTTCCAGTGTACGCCGGCGACACACTACAAACGTTTAATACACCAACGTTCGGCTGTTGCCCGGAGCGAGGCAAGGAAAATGGGTGACTGCGTTTGCAGGGATTCCTACCCTAAGAATGTCTCACATCGATCCATCTAGAACAACCCAGGATCGCTTATTGTTACGTGGCGTAGGTCGCAAAGAGGTCTCGATATGACACTCAGGCTGCTCAACACCTATACTAGGAAGTTGCAGAAGTTTGTCCCACTGAAGAAGAATAGTGTAAGAATGTACACATGCGGCCCCACAGTGTGGGACTACGCGCATATCGGCAACTTCAGGACGTACGTATTCCAAGATGTGCTGAGAAGGTATCTGGAATTCAAGGGATACAAGGTCACCCAAGTAACGAACATTACCGATGTGGATGACAGGACGATTCGTCAGTCCAAAGAAACAGGCGTGACTCTGAAGGAATACACTAGGAAATACGAGGAAGCATACCTCGCAGACCTCGAAGTGCTGAACATAGAGCGTGCTGAGCACTACCCTCGAGCAACTGAGCACATCGACGAGATGGTTGCACTAGTGAAGAAACTCATTCGCAGAGGCTTCGCCTACGAAGCAGAGGGATCCGTGTACTTCGACATTTCGAAGTTCAAGGCCTATGGGAGACTCTCTGGCGTCCGCATGGATGAACTGAAGACTGGAGCACGGATTGACTCAGACAAGTATAGTAAGGATGAGGCAAGGGATTTCGCGCTCTGGAAAGGGTGGCGTCCAGAAGATGGCGATGCCTTCTGGGAGACTGCGATTGGCAAGGGTCGGCCTGGATGGCATCTAGAATGCTCGGCCATGTCCATGAAGTACCTAGGCCCAACGTTCGACATACATTCTGGAGGAGAGGATTTGATCTTCCCCCATCACGAGAACGAAATCGCTCAATCCGAAGCGGCAACGGGCAAGCGATTCGTAAGGTTCTGGCTTCACTCTGGAATGTTGCTAATCAGTGGTAGAAAGATGGCTAAGTCATCTGGCAACTTCTTCACGCTTAGAGATTTGCTGTCCAAGGGGCATGACCCGCTCGCGGTAAGGTACTTGCTCATGTCTGCGCACTACCGAGCCCAACTTAACTTCACTGAAGAGGCCCTTGCAGATGCTGAGAAAGCTGTGGAAGCGCTTCGGGGAACCTATCGTCGTATCAGCAACGTCGAGAGGACAAGCTATCATACCAATGCCGAGCTTCGAGGAGTACTGTCCAGAGAAAAGAGGGAATTCGAGAGGGCAATGGATGATGACCTGAACACGCCCAGAGCCCTAGCTGCAGTTCATCGAGCGGCCCGAGTAGTCAATCGGACGATCGACCAAGGGGAGCTCTCAGCGAAAGATGCGGCAGTAGTGCATCAATTCTTCTCAGATCTCGATAAGGTCTTAGGAATACTCGGTGGAGAAGCAAAAACCGAAGAGCTTCCAGAAGAGGCTGGCCGTTTGATAAGAGAACGGGACCGAGCGCGTGCGAACAGGGACTGGGCGACAGCGGACACCCTCAGAAGACAGCTCCTCGCGATGGGCATAGCCGTCGAGGACACACCTGGGGGCACGGTGTGGAAACGCAAGCTCTCATAGGAGCTCAACAGGGCATTCTCGTTATCTTCCGCTTCACAGCTGTTGCGGAAAAGACTTTTTGAGTATACTAATGCTATGCTCACGACCAGTTGGAGTACCGATCGACTTGGACGCAAGGATTCTAACCACCATTTTCTGGGCTGCTCTGGTGAATACTGTGTTCCTAGTCTTCAGCATGGTGAGGATATTTGCGGTGAAGGAAGTGAAGTACGGGCTTTTCGATCTCTTTAGGCCGCAATTCTATCTTGCGAATCCAATCTTCATCGTCCTGATGATCATAGGACCAGTCACATTCATCTCTGATCTAATGGTCTTCTCTGCGGCCGGAGAAGTATCGACCAGCACTTTGGGACTACTCGGACTGAGCGCGTTGAATCTAGTGGGAGTCGTATTCGGATTCGCGCAGTTCGTGTTAGTGAACATCCTATTCAGGACCGAGCAGGTGCCTGGGCGTGTCTGGATTCTGCTTGGCCTGTGGTTCATTTTTGTGGTCTCTGGATCCCTCATAGGTACACTAGTCATGGGTGAACTCGCTAAGCCCTGACGAGCTTGCCATGCAGTCTCAGTGAATGCAGGCATCATTATATGTCCGACACCGATTTTGGAACGCAAAGCGCGGAACGACGAGAGAAGATGAGTGCCCAAGACATCGAACCTCAGGAAAAGGACGGCGAGCCAATTAGCTGGCAACCGGAGGTCAACATCGGAACCCTCGGCCACGTTGACAACGGCAAGAGCACGCTCGTCCAGTCACTAACCGGTGTCTGGACTTCAAGGCATTCGGAGGAGCTGAGACGTGGCATCACCATCAGAATCGGATACGCAGACGTCTTCATCTACAGGTGCCCAAAGTGCAAGCCACCGCACAACTACACGACCAGCCCGAAATGCCCTCACTGCGGCTCGGAAACGAAATTCAAGCGCGGCGTGAGTTTCGTTGACTGCCCTGGTCATCACAGTCTCATGGTGACCATGCTCTCAGGTGCCGCCCTCATGGACGGGGCACTGTTTGTAGCCGCAAGTGATGTCAAGTTTCCTCAGGCCCAGGACCGCGAACACCTCCTCGCGGCACAGATGGTTGGCATACAACGAATCATACTGATCCAGAACAAGATCGACATAGTTGACCGAGACAAAGCAATGGAGAACTACGAGGAGATCAAATCATTTACTAAGAACACGATTGCCGCCGATTCCCCGGTCATTCCGGTGTCTGCACAACATGGTGCGAACACGGACGTAGTCCTATACGAAATGGAGAAACGGATCCCGACCCCGAAAAGGGATCCGAATGCGGCACCACGAATGTATGTCCTACGATCGTTCGACATCAACAAGCCGGGAACGGAAATTGATGATCTGCATGGCGGAGTCCTCGGAGGCTCGATTATTCAGGGCACGTTTAGGTTAGGTGATGAGATAGAGATAAGGCCGGGATTGCCGGTCGAGACTGGAGGAAAGGCGCGATACGAGCCGCTTGTTTCGAAAGTGACGAGCATTAGCGTCTCCAAAGGACCCGTTACTGAAGCTCGGAGTGGGGGCCTCGTTGGCATCGGAACCTCTCTGGATCCATCTCTGGCGAAGTCGGACGGGCTAGTCGGAAGTGTGGTAGGCAAGGTTGGAGAGCTCCCCCCGGTTCTTGAGAAAATAACGGCTGAAGTGACGCTCTTCGAAAGAGCGGTTGGGACAGAGCAGCTTGTCCCGGTTGACAAGATCAAGACCAATGAACCCCTAGTCCTGAACGTAGGAACAGCAGTCACCTCAGGCACCGTCACCTCTGCAAGAGGGAGCATAGTCGACATAAGCCTCAGGAAGCCGGTGTGCCCGATGCCGGGGTTCAAGATAGCTGTGAGTAGACGGATCGGCGATAGTTGGCGCCTCATCGGATTCGGCACGCTAAAGGGATAACATGTGCCTGTCACAGTGTGCTTTGATGCCAGTTTCCTAATGTTAGCTACAAAGTTTCACATAGACATCGTATCAGAAGCAGAAAGGCTTCTCCAAAGGCAGATCCAGCTCAGTGTTCCCGATATTGTCGTCGGCGAACTGGAGGGTCTGGCCAGAAGACCTGGCACGGCGGGGCGAGATGCGAGGGTGGCGCTGGAACTGATCTCGACACGAAAGATTCATCGGGTTTCGTCAAAAGAGCAGTCGAACGCTGACAAGGCCCTGTTGGAGGCTTCAGGACACGCGAGCGTCATTGTTGCCACTGCAGACCTAGAACTTCGCAGAATGATCAGAGATCGCGGAAAGCCCGTGATCATTTTTAGAGAAAAGGCTAAGTTGGAGCTTGATGGCATTGAGCCAAGCTACTGGTAGAAAAGGGAAATAGCATCACAATCTGAAGCGGAGATAGTTTTGTTCAGAATCTTGACGGTTGAGGACATAGTTAGGATCCCACCAAAGAGCTTCGGAAATCCGATAGACAAGGCTGCACGGGATCAGGTGAAGCTCAAGTACGAGAACATTGTCGATGAGCAACTTGGATACGCAATCTTCGTGGTTGACGTGAACGTGGACCCGATTGGTAAGATACTCCCAGGAGATGGATCAACCTATCATCGCGTTACGTTCAAGCTCCTCAGCTTCTATCCCGAAATGCACGAAGTGGTAGAAGGAGAGGTGGTTGAGGTCACGGATTTCGGTGCGTTCGTCAGAATCGGGCCGGAAGATGCCTTGCTTCATGTTTCGCAGATTATGGATGACTACATCTCCTATGACGAGAAACATGGCGTTCTAGTAGGAAAGGAGAGCCAAAGAAAGATCGCCAAAGGCGACTTCGTGAGAGGACGAATAATCGCGGTAAGTTTCCCCCGAGGCGGGATGGGCGGCAAGATTGGAATCACGATGCGCCAGCCCTACTTAGGCAAGATAGACTGGATCGAGCAGGATATCCGTCGTGTAAAGGGACCCAAAGAGGAGAAACAGGCTTGACGCAGAAAGCCTGCAAGAATTGCAAATACGTGAGCAATGGACCGGTCTGTCCGAACTGCAAGTCGACGAACCTTAGCGATGATTGGACCGGGCTGGTAATCATAATCGACCCGTGGAGATCAGAGATAGCCAAGAAGATGGGAATCAAAGCACCCGGACGATACGCAGTTCGAGTCCGATAGGCTCTAGGATCGGTAATGTGCTGGTCACGCATTGGCAAAACTGGTCTTGACCGAGGAACTCCGACGTTCTCTCAAAGACCCGCTAGGAAAGCTACTTCTTGGATCAGGTCCCGAGATCTACGAAGAGATCTCCAGAACAATTTCACTGAAGAAACCCCCTCGCGTCATCTTCGTGGGAGATGCAGTCGCAAAGAACGCGCTAGCAAGGGGCATCCGCAGGGACATCATGATCATCGATAACAGGGAGAAAAGAGCTCAGACGAAACCCCTTGACGTGCATGCGGCAAGAATTCTCCGCGTTCGGAACGACCCAGGGACCATCGGATCAGAAGCATTGGCGGCGGTCGAAGAAGCCGTTCAATCTGGAGACGCCATCATGATTGTAGACGGGGAAGAGGATCTGCTGACTCTTGTGGCGATGGCGGTCGCACCGCTCGGGTCCTTTGTGATATACGGTCAACCCAACGAGGGTCTGGTCTTGGTGGAGGTTGACGATTCAGCGAAGAAGCGCGCATGTTCCTTCCTGGAGAGTATGAGCAGAACTGACTAAGCGGGAGTCTTCTTTTCTACATAGTCGGTGAAGCTGCAGGATCCGCATGTCCATCGGTCTACGGGGTTCCTGTGATGCGCCATGAAGTTGCCGCATCTTGGACACTTCTTGTTCTTCAGCTTGATCTGTCCTTTGGCCGCGTCAAGCTCATAGAGGTTTGCAGCTCTGGCCTCATGCTCCTTCTTTGCAGGTTGTTGCTCAGTCATCGATGATCATCAGCTACTTGGCAGACTTTGCAGGCTCCGCCCGTGTCTTTTGTTCCGGCTTTGCGGCTGGCTTAGCTTCGCTTTCCTTGGGTTTCGCTTCTCGTTTTTCAGCAGGCTTCGCTGCCTTCTCCGGCTTCGCAGCTTTCGCTTCCTTGACCTTCGCGCGTTCTTCCGGCGGAAGGTTCCTGGTGGCGACATGTTCGGGAACGATTGACGATGCGGCGCGTGAGTCGTCATAAACCTGTAATGCGCAGATGCTTCTCTGCAGGCCCGTGGATGTGTCCAGAGATACAACGAACACGTTCTCGATCTTGGCGTTGAGCTTGGAGGCCATTCGTTTCCTTATGTCGAACCGTTGCGGTGTTCCCTCGCCCGTGTGTTCGATCTCAAGGGTAATCTCTTTTCTCTTAAGCAGGGGATTGTAGAACTCGTTGCTCACTTTGATTTCCATCGTCGTCACTTACCTTATTTTTTCTTCTTGGGTTTCTTGTGCGGTTTCTTGGAGGGTTTCGCCTTTTTCGCCTTAGTTTCCGGGGCTCTTGTCGGCGTCGGAGCTGGCTTGACCTCCGGTTCCTTTGCTGGGGGCGGCTTCTCTTCAGGTTCGACTTCTCCTGTGAAGACCACAGTATTGACCTGATACGTCTCGTCCGTTATCATTCCTCCTCGGACGAGTTTTCTTCTACGCTCCCCTTCCCTCTTTGGCCTGAACCCGACTCCTCCCGAAAGGACGACGTACTTCTTGGCCCCGCCATGAACGTCCGCTCGCATTGGGATGCCATCCTTGTCGCATCCGCCTGTGATCTTCAGTTTACTGCCGGAGAATCCGATCTGAGATCCGTCTATGACCTCTCCAATATTCCGACCAACCAGAACCTGAGCTTTGGATCCTTCAAGCTCCGCTACAGTGGCCTTTCTCGTCTGCGGGTCCGACACAATCATCTTGAACTTTGCCATGATGCGCACCAAGCCGGAGCGAATTTGTAGATACGCAAAGTCAGCCGTTTATTAAGGTTGTTAGCTCTGCTCGAAAAGCTCGGGCCTCGAACTACATCTCATGTTGGCGCAAAAACACTCCGAGTTCCTTCAGATTGAGAAAAGCCATTTCATGACGAGGTTCAGTTCTTCTCTCAAGCCACACGTGACGGGTCTTCATTCCCCTCAATCCGTTCAGCAGAGTCTCAAGCGTTATTGAATCCACATGCCCCTCATTTCGGGGGCCCATAACGGTTTTCAGAAGCATGCGACGCTCGTCGGCAGTGCGAGACGCTCTTCCAGCTCGGAAGTACATTGGTGTGGACTCGCTCCCTTTGGCGACTCCGAAGACCGTTCCGTCCCTAAGTTCCATTAGCACTACATCGTACTGATGGATCTCGTTGACGATGTGAAGGATCTCGGCCTCCGAAATCATCGAGAACCCAAATCCGACGACTGGAGATAGGCTCAAGCTATCGCTTAAGATTGTTGGCTGATCGTGATTCCGTTGCGAATTGGGTCCGAGCTGATCGCGAGCGGTGATTTTTCTCACAGAAACATTGATTAAAGGACGCCGGCGGCATAGACTAGCCGCTGGCAGATGTGCAGGAGAAGCGAATGCCAAAACCGTCTTACGTCAAGTTCGAGGTCTCAAAGGAGACCATCGACAAAGCGTTACAAGTTGTACAGGTAGCAAAGGATTCGGGTAAGATAAGGAAAGGAACAAACGAATCCACGAAAGCGATCGAACGCGGGATCGCGAAGCTTGTGCTTATTGCAGAGGATGTGGAGCCTCCTCAGGTGGTGGCTCACTTGCCAATCCTTTGCGAAGAGCGGAAGATCCCTTACATTTTCGTTCCAAGCAAACTTGACCTAGGCAGATCAGCTGGTATCGATGTCGGATGTGCCGCTGTGTCAGTCATAGAGGCAGGAGAAGGAGCAAACACGCTGAAGGATATCGCAGCATCTGCTGAGCGCCTTAGGTCTGGCAGCGGGGCTAAGGCGTAGACATGTCTTCAGCACGCGAGAAATCAAGAGAGGAACCCACGCCTGCTGAAGTGACGCAGGTAATAGGGAGAACCGGCGTCACAGGTGAGGTAATACAAGTACGGGTGAGGCTTCTCGAAGGGAGAGACAAAGGGCGCATAATAACTAGAAACATAAAAGGCCCGATCAGAGTCGGCGATATATTGACTCTCAGAGAGACTGAACGCGAAGCCAAGAAGATCAGGTAGTGTTGTACATTGCCGAGGACAAGCAAGTGCTCTTTCTGTGGCAAGACATTCCCACCAGCGACTGGAATGATGTACATCAGGAACGACGGGACCATACTGTACTTCTGTTCTGCAAGGTGCAGGAAGAGCGTTCTCATCTACAAGAGAGACCCGCGCAAACTGAAATGGACAACGTACTACGGGAAGAAGGAACGCGGCTGAGCAATCCCGCTAATGGCAATTCAGCCAAACGTTCGTTCTACGAGCCCATTGACCTCTGGCTCTCAGAGCCCCCATATGGGATTCTGGCGCCGCTTCAGCTGGATCAGACTGCTGACTAGCTCACTCTCTTCGGGAGTGAGTTCGCTCGCAAACTTAGACTGCAGGATCTTCGCATGTTTCTCGGGAACATCAACAATCAGGTTCTGACCTTCAGCCACGTTTCTGCCGACAATTCCCTTGTCAATAGACGCTGCAACTTGCATCCCTTTCGTTGCTTCTTGGAGGTCTTTCCCTTTGTCTTGAATCTGCATCACTTCGCCGACTCTTCGTCCGTTCTCGTCCATGAGTGGGTATCTTGGCCGGATGCGCCCGGCCATGATTTCAACTCCGACCACGGCGGGTTTGCTCCTCCTGAAAACAAATCCAGGAAGCACCTTGACCGATCCTGGCCTGATCAGACTGTCCAGCTCGGCTTTCACGCCTGCCGCCCGCTGGTCCTCAAACCACTTTAGGTAGTCCTCGAGCAGGTGGTAGATTATCTCGGCTTTGAAGAGTGGAATCCCGGCACTGGCTGCCTCTTGCTGGGCATCCGGAAGCACTCTGACGTTGAACGCCAGCACTACGGCATGCAGTCTATCGTCGACCCAGACGGCTTCGGCCTCCGCTATGTCGCGTTTCGAAACATCACCCACGTCGGCGAGTCTGAGTGGAATACCGTAGTTTGATAGCGATGCTGTTATGGCTTCGAGTGAGCCCAGAGTGTCAGTCTTGAGGATGACACCGTCTCGATCGGTCTGTATTCTCAGTTTCTCAACCTCTTCCACTATCATCCGCGCATACTCTTTTGCGTTCTTGCCATGAGGGACAGCGTAGATAGCGGATCCCGCCAAGGCGTCGTCAAGGTTCGGAGCAGCGATCTTTACTCCTGACGCCGCGGCTATTCGTTCCACGCTCACGAATTTCTCTCTGGGATCTCGAATTTCGTCAAGAGGCTTGGGGAGAAGAAGTGCGCGAACTTTCGTTGTCAGTGGACCTTGTCTTCCTCCGAGTACGATTGTGTCGTTGACCTTGAGGACGCCATCGTAGATGATCGCGTTTATCGTCATGCCCAGACCCGGTTCTTCCTTAACCTCAAGGACCGTTCCAAGCGCAGGCCCAGCTCCAGTCTCGAGTTTGTCATGCATGTAGGCCTGCGTTAGCCCCGCCAGAACAACCAATAATTCCGGAATTCCCTCACCCGTGCGGGCGCAAGTTGGAATTATCGCAACATCTTTCGTGAAATCTGTGATTCTATCAAACCGTTCTGACCTGAAACCGAGTCTCGAGAGAGTGCCCATTATGGTGTATACTCGATTGTCAAGCTCGGTCTGGATCTCAGGCGCCTGTTGCCTGTAGGAGACTACAAATGAGGCATCTGGCGTGGATTTCCATCCTTTTATGAGATCGACCTTGTTAGCCGCTACCACGAAGGGCGTCTTCCTGCTCTTCAGAATATTCAGGGATTCAGTTGTTTGGGGCTCAACACCCTTCGAAATATCGATGACGAGAATGGCTATGTCAGCTGCGGAGCCACCTCTTCGTCTGAGGTTGGAGAACGTCTCGTGCCCAGGGGTGTCGATGAATAGCAGTCCCGGTACCTGTATCGTGATTTTGAATTGATCCAATAAGGTGCCGCAGGTCTCTTTGATAACCGAGGCCGGCAGCAGACTTGCCCCTATCCACTGAGTTATCTGTCCTGGTTCCCGGGATGCGACAGATGTGCCTCTTATCTTGTCAAGAAGAGTCGTCTTTCCGTGATCTACGTGGCCCAGTACGGCCACAATTGGTTGTCGCAGAGGCATATCTCATCACACGACCGGCAGGCGTTTCATGAAGACAATCTCTCTTAAACATTTGACACAATCAAGCCAGCCAACGTCAAGCGAGACCTGCGTGAAGGTACACTTCGCACTTTTATTCAGCGTTGTTCTCTTGCAGCCGAGGCCACACTCGCATGAGCACTGCGGAAAGCAACGTTTTCTCTCTGCTCGCGAGACCGGTCCTTGAGGCAGTACGTGAACGCGGCTTCACTGAACCGACGGAACCTCAGGCACAAGCCATCCCAAAGATCGTCGATGGAGAGAATGTCCTCCTGATCTCGCCCACCGCTTCTGGGAAGACGGAGGCAGCAGTTCTTCCCGTCCTCAGCCGATTCATCACCTCGAAGACGGATGAACCCGGGATTGCGATCCTCTACATTTCCCCCCTGCGTGCGCTGAATCGCGACATGCTCCAGAGACTGGAGTGGTGGTGCCATCGCATAGATGTCAGGGTCGCTGTTAGGCATGGGGATACGGAGACGAAGGAACGCGGACTGCAGTCACACAACCCACCCGACATGCTAATCCTAACTCCTGAGACTCTGCAAGCGATCATGCCAGGAAGAATAATGCGAAAGAATCTCCGCAAGGTCGCCTATGTCATAGTGGACGAGGTGCATGAGCTCGCGGAGGACAAGCGAGGAAGCCAGCTTTCACTCGCATTGGAGAGGCTGCGATGGATAACAGGCAGAGACTTCCAAATAATCGGTCTCTCAGCGACGATCGGAACTCCAGAAAGAGTTGCAGAGTTCCTTGCGGGAACCGCTCGACCTGTTTCTATCGTGCGCGTCCCAGTGGGACGCAAGATGGACGTGAGGGTCCAATTGCCTCAGTCTGACGCGGAGAGCTCGCGACTTGCGGCCAGACTGTACACTCGTCCCGAAGTCGCTGCCCGCTTGAGGTTGATGCGAGAGCTAATCGACAAACACCGGTCAGTTATTCTATTCACAAACACTCGTGCGGTCGCAGAGGTCTTGGCAAGTCGATTCAAGATCTGGGACATGGACTTCCCAATCTCGATCCATCACGGATCACTGGCAAAACCGTCACGCGTGTCCGCTGAGCAAGGGCTGAAAAGCGGTGAGCTGAAAGGACTTGTTGCGACCTCATCGCTTGAACTTGGAATAGACGTTGGGAGGATTGACTTCGTCATACAATACATGAGCCCACGCCAAGTGACCAGGCTGATTCAGCGCGTGGGGAGAAGCGGACACAGCGTTGGGCGCGTTGCTGAGGGGGTAATCATCGCAATGGATTCAGATGATGCCCTCGAGGCACTGGTAATAGCCCGTCGGGCGATGCAGGAGGAGCTCGAGCCGGTGGAGGTGCCTGAAAAACCACTTGATGTGCTAACACACCAAATCGTTGGTCTGTTGATACAGAAGAGTCGCTGGTACATCCGCGAGATACTTGACATCTTCAAGAACGCCGGACCCTACAAGAATCTGAGCGAGTCCGATCTAATACGCGTAGTCGAGTACATGCATTCGCGTTTTCCCAGGCTTTGCTGGTTCTCCCCTCAGGACCAGGTCCTGCTCAGACCGCGTCGACTCAAAGACATATACACTTACTATTTCGGGAAACTCTCGATGATCCCGGATGAGAAACAGTACCTAATTGTCGACAAGTCCGGGAACTCTCCAGTCGGGGTCCTTGACGAGGCATTCGTTGCGGAATACGGCACACCCGGAACGAAGTTCATCGTGCGCGGAAGCCCTTGGAAGATGGAGAGCATCAAGGGCGAAACGATCTACGTGCGAGCAATAACTGACCCAACAGGTGCCATACCCAGCTGGATCGGAGAAGAGATCCCCGTCCCCTACGAAGTAGGAATCGAGGTCGGAGCAATTCGCAGACGTGTTGTTGAAGCACTACGAAGCGGCAAATGCAAAGAAGCAATAGCAATCGAACTGTCGCATGAATACCCCTGCGATGCAGAAACGATGCACTCAGCCCTCTCAGAGACAATCGATCAGGCCGCACTGGAAGTCGATGTCCCAACAGACCAGCTTGTCACATTGGAGGATTGGGATGAGTACGTGGTGATCTGCTGCCACTTCGGACTGCTTGTTAACCGCACGCTCGCCAGACTTGTCGGATACATTCTGTCTGAAGAGGCCGGATCCACAGTTGGAGTCCAGCAAGACGCGTACAGGATTGTCATCCAGTCTGCCGGGGTTGCAGATGCGACTCGAATTGCAGTCGCGTTGCGTAGACTCGGGGACATGGACCTTGAGGACTTGGCTAGGAAGGCTTCCGTCAAGACAGGCATGTACAAGCGACGGATGGTTCATGTCGCGAAGCGATTCGGAGCAATATCTAGGTGGGTAGATCTTAGTAGCGTGCGACTTGGGCGCTTGATGAAAAGCTTCGAAGGCACCGTTATCTCTGAAGAGACGCTCAATGAGACATTGAGAAAGGATTTGGATCTTCCCAACACCAAACGGGTGCTACTTGACATACGCGACGAACGAATCAAGCTAATCGCTCATAGCGGATTGCAGGAACTCAGCCCCGTGGCGAAACTCGGAATAGAACGCATCAGCATGAAAACTGACCTTATCCCATCAGATAAGATGAAGCGCATCCTGATCGATTCCGCTCGTGCGAGGATACTGAGTGAATCTATGACGCTAGTGTGCACGTCATGTTGGAACTA
>CAZRNA010000031.1:0-16858 GCA_964601325.1 uncultured Candidatus Bathyarchaeia archaeon
GTCTTGGACAATTCCGGATGTCGACAATTGCATGGCACAAGGTTGCCGAACGGCATCTCGTGGTAATAGTGAGTAGGTGCCAAGCCTCCGAACTGTAATGCACCTAGTATTGGTGCAAGAAGAAAGGTGCTGTAACTTCAGATGCCTCGATCCTGTCACAGTCAAGCAACAGCATGATCGGCTCCCACTAGACTGAGCAACCACTAACCAGTTCCTGAATCTCAGTACCGTGAAAGAAAAACCATGGCTGAAGGTCGCTGGCGAAAGAGTATGCTCACTAGTCGTCGGTTCTATAATCTTATAATCTGTACGTGTGGAACGGGACCGAAGTAGATCACTGCCTCGGGGTCTACTAGGCCCTTGTCAACGGCGGCTTTGATCGTGTTTTCTCCAACAAGGTTCGCGACATCTGCTTCTGCAAGAGCCTCCATGGCTTTCTCGACAGTGCACAATGGCCCTGCATAGAATTGAGTGCTGACCTCAAGCTTCAACCTGCCCTGCCTGAAGGTCTCGCCTAGAAGTCCAGCATCGCAGGCAGCGACCAGTACACCACGATTGTCGTGGATGACTCTAAGATGGACTTCCATTGTCTCGCACTTCTCAGGCGGTCGATACGGACGATCTTGCCCCGCAGGCCTCACATGTGAGAAAGGTATATCGCTCCTGTCTGTCCATCTTGGTGTCAGGCCGCTTGCAAACTGGGCAGATCACGAATCTCTGTGTGTAGATGCTCAGCAACCTATTGATCGACTCCACTTTGAATACTCCCTGGAATATCGCTCGCGCTCCATCCGTCGTGGCTGAGGTGGCTAGTTCCTTTGAGAGGAACTTCAGAAGATGATGTGGGTCACGATTCATCCGGTCAGCGATTTCCTTGAAGTTCTGCACGATGGTTCTGCTGCCAATTCTGACTCCCTGGATCCTGGGCAGCTCGAATCGTTCCCCTGAAGAGGCCTTCTTAGGAATCTCTGCCATCGCACTGTCCAGTAGCTTTGTGTACTCGTCGCTCATCGCATCGTTCCTCGTGAGCACATTGTGTGTGGTCTATTTCTTCGTTCCCATTTGACGCTCCAGCCGAAAACGTTAATCTATTTGCAGGGTCGCGTATGCGCTGTTCAGGCTTTGGAGGTCAGTTCCAGGAGCCCGTAAGGTCGTGTCGAACTAGCGGTCTTGCAGGGGCGGTTATCAAGTTGGGGGCGTATCGTGGAGGAACATAGAGTGGGCAAGTGGATAGTCTGTTCAGCATGGCCGTACGTCAACACGATTCCCCATCTTGGCACTTTCATTCACCTGCTATCTGCGGACGTTTTCTCGAGGTATTTGTCGCTCAAGGGCGAGGACGTTATCTCTGTTACGGGGTCGGACGAGCATGGAACACCTATCGAAGTTGAGGCGATCAAGAAAGGAGTCCCCCCGAAACAGCTTACTGACGAGTATCACGCGACAATATGCGACTTGCTGGAGAAGTATCAGATCCGCCTCACAAACTACACAAGAACGGAGAATCCTGTCCACAGGAAATACGTTCAGGAATTCTATCGAAAAGTCTACGATAACGGCTTCATATTCACCGAAACCGTCAATCTCCCGTTCTGTCCAAAGGACGGGCGTTTTCTACCTGACCGATTTGTGGAGGGAATATGCCCCCACTGTGGTCAGGATAATGCTAGAGGAGACCAGTGCGATAGCTGTGGCAGAGTCCTCGACCCGCTGGAGTTGAAGTCGCCCCGTTGCGCGTTTTGCGGCACGACCCCAACCGTCAAGCCGTCGAAACATTGGTTCTTTGACCTTCCTAGATTCACTGACTCTTTGAACCAGTACATCGATTCCAACGCTCAACTTCCCGAGAATGCCCGCAACTTCTCGAAACGATGGCTCCAAGAGGGGCTGCACCCTAGAGCGCTCACACGAGACAACAGGTGGGGGATTCCTGCACCGTTCCCCGGAGCAGAAGGCAAGACGATCTATGTCTGGCTTGAAGCAGTTCTGGGATATGTCTCTGCGGCTGTCGAATGGGCCGAGAAGAACGGGAGACCTGAAGACTGGAAAACGTTCTGGTTCGACAAGGACACGAGGAATGTGCATTTCATTGGCAAAGACAACATTCCATTTCACACGATAATCTTCCCGGCTTTGCTCCTTGCGACGAAGGATCCGTACGTTCTGCCTTGGCAGGTATCTTCGACCGAATTCATACTATTCGACAACAAGAAGTTCTCCAAGAGTCACCGCATCGGAGTCTGGATGGATGAGGCTTTGCGCGTCGCGCCAGCTGACTATTGGAGATACGTATTGATCGCCATCAGACCCGAAACTAAGGACGCCAACTTCACGTGGAAGGATTTCCAGGCACGAGTGAATGCAGACCTCAACGACGTGCTCGGCAACTTCATCCACAGGACGCTGACTTTCATCAAGAACAACTTCTCCGGATCAATCCCTGCACCCGGCGAACTCAACGAACGCGACAAAGCAATACTAGCGAAGCTTGAGGGATCACCCAAGAGAGCTAGCACGGCGCTTGACCAGTGCAAACTGAGGGAGGGCCTGTCTGCGGTGATCGATCTCGCTCGAGACGGAAACCTCTACCTCAGCGAGAGCGAGCCTTGGCATACGATCAAGCAGGACCCAGTCCGTGCTCGTACGACGATGTTCATATGTGCACAGCTGGTGAGGTCTCTTGCAATCTTGCTCGCACCATTCCTTCCTACGACCGCGGCGTCGATTTGGTCCCAAGTTGGATTGCAGAACGGCCTATCTGGAACAAGCTGGGAAGAAGCCGGTGAGATCCGTCTCCGCGAAGGTCACGTGATAGGAGATCCAGTACCATTATTCAAGAAGATCTCTGATCAGGAGATCAAAAGCCACACTCAAGGTGCCACCTGAAACGGGTCCATGTCTAATGAGACTCAAAATCGATCTTCACGTTCACACAACCGGTTCAAGGGACGCATTCACAGAGCCAGAACAACTGCCCACGATCGTCAAGCAAAGAGGCCTCGATGGCGTGGCCGTCACCAATCATGATGCGTTCACCAGAGTGACCAGCTCAGAAGCGATAATCCTACCAGGAATCGAGGTATCCACGCGACAAGGACACATAATCGGCCTCGGCATATCCGGCCCAATTGAAAGAGCGAGAACCGCAGACGAAACCATCTCCACGATCCAACACGTCGGAGGCGTCGCAATAGTTCCGCATCCTTTCGATCCCATCTCTCCATGCGTCAATCCCATCAAGCTGAGATCCAGACCAGACGCAATAGAGGTAATCAACGCTGACGCCCTGTTCTTCGGTCTGAACACGAAATATGCGAGACGAATGGCAAATCGACTTGGCCTGCCCATGGTTGCCGGCAGTGACTCGCACATTCCGGAGACTGTCGGTGACGCGTACACGCTGATTGACACTGACTCCAAGAATGTTCGTGACATTCTCAACGCGATAAGGGCTGGTTCTGTTCAACCGATCGGTGGGCCCACTCGATTGGGCAAGAAACTCCTCAAGATGTCAAGGACGCTTAGGAGCCTCTAGGACTATTCCAGTTGGTCTAGATCCAACTCGAGGCTGATCGGTCCTTCATCTTCTCCATCAGGTTCCATTTCATCCATGCTTAGGGGCAATCTCCTGTATCCGCCTGGAATGTACGGGTAGACGCCTCCAGTCAGGAGGATCGAGACTTGGCATCCCTCGTACCATGATTCATCGACTAGGGTTCCCATCACGACAGGGACATTCCATCCCGCTCGTTCTGCGATAAGCTCGCCTGCTCTCTCAACCATTTCGATTGTGAGGTTCGAGTCGCCACGCACATTGATGAGCGCTCCACGGCATCTCGCAATGTTGTCATAGAGCAAGGGGCCCCTGAGAGCTCCAATCGTTGCCTCTTCAACTCTCAGAGCAGAGACCGAGTGGGCGATCCCGACATGAGCAATTCCGCCGTGGGCCATGAGTTCTCGGAACGCTGGAAACTCGATGTTAATGGTACTCGGGCAAGCAAGAGCCTGAGATATGCCTGAGACGGTATCGATGACCAGTTGATTCGCCGAATCCACAGCAAGTCCGCGTTGGTATCCTGAAAGCTGGTTCGAGCGCTCGACGTCGACAATCGCCAACGTGTGGCAGCTCTGGCGCATTCGCGTTAGCGCTTGAGGTGCAATTGGTCCATTGATTCTTTGCGAATCGGACGGAATCATTGCCATGGCGACCGTGACCGCTCCGATTCTTTGGGCTATACGTGCAGTCGCTGTCGCTATGTTGAGTTCATTTGCGTCTGCAGTTCCCACGATGATGAATGCGACATCAGCGCCGGTGAGCAGTGGGGTAAGGTGGCTGGCGCATTCTTGGATTGCATCTTGCCAGGGCGCGTCGTCACCGGATACTCCAGTATCGTGAGGAGCTTTTCCCTTGATGAGCACTCTCTCGTGTGAGAAGATGTGCTCAAGGCTGGCGCTGTCGGTGTTCACCGCTACGCATTGGGCGCCTGAGCCGCCCTCCTCGAATATGCGGCTGACGATGTCGTTGCCTTCGTCGCCGACACCTATGATTGAGACTCGAGGGAATCTCGCGCAGAGTTCGGGCAAGTCGGTGAGGGTTGCGTTGAGGGCCATTTTGCGAAAGCTCCGGATATCTCGGCGTGATTGAGCGTGAGGTGTTGGAAGTATCGGGCGAGACTTATATAGCGTTGCGTATTACCCTTGAAATACAATTGAAGTACTCCTCCGACGATCCATACCTCCGAAGCTCCGACAAGGACACAACTGCCATTTCTCCCGCAATCTGAGCCTCGGAACGGCTTAGATCTTCAATCTATCATGCCAAACTTCGTTACCCGCCGCCCACAGGCGGTAGGATAGCGAGGCTTGCGCCTTCTTTCAAGCTCGTATCGAGACCTTGCATGAGCGTGATGTTGCGGCCATCTATCAGGAACTGTACATGCCCCTTTGGTTCATTCGATGCAGGGTCGAATATGTAGTCGTGAAACTTGGCCCCGTGTTCCTCCACGAGCTTGCCAAGGAGTGTCCGTACGGTTGCTTGGTCGTCCAGATCAACGACTTCTTCTCTTGTTCCCGTGAGCTCTCTAACGAGTGCGAAGAACTTGACTCTGACCTTCATGGAGGATCCGGCAGAACTTGCTGTACGTTTCGAGCTTCAGCAAAAATGTTATGTTTCTCGGCTCGCTCGCGCTTTTTCCTTCCAGGTCAATTGCATGGTCTTGGGGTGAGAGGCTCTCGCCTCATCGATCCTAGTAACAGTAGTATTCTTGGGCGAATCCCTTACTACATCGGGGTTCGTGTACGCTTCATTGCTTGCTTTTGAGAAGGCAGCTATGAACTCGTCCAGTTCCTGTTTGCTCACCGTCTCAGTTGGTTCGATCATCATGGCTTCGTCTACGATTAGAGGAAAGTAGACCGTAGGGGCATGTACTCCGAAATCGAGTAACCTCTTAGACAGATGCGCAGCTGTGACGCCTGTTTCCTGCGACATCTTGGCGGCGCTCAGGACAAACTCGTGTTTCCTGACCTTGTGTGGGAACGGCAACTCAAGGCCACGCACTTGGCCTAGTCTCCTAGCAAGGTAGTTTGCGTTGAGAACAGAAACTTCCGCGACCTCCTCAAGCCCATCGCGCCCCATCATCAAGATGTAAGCGTAGGCACGAAGCAAGACGGACGAGTTCCCCCAGAACCCGCGGACCTTCCCGATGCTGTCTGGTCTGTTGAAGTCCAAGTAGTACCTGTCGCCATCTCGCTCCACGGTCGGAACGGGGAGGAACCCCTCGAGTTTCTTGCTGACGGCTATCGGCCCGGAGCCGGGGCCTCCTCCTCCATGTGGGGTCGCGAAGGTCTTGTGGATGTTGATATGTACGATGTCGAAGCCCATCCGTCCGGGCTTTGCCTTGCCAAGCATCGCGTTCAAGTTTGCGCCATCATAGTAGAGGAGGCCGCCAGCCTCGTGAACGAGTCTGGCAATCTCAAGAATGTCCGCCTCGAATATTCCAAGGGTATTCGGATTCGTGAGCATCAAGCCGGCAGTTCTGTGGGAAAGCGAGGCATGAAGGGCATCAATATCCACGCACCCCTCTTGATTGGAGGATACCTCCACAACCTTGAAGCCCGCCATCGTGGCGCTCGCCGGATTCGTTCCGTGAGCCGAGTCAGGTATGATGATCTCGTCTCTCTTCTCCAGATCACCGCTCTGTTTGTGAAAGGCTCTCATGATCATTGCACCGGCGAATTCGCCTTGGGCGCCAGCCGCGGGCTGCAACGAGACCTTGTCCAATCCAGCAATTTCGGCAAGCCATTCAGAAAGCTCATAGAATATTCTCAGGATGCCCTGCACAGATCCGGCATCCTGCAAAGGGTGCAAGTCCTGGATTTTAGAGGATGCGACAATCTTGTCCAGCACCTTGGGGTTGTATTTCATCGTGCAACTTCCTAGTGGGTAGATTCCAAGGTCCACGCCGTAGTTCTCCTGAGATAACCGAACGTAATGACGGATGACGTCAGTCTCGGATACCTCTGGTAGCTTGACGCGTTTCTTGCGGAGAAGCTCGGCTGGCACATCAGCGAGGAGATCCGCAGGGCTCGAAAGGGAGAAACCCACGACTCCTTCCCTAGATCTGTCCATGATGAGCGGCTCGTTCCATTGTGCCTGTTTGAATGCCATCATCTCTCCTCCAAGATCTCCCTGACTCCTGCCACAAGTCGGTCGATGTCCTCCCGGGTGTGGCATTCGGTCACGCAATAGAGCGCAGACTGACCAAGCTCAGGGAATTGATCATGCAGACAAATGCCTCCCTGAATGCCTCGCTGGAACAGTCCTGTGTTCACCTTCGAGGCTGCAAGCCCTGTGCCGTCGAAGCCCACAACGAATTCTTTGAAGTGTTGGGCTTCAAAGAGCGGAACCTTGAGGCCATCCAGTCTTCTCAGTTGTTCCATTGCGTATCTTGAACTGGCAAGGATGGTCTTGCCCAGTCTCTCAAGTCCTTGTGGTCCCATTAGTGAAAGATAGGCGGCAGCGGCTACCGCACAGAGCGCCTCATTGGTGCAGATATTTGAGGTGGCTTTCTCTCGTCGAATGTGTTGCTCCCTTGTCTGCAAGACCATTGCGAAAGCCTTTGATGTGCCGTCTTTGGTCATCGTCATTCCTATCAGACGACCTGGCATCTGTCTGAGTAGCCGTTCCTCTCTACACGCGAAAAGTCCGAGCAGAGGGCCGCCATAATTCATGTGGTTTCCAAGCGGCTGTCCCTCTCCGATTGCGATATCGGCGCCTAATTCACCGGGTGGCGCGAACAATCCGAGCGATATCGGATCTGCGCCGATGATGAATAGTGCACCTTTCTCGTGAGCGATCTCCCCGATTCTTCTGGCACTAGCGTCTAAGAAGCCGAGATATGATGGATTCTCGATGTACACACCAGCCGTCTTCGAGCCGATCTTCCTCTGGAGATCATCATCCGAGATTGCCCCGGTTCGCCTATCCTGCTTGACCTCGATTATTCGCATTCCGGCAGGTTCACAGAACGTTCTGAGGGTCTGGATCCTGTCAGGGTGGGTGTAACTGGGCACGAGGAATTCATCCCGTCCCGTCACGCGAGATGACATTCTCGCAGCTTCTCCGAGAGCAGTGGCCCAATCGTAGAGTGAACTGTTGGCGAACTCCATCCCCATCAATTCGGCGATCATGCTCTGGTATTCGAACAGGGCTTGGAGCATGCCTTGTGAGATCTCCGGCTGGTAGGGCGTATAGGATGTAAGGAATTCAGATCGGGACACTATCTCGTCCACAGCCGCAGGAACGTAGTGAGGCCAAACGCCGCCGCCTAGGAATGAAATACCGTCTCTCGTCGAGAAGTTCCTTGACAGTATATCCTCCACTCTCAACTTCGTTTCCAATTCAGATCGGACGGTGGGCAGGTTAAGGGCAGAATTCTTCCTGATCGAATCGGGGATGTCACTGAAGAGGGCTTCCACACCGTCGAGTCCCAGATCACGTAGCATCTCCTCTTTGAGCCTTCGCGAGCTGTTAGGGATGTAGGGATGCGGTTCTTGCATAGGTCATCATTCGAATACATGACGTTGCCTAGGAACCAAACTAATATCTTGCGCTAGAACCCCATCCGCTTGTGGCTGGCTTTGACAGGAACCACTCCGCAGGTCCAAGATGGTGCTTGGGTTGACAAGGATGTATCCCTAGCTCCAAGCTGCAATGTTGGTCATGGCGCACGACTTCTAGGTCAAGTGATAATCGGTGAGAAGGTCAGAATAGAGCCGAACGCTGTTATGTATGGTCCAACGAGGATCGGACCGGGCTCTTTCATCGGGCCTAACGTTGTGCTGGGATCTCCATCAAGGACCGAGTTAGCAGATTCCGTCAAGCTAGGACGGAGCATTCACGATCTCCCAGACAGGCGCCATCTCGTTATCGGACGCAACTGTGTGATCAGGTCTGGGACATGCATTTACTCCGATGTGTCGATAGGCGACGACGTCTCGTTCGGACATAACGTCATGGTACGCGAGAATGTCCGAATCGGGAAGAACACGCTGGTCGGAACTGGCGTAGTTATAGACGGGTCATGTCAAATCGGAGAACGGGTCTCGATCCAGACCGGTGGCTACATCTGCACCAATTCGACGATTGAGAATTCAGTCTTCCTAGGGCCGCACGCTGTTCTCACTAACGACAAGTACGTGACTCAGAAGAAAACGAAGCTTGTCGGGCCGACCGTTCGGCGAGGCGCAAGCATAGGAGCAAACTCATTGCTGATGCCAGCCGTTGAGATTGGCGAGGGGTCCGTCATTGGAGCTCAATCTCTAGTGACACGCGATGTTCCTGCGCGCTCGATCTACGTGGGAGTACCCGCAAGGAAATTGAAGAGCGTCCCTGCAGACTGGAGAACATCTCTCTTACAGGCGTGAATTCGCCAGCAAGCCCAAGAACAGGTGGAAGAAGTTCGGCATTCTTAAATAGCGATCATCAGTTGAGTTGCCGAAAAGTCGTGGACTGCGACAAAGGCCGACTGAAGCGACAATTCGAGTTGAGCTCACAGCGCTGATGTCGCGCACGATGACATATTCAAAGAAGGAGATCGCAAGGACGGGTTGCTCAGATGAGAGACAAGCTGATCGTCTGTGTCGCTGCTCTCATGATCATATTCATTCTTTCTGCTGGGCTTCCCGCGGTGACCGCACAACTCCCCTCCGAATACACTGTGAAAGTCAACAGAGTTGTGCAAATCACCACTTGGGGCTTGGTGACGGTGAACGACACATTCACGGTGTCGAACAATTCTCCAACCCCCCTAGAGGGCATGCCCATAGGCCTCCCAAGGAACGTTACTACTGGTTTGAGGTATCTGGCTGCCCAAGACGATCAGAATAGAATTCTGACTATAGAGCGTGACTTGGATTCTTCAAGCGGAACGTACTGGTTCAACGTCAACTTTGGACACGCGTTGGCACGCAACGAGACCTATGCATTCACAGTGACATCTGTCCACACGGACCTACTGGCTCCCGCTTCTACAGGGTTCCACTTCCGATTCGCGACAACTCCGTTTCTCCGAGTAAGTGCGACTTCTGAGAACATGACGATAACTGCTGGTACTGGATCAACGTTCTCAAGCCCGGAATGGATGAACTTAACGGCTTCCACCGGGGGGAACGTGCTCAAAGGATACTTTTCTCCAGTTGAGCCCTATGCGACAAGAACATTTGAACTGAATATGACTTCAGCGGCTCAGTTCATCGTCCGCGTACCACAGGTGATAAGAGAGATAAGGTTCGGTCAGGATGGATCAATAGATGTATCCGAGACTTACAATTTCGAGTCATTGGGCGGCTCTGTTTCATCGATTGCTCTCACGCTCCCGAAGAACTCCAGTGATATCATGGCCTACGATGAAATCGGCCAGCTCTGGGATTCGTCAGAAAACGGGCCTAGCGTCTCCGTCAGCCCCAGATACTCGGGCGGCATTGGCCTGAATCGGACATTCACCTTCACGCTGAAGTACAAACTGGACCCAGCAACCTACGTGCAAGAGGTCAACTGGTGGGGTGCGAACAAGTGCAGCCTCTCTCTCTATTCGAACTTGAAGAACTGGGCGATAGACGAACTGGATACGACCATAGTGACGCCGGATGGCTTCACCATCAAAAGCATCTCTCCGTCTCCTTCCTCGACATCACGATCGCTCTTCTATCACAGCCTCAACTACACCCTCACCGATGTCACTCCGTACACTGACCTTGGACTGACACTCGAATACAACTACGTTCCGTTCTGGTCAGGGTCCCTCTTGTTAGCTTGGCTTGCGATAGTCGAGTTGGTAGTAGCGGCCGTCGTTGTCGTCTCCAAGACAAGGAAGCCTGCAACATTGAAGATGGCTGTTCCATCTGACAAGCTGAAGCAGTTCGTGGAACTTTACGACGGAAGAACGGCTTTGAGACTCGAGCTGGACAGGATGGGCGAGGATCTCGCCCGAGGTGCCCTCAACAAGCACGAATACAGGCGAAGGCGGAAAACGATCGAGTTCCGAATGGGCGAGCTAGACAGAGCCCTCCAACCTCTGAAGGAGGATCTGAAGGCATCCCATCCAAGGTACGGTGAGATGATCACCAGGATGGAGAAGGCTGAGGCCGAAATTGACGCAAACCGCTTGGGCGAGGAACACTTCAGGACACAGTACCGCTCCGGAAAGATGTCAAAGGACGCATACGAGAGAGCACTTGATGACTTGAACAAGCGCATAGACAAAGCACGAGAGGTCATCGATACGAGCTTGGTTACACTTCGAGAAGAAGCGCGTTGAGAAGACCAAGCGGATGCCTAGACGAAGCCCCACCGCAATTGTCTTGCTGACGTTCAATGCCATGGTGAACCATGGAACCCGCTGTTAGGGTCGATGAGCTGGAACCCTGGCTCAGAGACGCCCTGAAAGTTCAGATCGCCAACGCCGACAAGGCCATCGAGAAAGCCAAGAGAGATATCAGTGCGCAAATCTCCTCGCTCAAAGAAGTAACTGCAGATCTCATTGCGAAATCCGAGAAGGACTCGTCGGAGAAGAGAAACGACCGAGCGATGTACAAGGCTGCAAAGGCAGTCGCTCGAATGTGCCTAGAGCTCCAAGCTCTTCTCGAAGTCAATGCGCCAGTAGACCAACACAGCCACGAGGGGTTGAAGCAACTCAGTGACACCACCGCGAAACTTGCAAGCAATGCTGCCAATGTTCGTGACAAATGGATTGGGCATGTCCGCCCCTACTACATCCTTGACACGATGAGCCTCAACGCGTCGATCGACAGGCTCCGTCGACTTGGAGAACAAACCTGGGATCTCTTCAGCAAAGATGGAGGTTTGCTGCGTCACCTTGAAGAAATTCATGCAAGAGTCGAGAAGATCCAAGATCTGGAGAAGTCGCTGCAGAAGCAAGTCGCTGAATGCAGACGCGTGACCGACGAAGTCGGCAATCTGAACCCGCAGATCTCAGATGCTCAACAACAAATGGAATCGGTTGCTGGCAACCCAAAGATCGCGGACTTGAGGAAGATCGACAATAGGCTGAGAGAACTTCGTGGAGAACTCTTGGCCTCAGGCTTCAGACGCCTTGGCAGACCACTACGAAAGTTAGAAGCGATGGCCGGCAGAGGCGAGTATCCGATGGCCCCTGACGTCAGAGAGAAACTCTCCGAGTACCTGAAGCGACCATTCACGACCTTCATTCACGAGGAAGATGGATATCCGTACTTGAAATCCGTCCTGAAAGACATGGGACAGGCGGTGGAGCGAAAGAAACTCCTACTGAAGCAACGTGAGGAAAGGAAAGTCCTTGAGAGAATCGAGAATGCCGCTGAAAAGAACAGTCTGAACGGGATACATCACGAAGCTACGATGCTTCTGAGTGAACGAAGAAAGCACTTGCAAGACCCAGAATGTCGTGAACTAGTCATTGCCTTCAGGCAGAAGAGACTGGATGTCAAGAGGCTTCGATCCCAGCACGAAGATCTTGAACACCGATCCAAGCTCCTCTCCGACAAGGCTGAGACACTCAGGAACTCCCTTGTGCAATTCACCAAAGAGACCGAACAACTGGCGGAGAGGCTCGCGAGAAAGCCGGTCAAGGTTGAGCTGGGTCAGGACGCTCTCTCAGCCTAGACGAGGATCTTGATAGCTTTCTCACCGACCTTTGCGCGAAGCAGCCCCTTTCCAAGATCAGATCCCTTGGACACTCGGATTTGGCTTTTCTTGCCTATTGTGGCGGAGAAGAGGTATTCATTGTCAATGTAGACGCTCGCAACCTGACCTACATACTTCTTGTCGAATTCTAGGTCAATCCTATTTCCGAATTCAGCGATCCTGAACCTCACTTCACTTCCTCCGGTGGGGGTTGCAGGTTCGACATCAATGCTTATTCCCAGGGATTTCTCGAGTTTCGAGATAGTTGCGCCCTTCTTCCCTATCAGGATCGGGATCGACTCACTGTCCACTTTCAGAACGGCCTTGTTGTCGGAGACGAAAGTCACCACAGCTTGAGGGTCGAATCGACGGATCTCTTGGAGGACTCTCTCGGCAGCCAGTTTGCGCGCTCCCGAAATTTGGGGAGCGGCCTCACTAACCGGCACAACAACGTTCTCCTCACCAAACGTGTACATCTCGTACTCGAGCTTTCCGGTCTCGAAATCTCTCGCCTCAACAATGGGCCGAGCAAGATCAGCCTCGGTCATCCCGCTGGGAACTCGCACGACGAGGTTGAGGCAGAAAACGTTGACGACCTCTCCATAGCGGACAAAGATGATTGTGTCAATAATATGAGGGATCATGCCCAGCTCAACACGACCGATGAATCTTTGCACGGCGTCGATAGCGTCGGTGGCATGCACGACTCCTATCATGCCAACTCCGGCGAGGCGCATGTCCGCAAAGATCTGGAAATCCTTGGTCTTTCTCACCTCATCGAAGACTGTGTAGTCAGGCCTTACGAGAAGCAGGATCTCTGCCGTGTTCTCGAAGTCTCCCTCCAATGGACCGTATTGCGTAATCTCGGGGCCCACTTGGAGGTCCCGCGGGGATTCCAATGTCTTGACGATCTTGTTCTGATTCAAGTAGAATTCGGCAAGTGATGATGCGAACGTAGTCTTACCTGAACCCGGAGGGCCTGCGATCAAGATCCCTTCGGCCTTGGATTTCAGTCTCTCCATCAGCTTCTCAGATAGACGATAGTCTTCAAGTCGGAGCGACACGATCGGTCGCACAATCGTGACCTCAAGGCCGTCGGAGAACGGGGGCCGCGTGATCGCTATTCTGTACTTGCCTAGTTGTATCACTGAAGCGCCTATGCGGCTAATCTCGACAAATCCTTCATCGCTGACGTGGGTTGCATCATTTATCTGCTTGATGATTCGCTCGAGTTCTTCGCTCGTTGTCAGTCGGTCAGATATCTTGATGAGTTCAAACTTGCCGGGCTTTCCTCGTTTCGCGAGTGGCAAAGTCCCCTCTTTGACGTGCACACTCGCCGTATCTGGAGTGAAGAGGCTCTCAAAGATCAGGTCCTCCGTCTTCACCGGCGGTGCTGAGTAGAGCACTCTGATGCCCTGTACTTCTGCCACAAGAGCCTGCACATAGTCGGCTGTTACGAGGGTTGCATTTTCCTTCCGTGCAACATCGATTATGAGGGCGTCCAGCCTGCCACTCCTTGCCAGCTTGATTTGATCTAGGTCAGGTCTGGAACCCATGAACGTGAGTTTGATGTTCTTTTGTTCACAAAGTGCTCGGAGTCTCTTGAGTTCAGCGAGGCCGGTGTGCCCTACTTCCCTTCCTTTCGATGCTTGCGCTTGCAGTTCATCGAGTGCGGCGTGCGGTATGATTACCTCTGCTACGTCTCCCTTCTCGATGATCTCTGGTATTCGTCCATTGATAATTGCCGAAGTGTCAGGGACTAGGCGTTGGCTTGAAGACATCTCAATCATGCTAGCAGCAGGCTTCTGGCGATAAAAGGGTGCCTTGCGGACTGGCTCAAATGCTAATCAGAATGGGTAAATAGGACAAATGCAACCTCCTCGGAAAGGAGATCACGACCTTGGTGAAAGCTGCCACTGAACCTTCTCTTCGTGTGGAACCCGTGACGCTGATCACTCGCACGCAGAGTCTTTGCCCAGAATGCGTTGCTATCTTGGAGGCAGAGGTGTACGAACAGGCAGGAAAAGTCTGGATGCGCAAGACCTGCACAAAGCACGGGGAATTCAACGAACTGTACTGGGGATCTAGCGATCTCTATCGTCGAGCGAAACGGTACGCACGTGACGGAAAAGGGGTAGACAACCCTTTTGTCAGCAAGCAGGATCCCGTGTGTCCAGTTGACTGTGGCCTATGTAACATACACATGAGCCACACTGCGCTCGGGAACATTGTCCTCACAAACCGGTGCGATCTGAATTGTTGGTATTGCTTTTTCTTCGCTGAGAAGGCGGGGTACGTTTACGAGCCGTCATTGGATGATATACGATCAATGGCGAGGGCGCTGAAGAGCGAGAAACCGGTCCCCTGCAATGCTGTGCAGTTGACCGGAGGAGAACCTACTCTTCGTGAGGATCTACTCGACATCATCAGGATCTGTAGGGAAGAGGGAATCGAACATGTGCAACTCAACACAGACGGCGTCAGGTTGTCGACGGATCCTACCCTCGCAGAGAAGGTTAGGAAAGCCGGCGTCAACACGATGTACCTGAGCTATGATGGCACGACACTCGAAAAGAACCCGAAGAACCACAGAGAGATCCCTAGGGCCCTCGAGAACTGCAGAAGAGCAGATGTGGGTGTTGTTCTGGTTCCAACGGTCATCAAGGGCACGAACGATTCTGAGGTTGGAAATATCATCCGATTTGCTCTCAAGAACCTGAATCCGATTAAAGGCGTAAACTTCCAGCCAATCTCAATCGTAGGGCGAGTTCCAGAGCGGGAAAGGGAACGGATCCGAATCACTATCCCTGATGTAGTGATGAAGATAGAGGAAGAATTCGGCGGGGAGATATCGCGTGACGACTTCTATCCGATCCCGTCATGCATGCCATTCAGCAACTTCGTCGAGGCTTTGACACACGAACGAGAGTACGAACTGTCAACGCACTTCGCTTGTGGCATGGCGACGTACGTCTTCTTGGATGGCGAGAAGGTCATCCCGATGCCTAGGTTCGTTGATGTCGACGGGCTATTCGAATACTTGGACGAAAAGGCCATCGATCTGCGGGAGGGCAGCAGTAAATACGCGGTCGGCCTCAAGCTCCTCTACAACCTCTTCACGAAATTCGTGGACAAAAGCAAGGCCCCGAAAGGACTTAACCTGTCAAGAATCCTGTTCGAGTCACTTCTCAAGCACGACTACAAGACACTCGGGATGCTCCATCACAAGAGTTTGTTTATCGGACTAATGCATTTTCAAGACCTCTACAACTGGGACGTTGAAAGAGCGAAACGATGCACAATCCACTATACTACGCCAAGCGGCGGAATTATCCCATTTTGTACATTCAACGTGATCCCAGAATGGTACAGAGACAAATCCCAGAAGGAGCACGGAATTCCGATCGCCGAATGGGAGAAGAGGACTGGACGGAAACTGAGCGACGATTTCTACAAAAGAGTCGCTTCCTCAGAGCCTCTCAAACCAGTCTAGGCAGACTGACGCGCCTTTCACAACTCGTGACATGCATCTATCGACACGGCCTTCATTTGAGAGCGTCAATGGACCTCGCTGTCAAACCAATAGGAAGCGTCGTGGCCTCCCAAGTCGGTAGATTTCGTCAGATAATCATCAAGACGACACTTCTTTGCGTCAAGATGGATGAGACATTGTCATGTTGCATGGAGTGAATACAGCGAAGGCGGTTGTGTAGCAGATGGATCTCGAACTTGTAGTGGTCGCACTTGCTCCAATCGTTTTTCTCGCTTGGTTTGTGTACACTCGTGATCGGTACGAACGCGAGCCGCGCAGGTTGATCGTGAAGACCTTCGTTCTCGGCGCTGTCCTTGTCGCACCGGTGGTGGTTGCAGAACTGCTTGGGAGCCTGTTCCTTCCGCCGTCAGCTGACCCGGTTGCATTGTTCTTGCACTTCTTGCTGGTGGTGGCGCTCGTTGAGGAATCGTCGAAGTATCTGGCTGTGCGTGTTTCGGTGTACCGTTCGCGCGAATTCAATGAGCCGATGGACGGGTTGGTCTATGGTGCAATAGCAGGATTAGGGTTCGCGGCGCCAGAGAACCTCCTGTACGTGCTGACTCGGGGGGCAGGTCTGGGGGTCATTCGAGCAGTTTTGTCCGTGCCAGGACACGCGCTTTGGGGCTCGATCATCGGATACTATCTCGCACGCCAGAAATTCACAGGTGCTAGAAGGTCGGGTTTTGTGGGTCTGTCTGCGGCCGTAATGTTGCATGCGGCATTTGATTACGGACTGGTTGGGATGGACCCGTTGACAGGTTTCATGATCGCTGTTGGAGTTGTGGTTATCGGATGGATCATGTTCTTCAGGTTCACGAGGACTGCTCACAAGGCCTCCCCGTTCAGGCCCGAAGCACACGCGATCCGACTCTCCGGGGCACCGACCAAATATTGTACGAGCTGTGGGGCGCTGATTCTTGCAGAAGATAGGTTCTGTCGCTCATGTGGGGCCCCGCAGGTTTGATGAGGTGCCGGATAGGCTCTGCGTGCGATGGATGTGTGGTAGCCCGGGGGAGATGTCCGGGTTCGGATGCGAACCTTTCGAACTCCCGTCGGCGGGTTTCTTCTCGTTTGACGAGAACCAAAGCCCGCTATGCCTAGACGGAACAGCTCTTCCTTTGTCCACTACATTCGGCGGAGCAGCC
>CAZRNA010000032.1:0-16646 GCA_964601325.1 uncultured Candidatus Bathyarchaeia archaeon
CTCCGCGGAGCTTGTCATCCCATTTCGCGACCCACATGGAATCCGGCTGCCAGACTACTTCCTTCCAGTTGCCTGGAGGCCTGGGCGCGTCTGGTGAGAGATTCAGAATTACGTCGTGGTCTGATGGGCCTTCCTTCCATTTTCCTCTCAGCGGGTGTTTGCCGCGTCCCATAAAGATGCAAGAGGGCTCGGCCATGTAGTTGCCAAGATCAACCTTCTCCCCGTCAACGATCGCCTGTCCATACTTCACCTTGTTCGCTTCCCTGATCACCTTCCGCTCGGCAGCGAGACGTTTCTTCTCGTCCTTGCCCATCGAAAGTTTCCTAGCGCGGTCCTCCTCAACGTATTTGACGATCTCTGAGAAGTCGAAATCTCCGGGCCCAAGCTTGCTGCTCAGTCCCAGCGCATTAGAGAAGTCCCGGAAGAAGTTCTTGACGAAGACTGGATCCTCAACGTATTCCGTTCCGAGCTTCCTAACCCAAGCCACAGCCATCTCCTCTTGATGTGGAGTCAAGATTGCCGGTTTGCCCTGAACACTGATCTTGAAGCCTTTCGGCTTATATCTCGGGAACAGAACGCCACTATGTATCAATTCCCTCATTGAGCTCAACCCGCAGGCGCGTACATTATCTGGAACTCAGACCCAGCACATTTTCCCAAGTCGATTTTTCGCTCTACGAGTGTAAGAGGGCCATTAAAACTCATCCCTGCTGGTATCGAACATCCTCAAGATCTGGGGCGGGTACCTTGTCTCAAAGCGTTGGACTTCATGCTCTAGGCGGAGAGCCAAATGCGCGCATGAAGTGCGAAAACAAAGCAACTAGGCTTGTCGTCCTTCTTATCCAGAACTCACTTTTGCGTGCTCAACGATCGAGTCGAGCGTAGCAAGGTGTCGACTCAAATCGTACTTCCATCCAACCTTGTCCTCGAAGAGCTCAGCCGATATTGTCTGCCGAGCCTGCATCTCAGGTCTGATCCTGACGGCAGAGTAGTCGCTTACCAAGCCTGATCTTGCCAGTTTCGATAGCATACCGAAGAGCTGTCCAGTCTCATTGTGCGCTGAGTAGGTCCTAATCCCGAGCTTGGTTTCGCCCAAGACTTTCACTGTTCGCAGTATTGGAAACATCTCTTCAGATGCTCCGAAGAAGGAGCGCATGCCTTCCTCATCCTCGAAACTCACGAGGATCTCGTACATGTCCGCTAGCTCCATGGGGTGAGGGCACAAGTTGATGATGAAGTCTTTGATGAGAGCTCTGGGGAGAATCCTCTTGTCATATCGATACTTGACGGCTTGGAGGGTGATTCCCATCGTCTTAGAAATCTCCGAAAACTTTGCGCGTGCATTCAACTCGAGCCCGGTCAGAATCAGAAGGTCTGCCTTGTCGGCCTCGATAGAGTAATGCGAAGGATCATGAATCGCCTTCGGGTGGTCTTTCTTCTTGATCGAGTCGATCCATTTGTCCCATTCGAACGTCCACGTGCACTCGACCGGGTCATACAATTGGAAGTTCGGAAATGCATAATGGTAGTCTGAAACCCATACTGTCTCGCACTTTCGAACCAATCCTCTCTCTTGAATTGCGGCCATGTACTTCTCGAATTCCCCATCTCGCCCATCCGGGACAGCGTGGAGCGCATAGTGGCTGAATCCACCCTCACATCTTGTGATCGTCTTCCAGTAGTTCGGAATCGAAAGGGCCTCGGTTACGAAGTCTTCTAGGCCTGGATTCGACTCGACCAGTGTGATACATTTGCGAAGCCCCAGTTTTGCGTGATCAAGGTTGGCGATTGAGAGGATTCCAAATCGTTCCTCGAGTTTTCGTGCACGATCGTACACGCTCGTAGGCGGAAGCCCTGCGGCTCTCGCAACTTCAAGGAGATTCCGAGGGCCAAGTTCGTGCATCAGTCGGATGATGCGGATGTTGTTTTCGTCGAGGGCGTACATGAACTTGCCCAAGAGCCGAAAACGTTGCTCGACCGAGAGTCGATCAATCGTCCCGGCGTTCCGCATCCCGAATACACTCATTTTAGTTTCCACTCTCTTCCTTATGAAACCTGCCGTAACTCGTCAAGTGCCCTCATCTGAAGGCTACCTACGAGCCTCGACGGATCTAGTCCCAAGCTCCTGGTCCAGCGCCTCTACCCACGACTTTGCACCTGCCGTGTATATTCGCGGCGCCTTTCGTTTTATAATTTACGGCCCCTTGTGCACATTGATGTAAATCTTTAAGAACGGTGGGGCATCACCTGAACACAGGGAGTGGCAGAGCGATCCTACGTGCTTCCAAACCTTCCCCTGTACCGGCCGGAGGAGCCTCCACAGTGCCAACTGCGCCTAGGGGGGTATACGCAAGTGCAGAATATGTCTTCGAAGGGCTCTTGCACGACTCGGTGATCGAGGTATTTAACGGGATTCTTGGCAAGATCGCAGGCCAAGCCCTCCTAGAGGCAGTCAAGAGGCACAGTCCACCCCAGACCGAGGATCCTCTCGGAAGACCTGTTCTCCTGCATCAGGTGCTGATCTCCCATTTGGGATCGGTCGCACAGGTGCTGGAGCGCAAGATCCTGAAGACGCTGGCGGGGAAGACCGCAGCTGGAGTTGCGCCGCAGGAGACCGATCGCGTCGACTTTGTTTCTGAGGTTGAGAAGATCAGAAAGCAGTTTCTGAGGCGCAAGAAGGCGTGCGACCAACCGCAGACAATGGAATGACTTGCTTCCTAAGCAGTGCTGACACTTCTTACCTTCAAGCTAAGCGAACGCTACCCCGAGTCTGGCCGAAATGACCAGACCGTTTGCCCCTAGCCGCGGAAAGGAAAGGCGCGGATCGTTTAGGCACAGAATTGCTCGGTTCGCGAACGTCGCGCCCAGTGCGAATATGGAGGAGAAGCTTCCAGGAGCGATCATCTCCACTATCAGAGGAGGATTCTCGATTTCCCTTGTTCTGCTGGGACTAGCGCTCTTGGTCGTGAACCTGGGGTTCGGGATGTTCACCCCGATTCTACCACAGTATGCAAGCACGCTTGGAATCGACGCTTCCGCCCTAGGGTTCGCTTACTCCCTCTACAATGTGGCTTTGGTCGTATGTCTCATTCCTGCCGGAATCATGGCAGATCGGTTCGGCCGGGTGAAGACAATCGTGATTGGCATGGTGTTGTTCTCTCTCTCCTCACTCATGCTCGCATTTGTCAAGGATCTGGCGCAATTCGCAGTTGCGCGGATGATCGAAGGTGCCGGATCAGCCCTGGCTACTCCGGCCGTATTCGCACTGACTGCGGACTTGGCACCGACTGAACGCAGAGGAAAAGGAATGGGATTCACTGCCACCCTTGAAACGGTTGGAAATCTGGCGAGTCCGACGGTTGGTGGAGTAGTCGCCCAAGCAGCGGGACTCAAGATTCCTTTCTATGTTGCATTTGCGGTGTCCTTAGTCTCGGCCGCACTTGTCGTTCCGATCAAGGACCGCAGACCCCAGCTCCACGTCTCGACTTCAGAATCCTCTCCTCTCGACATGTTCAGATCCCTGCGTCGAAACATCACAGAAAGCAGAAGCTTGCTAGTGCTCTGTTTCAGAGGATTCATCATAGGCATCACGCAGGGGCTCTACGTGCTCATCTTTGTATTGTACATGGCGTTCAAACTGGGTATGGCACTCGGAGAAGTGGGGTTTGCATTCACCCTCATCAGCGGGTCAATACTCGCATTCACATTCCTCGCCGGACACCTCTCAGATCGATTCGGAAGGAAACCGTTCGTGATCATCGGCGGAATCATCATTGCCTCCAGCGTCATCGCGTTCCCTCTCACGAGCTCACTGTTGCAGGTCTACTTGGCCTGTCTCGTTCTTGGATTAGGTGTTGCCCTGAACAATGCGCCGATCAACGCGCTTCTCGCTGATTGTGTAATTCCTGAGATCCGAGCGAAGGTGATGGGGGGATACGAGGTAATTGTCTCGCTTGGGCGAATGTTTGGGCTCATGATCCTCGGTGGGCTGTATGTGATGTCGGTGTCTGCCCCGTTCTATCTCTTAGGAGCACTCATGTTCCTCACGGTCATCCTAGTCGCGGCGCTCGTCAGAGAACCTGTCGTGAAACGAGAGACACAATTGCCCATCGCAGGACGACCGCCAGAGATGATTGATGAGCTATGAACATGATCCTAGGCTTGAGATCGGGCAATCCGAGAGAGTCTTCCAATGAGACTGATTGTAGTGGGACCCCCTGACTGAATGCAACCCACCGGAAACCTTGTGATACGAAAACAGATCTTAAATGGGAGTCTCTTCCTAGCGAAGTCGTTTCACACGCCTCGGTAGCTCAGCTGGTAGATGCTAGAATCAGCCAGGAGCACCCGCCTCGTAAGCGGGAGGTCGCGGGATCGAAGCCCGCCCGAGGCTCCATATTCTCTCAGTCTGAAGTTCCGACGATTCCGAGGTCTACACGCCTTAGTGGAGGTAGAATTGAAAGCGGCGCCGCTTTCCGGGAAAGAGGTGGCGCTTTGCCTCAATCAGTCCATAGTAGAATTGAAGGGGCCTGTTCCTTTTCGACACTGAGGTCGGTCAGAACGGTTTCAGTCAGCACATGAGCAGACTAGAGACAGGATCTCCGCCCGGCTAGCTGACGGGACACCCAAAGCGAGGCACGACCTCGCAGAACTGCGTAGCAGTCACGGACTCTAGATCTGAAACCTACCCGAGCCTCCCTACTCCCTAGATCAAGGGATCATCCAGTTGTGTGGGCTGAGTTCGCTTGAATCCAAGCATTCAAGATCATGAGCAACCATCTCGTAGATGAGGAGAGCTCGGAGATGAGTCAAGATTCTCCACTTGGAGAGCGCACGATCATTGACCTGATTGTGAGAAGACTTCACAAGATGCCTCGCATGCCCATACCGTTCGGCGACGATGTCTCTGGAATGGACATCGGAGCCGGCAGACTTGCCATTCTGAAATGCGACATGCTGGTTGCGCGAACCGATGTTCCTAGAGGAATGAATCTCCTACAGGCCGCGAGAAAGGCCGTCGTAATGAACGTTAGCGACTTGGCATCGAAAGGAGTCCAACCACGTGCAGTGATGGTTTCTCTTGGCCTCCCAAGATCGACCACGACCAGCGATGTTGAAGAAATTGCTGAAGGGCTTGATGAGGGAGCGCGGGAGTATGGCGCGTATGTTATCGGAGGTGACACGAACGAGTGCGACGATGTCGTGATCGCCTGTTACCTATTTGGAATAGCCAAGCGAAACATCATGGTTCAGAGGAGCGGCGCGAGGCCCGGCGATCTGGTGGCGGTAACCGGAGAATTCGGAAATACACTGGCTGGACTCAAAGCACTTGAGACCGAAATGGAGATCCCAACGCCAGTGAGGGAGGCGCTGCTGGCGAGCGTATACAATCCGAAAGCGCGTCTCAAGGAAGGCATCGCACTTGCCCGCGCCCGAGCTCTCACGGCTTCGATGGATTCCAGCGACGGGCTCGCATGGAGTCTCCATGAGATCTCCCGAGCAAGCTCAGTGGGCATCGAACTCGATGGCGTGCCGATTTCAAAGGCTGCTTTGGATTACAGTCGAATAGCGGGCGTCGATCCCGTGGATCTCGCGCTTTATGGGGGAGAAGAGTTCGAGCTCGTCGTATGCCTGAAGAAGAGCGCAGCCAAGAGGGCAATGAGATCAGTCAGGTCTCTACACGTTGTCGGACGCGTCACACGCAACACAAGGACTGTGACACTTCTGCGAGATGGAAGGCAGACGCCGGTAGAACCTCGCGGATGGGAACACCTGTCACCGAATTCTTCTCAACCCTGACGAGAAATCCACTCGATTCTCTTGGCAAGTGTTATAGCGTTTGAGCGAGCCTACCGGGAAAAAGGGCTGGAAAACCGGTTGAGTTTTGACAGCACGGTCGAAAGACTCAAGAAATCCATCATCAATGGCAACGAGGAAGACGCCGAGAAAGCTGCAAGAGAAATCCTGCAAGCCGATATAGATCCGATGCTGGTGATGGAGAGGGAC
Source organism: uncultured Candidatus Bathyarchaeia archaeon (assembly GCA_964601325.1). GTDB lineage: Archaea > Thermoproteota > Bathyarchaeia > 40CM-2-53-6 > 40CM-2-53-6 > CAVPLU01. Next base: position 6,007 of record CAZRNA010000032.1, read on the forward strand.
CTCTTCCCCACCATCAAGGCAGTTGGGGAGAAATTCGAGAAGGGAGAGTACTTCCTGACCGACCTCATGTCCGCCGCGGACGCCATGAGGGTCGCATCACGCATTCTCGCCGGCGCCATAAGGGAAGAAGGCAAAGGAAAGACAACGTCTGCCAGAATTGGCAAAATCGTGATCGGTACCGTTGCAGGCGACATTCACGACATTGGAAAGAACATAGTTGCTCTGCTACTGGAAGTGAACGGTTTTGACATTATTGATCTCGGAAAGGATGTCGAATCTATGAAGTTCATCGAAAGAGCTACCGAAGTGCGGGCCAATATCGTGGCCCTGTCCGCTTTGATGACCACCACGAAACCTGCACAAAAGGAAATCATGGACCTTCTCAGGGAAATGGGTGTGCGCAACAAGTTCCTGTTCATGATCGGGGGAGCACCAACAACGAACGAGTGGGCCGAACAGATCGGGGCGGACGGATGGGCGGAGACAGCGGAACAGGGAGTCAAGTTAGCTCAGAGACTGATCAAGACAAAGGTGATTTCATGACGCCGCCTTGGCGAATAAACGAAGTACTAGACCGAGCAGAAACCGGTCCGATCTGTCTTGAGAAGGACTTCGAACTGAAGGTCCTCGTTCCGAAACTCAAAGATGTGATCAGGCAGTATGGGATTAGATTTGACCCGGAGAATCTTGTGCCGGCTGACAATTCGCTGGCAGATGATATCTGGAAAGCTGCATTCGATCTCTACCTAGAGGTTGGAACGCTCTGCACGAGCACGCACAGAAGGATGCTGTTTGATGAAAGCGAAGTCCGAGAAGCGATGAGGAACTTTCCTGGAGAATACGTTGTTGGATACGGCAAGGATTCCAGGAAGATGTCTCATAGGAAAATAGAGGATCCAAAGCGACCATTCTGCCTGTTTAGTCCGGACATCACCTGCGATGAGGAGCTTTTCATACCGATGTCGATGGCTTACTTGCAAGAGCCGCTCGCAGATGGCGTTTGCGCCCCGATCTTAGAAGAGGTCGAGGGAAGAAGCATTAAGGCAGGTGCGCCTTACGAGACGAAAGGCGCGATCGCTCACGCTATGATGTTTAGGGAGGCAGCGAGAAGGGTTGGTAGACCCGGTATCTTCCTGCAGGGTGTGGGGACAGCGCAATCTGACGCCGCTCAGATCGCCGCCAGTAGTCCCATGTGGGGAGAACGACTAACCGATGGCAGATTCGTAGCTTCAATATCAGAACTGAAAGTTGACTACTCTCTGCTGAACAAGATGGTTCACTTTCATCAGTATGGCTCCTTCGTGGGTGCGCTGACTGGACCCATGCTTGGCGGATACTGTGGCGGCCCTGAAGGGACAGCCGTGGTTGGAATGGCGTATCACATTCAAGGACTGATGGTTAACCAAGCTCACTATCTCAACTATTTTCCGTTCCACATCAAACACACGCACAACACGACCAGCGAACTCCTCTGGGGAATAAGCCTCGTCTACCAAGCATTAGCGAGAAATACTCCTCTGATCTCGCTCTCAAACGGATTCGCAGCAGCGGGACCATGCACTGAGATGGTCCTCTACGAGGCAGCCGCACATGGTTTGGTGAGTGTTGTCTCTGGCGCGAATCTCTGGGAGATGGCCGTTGCAAGAAACAAGTACAAGAACAGAGCCACACCGATGGAGGCGAAGATGGCTTGCGAAGTCGGATGCGGAGCAACGGAATCAGGCATCAAGAGGGCGGAAGCGAACGAGCTCACCAAGAAGATCGTGTCAAAATACGAGCATCGAGTCCCTGAAGCACCGTTAGGGAAAACGTTTCAGGAATGCTATGACGTCAAGAAGGCGGTGCCCACCAAGGAATACGCTGAGCTCTACAAGGCCGTGAAGCGAGAACTCCTAGACCTAGGCGTCCCCTTCGTATACTAAGAGGATTCATGGGCCTGTCAATCGCAGAACATGCCTGATATGACTGCATACTCGATACCAGCATTTCGACAATTCGTATCTGGCAATCAGGTGAACTTATCAGACTAAAGCAGTGACTTTGCCGTAGTTGGTTTGAGTGTGACATGCTTGAGCCTTGGGAAAGTCGTAGGATATCTCGCTTCAGCGGCGCTCATATTCTTGGGCATTATCTTTCTTTTGGCGTCAGTCTATGCGGTTTCGCGGCTAATTGTGGGTGCAGTCCTAGTTACGGCCGGTCTCGGAATCGCTCTACTCACTTGGAAAGCAGGAGCGAGTCAGGCTCCAGTCAAGTATGAACTGCAGATGCCGAGCAGTCTCAAGGTTGACTCGATAAAGTGTCCCAACTGTGGCGCCGGTCTTGATCCCTCCAAGATGCAATTGAAGCAAGGCGCCCCCACCGTCAAGTGTTCTTACTGTGGGAACGAGTTCGAGGTTGCAGAGGAGCCCAAATGGTGAAGCATCGACGAGCTCTCGCCATAATTCCGGTTCTTCTAGTGTTGACACTATTCGCGGCCTGCATTTGCGCCCAGACCGTCTGGGCCCAAGAGATTCAGTACCACTTGGAAAAGGAATGGGCGAAGATCTGGATCAACACCGATGGGACGATTGATCTACAGTACACGGTGCAGATCGTCTGTGATCAAGGACGCCTAACGTATGTGTACTTAGGCCAGCCTACCGGAGACTTCAAGATTGGTGAAGCATTCGATTCGAACGGACACACGCTCAAGGTCGAAGATGCGACTGACGGATCCGACTACAGGGTGAGAGTGTATCTGAACGAACCTTTGACTGATGGCGAGAGCGCTGCATTCACGGTTACTACTAATGCCGGCCACATGATCTGGAAAGATGAAACGAACCCTGGGAACGTTGGGTTACAGTTCACCCCGACTTGGTGGAGTGCTGGAGTCACTGACCTCAGAGTTCTAGTTGTGCTTCCGGTCGGAGTCTCACAGGACCAGATCAGAGTCACTCCTGATTGGGATAACGTCTATACAGATCCAAACGAGAACGGGAGGCTGGTCGTTTACTGGGAAAGAAAAAACGTTGCACCCAACGCGCAGTTTGAGTTCGGCATCTCATTTCCCGCGACTGCAGTACAGAGCTACGAAACCACAGCACAGGCGAACATCGTCTCGGAGAACGTCGGGATCATATTTACGATCCTGTTTGCCATTTTCATTGGAGTCATCATCGTTGCCGTGAGACGACTTCGACGAAGCTACCTCGCGCCGAAGATGCAAATGGAAACCTTGGGCATCAGACGTGGTTTCACGGCCGTCGAGGCAGCTTATCTGCTTGGGGTCCCGCCAAGCAAAGTCATCGTCATGGTGCTCTACAGTCTGTTATTGAAACGTGCCGTATGGGTGAACTCAACAGAACCAAGTTTGAAGCTGCAGATCTCCGAAGGCTTCAAGGATCCAGCGCGACCTAGCGAGACACCACTCAGATACTACGAGAAAGAATTCTTGAGTGCTATCCAGTCCGATGACAGACTAGATGAGAAAACGTTAGCGGATGCATTCATGCAAATCAGAACTGCAGCTGAGAACGCATTGGCTGGATATTGCAGAGCGGATACGATCGCGTTCTATAGGAAGACCGTTGAGGAGGCTTGGGTTCAAGTCGAGAAGGCTGGAGCGGCCGACATAGCATCGAAGATGTTTGATGAGAATCTACTGTGGCTCATCCTAGACGACAACTTCAAGGGAAGAAGCGAAAACACATTCAAGGGCTTCGATTTCCAGCCCATGCCCTTCTGGTGGTGGTACTGGTATGGCTACTCACAGTATAATTCCAATGCCACCTACAATCCAGCCACTAGTGTCGGGCACCCGCCTCCAACAATTCCAGGAGCTGAATTTGCCAACAACATCGCGACCTCCGTTGAAAAGACGGCGAACAATTTCGTTGTGAGCCTGGAGAAGTTCACGAACTCAATCTTGCCCGCTCCGCCGCCAAAGCAGCTTTCTAGAGAACCCATTCACCACGAAGCGAACTGCGCCTGTGCATGCGTATCATGCGCCTGCGTCTGCGCGTGTGTCTCATGTGCGTGTGCTTGCGCCAGCGGAGGAGTCGGATGATAACCAAAGACGCACAGAGAATCCGGATGCCATCATGGCTGAGGAAGCGTTCGGCACCCCCCGGGCTCTACTTCTATCGCGGACGCGACAGGTTCAATCGCATGGCGCTTCAGTTGCGTGTCGAAAGCGGCGGGAAGGGAGTTCTGGCGATCAACGCGAAGACTGTGCTGTATCTGAACGAGACAGCGGCAGCTCATGTCTACTACTTCATGCTGGGTATGCCAACAGAGAAAGCCGTTCAGCGAATCCGGAGCATCTACAGAGTTAGCGAAGAGACTGTGAGAAATGATCACGAGAAACTGCTCTACGCGATCAGCACGCTAGCACAAACGGAGCAGGTCTGCCCGATATCTTACTTGGGAGTTGAGAAAGTCGAACCTTTCAGCCAAGAACTCTCAGCACCAATCAGAATGGATCTAGCTTTGACCTTTCGCTGTCAGAACAACTGCCAACACTGCTACACAGGGGGGCCACATGAGACCGACGAGATGGATACCGAGAGCTGGAAGCGCGCACTTGACAAGATGAAGGAGCTCGGCATCTTCATCGCGACATTCACCGGCGGCGAACCGACTCTCCGCGAAGACTTGCCCGAACTGATCTCCCATGCCCAGAAGATAGGGATAGTCACAGGACTCGTCACCAACGGGCGCAAGCTAAGAAACAGGAGCTTCGTTTCGACTCTCGAAAGAGCCGGCCTCGACTTTGCTCAAGTAACGCTCGAATCGAGTAAGCCGGAGATCCATGATAGGATGACTGGAGCGAAAGAAAGCTGGCGTGAGACTGTTGAAGGAATCAGAAACTTGATTCCGACAACGATCTACACGACTACTAACACAACACTGACGAAACTCAACGCGGGAGACTTCTCGGAAACGCTTAACTTCATACATGGTTTGGGCGTGAAAGCCTTCGGCTGCAACGGCCTGATACACTCTGGCAAGGGACCGTCGTTTGCTGCATCTAATGCACTCAGACCAGACGAGCTGAAGCGTATCCTCTCAAAGATACGGGAGAATGCTACTCATCTGGGGATGAGCTTCCTATGGTACACGCCCACAAGGTACTGTGAGCTCAACCCGGTCAGTCTAGGGCTGGGAGTGAAGAGCTGCACCGCCAGTGGCATGAACATGTGCATCGGTCCGTCAGGAGACGTGTACCCATGCCAGAGCTACTTCCAAAGCCTCGGCAAATTCCTCGAAACAGACTGGAAAGCGATCTGGAACCATCCACTCTCCAAACAACTGAGAGGTCACGAGTTTGCGCCTGACGACTGCGTTGACTGTGCCGAATTCCCGGTCTGCGGAGCAGGATGCCCGCTAGAGATCGAGAATCCCAGAGACTGCTAGCTAAGGCGAGTCCCCCTACCAACTTCCCTATCAGAAAGTACCCGGTGCCACAGTGTTTGACGATCTCTCCTTGATGACGTAGTATGCTGCACCCGTAATTAGACATGCCAAGCCCACTGCGAACGCTGAGGGACTAACGAGGATCATCAGCAGTACGCACGTTCCCAAACCAATCACGGGCAGAAACTTTGGATACAGGCGCACGCTCGTCTTGAGCCTGAGAGCCGACACATTCGCTGCCCCATAGTAGAAAAGCTGCGCGAAGGTGCTGACGGCGACAACTGCGGTCAAGTCAACGGACAATGCAAGCAACGTCATGATGCCGCCCGCAACCAAGATGGACACGTGCGGCGTGTTGTGTGTCGGGTGCAACTTGCTTAACGCTGAAGGCAAATCCTTCCTCCTAGCCATTGCGAACGCGACACGAGATACGCCTAAGATTGAAGTCAGCAGGACGCTGGCGGTGGCGATCATTCCTCCAAGGGAGACAATGTAGACCAAGATTGGATTGCCAACCGCGCTGATGGCTTGCACCAGAGGGGAATTTGAGCTTCCGAGAGAACTGGCCCCAGCCAATCCGACCGCGACCGCCCCAACTAGAAGATAGATAACACTCGATATCGCCAGCGAGAGCATCATCGCGCGCGGAACAGCGCGCCTAGCATCTTTGACCTCTTCAGCCACAACAGCGACTCTCGCAAATCCCCCGTAAGCGAAGAAGATGAAGAATGCACCATAAAGAACACCTACCTCGGATGGAATGAATGGAGTGAAGTTCCCCGAGTGGACGTGCGAAAGACCTGCTCCGACAAACACTATCAGTATGATCACTTTCGCAGAGACAAGCATATTGTTGACTACAGCTGATTGCCGAACTCCAACATAGTTGATTACCGTGAACACCATGCATAACACAGCTGCGACCAATTTCGGCTGAATGCCCGGAAAGAGCGCGGTAAAGTAGTACGCGAACCCAAGCGAGACAGCTGCTCCCGCGAAAGTGTTGGAAACTAGCCACATCCAACCGGTTAGGAAGCCCGCGAACGGTGAGACAAGCCTGTGGGCATACTCGTACACGCTCCCTTCGGCGGGCAGCCAAGTCGTCAGTTCTACGAAACTCAGTGCAGTAAGCACAGCAATTGCTGCTGCCATGATTATGGAAAGCATGAGAGCGGGGCCCGCCAGCCCCGCAACGATGCCGGTTACGACGAATATTCCGCCGCCGATAATCGCGCCTACGCCTATGGCGGTTGCGTCGAAGAGTCCCAGGGTCGGCCTAAGCCCATTCTCGGAGCGCTTCAATCATCTTCGAACCTCCGCCCGTCATCGATGATGACTCTGCCCAAAAAAAGGATGATACCAGCGGTTAAGTCGAACGGAAGCCCACTTCACCATGATGGCGGATATGTACAACAGGACATCCGAAGTGGGATCTCATCCTTTCTTCATGGCCTTGAAATAGAGCAGACTCACCACGTACGCTGCACTGGTTAGCCCCGCGATCATACCGCTTGAAGGCAGATCCAGATAGATCGATGCGAATAAGCCAACCATTCCCAACACGATAGTCAGAATCATCGTGTTGACTAGGTATGTCCTTACGTGGGCCGAGAACATTCGGGCCGCGGCTGCAGGCGCCAACACCAACGCAAAGACCAGGAGGCTCCCAAAGATCTTGGACATCAATCCTCCAGAGAGCCCCATGAGAAAGAACATCAGGTAGTCATAGAACTTGACCTTGATACCCATGGCCTCCGCTCCTTCGGAGTCGAAGCAGATGTACATAACTTCACGATAGAACAGCAATTCGAAGAATAGAGCCACCCCGACCGTTATGCCCAGTTGCATCAGGTCCTTGTTGGTGAGCAGAAGGATGTCTCCCACCAGGTAGCCGTCGATGACAACCTTGAGGTTGGCCGGCACGAGCCCCCTCAGCAGGGCGTAGACAGACAGACTGACAGCCATGACTCCACCTAAGGCCGCATTGAGGCTCTCCTTGTCCAGCCTCCCTCCTGCATACGCGACCAGAACAGCTGACGCAGCACTGAACAACACGGCGAAATAGAAGGGATCAACCTCCGTGCCCAGGACGAAGCCTAGAAACACAGCTATGCTCACGCCCCCGAGGGCGGCATGTGATGCCTCAGCTGGCAAGTAGGATACTCCACGCAGAACAGCCACACTACCAGCGGACGCGGCGACTCCTGATAGGACCACAGCAATGTATGCACGAATGAGGAACGGCGCCAACAGGTCAACCATGAATGTCACCTGTCACGATGATAGGACATGGCTCTCCGTCCAAGACGCGCGCATTATTCCCATAGACCGCTGCCAGAACTTCGGGCCGCAGGACCTTCTTCGGGGGACCGAAATCTATCAGCCTCTTGTTCAGTATCATGATATGTTCAATGAGGCACGCTAGAGGGTTCGTATCGTGAGTGACAATGATTATACCTACATCCTTCCCCCTCAGGCGCTGCAGGTACTCGATCATCATGTTCTGAGTTGCTACATCAACCGCGTTGAAGGGCTCGTCCAGTATGAGCACTCGCGGTTGGCGTATGATGCTCCTTGCCAGAAGCACTCTCTGTTGCTGTCCGCCGCTGAGCTTGTCGAAAGGGCGCTCGTACTGGTCGCCCATGTCGACTACCTTCAACGCTTCTTTGACCTTTGGGTCGTCACTCTTGGTGTGAATCCGAGGGATGGACTTGTCTGCGAGCAAGCCCATCATGACGACCTCGTTGACACCAATCGGGACAGCATAGCTGAATTTCTCCTTTTGCGCTACGTAACTGACTAGTCTCTTGACTTTGTCCGGGTGTGCGACAGGATCGACCCCCAAGACGCTGATCGATCCGGAGGATGGCTTGATTGAACCGATAAGCGATCTTAAGAATACGGATTTTCCTGCGCCGTTTGGGCCAATGATCACGGTGATAGATGGAACTGGAATCTGCAGCGTGACATCTTCCAGCACACGCCTTCCGTCGAAAGTCACAGTCAGCTCATTAGTGATTATGGAATCAGTCACGTCTCTTCAACCCAAGCAGTAGGATGATTCCCTCTACAACAGCGATGAAGGCGAGCAGGGCGATGATATATATGTACGTCGAAACGTCTGTCCCTGCAGGATTCGCCACCTTCTGCATCGAAGCGACCGACCCCAAATCAAATGCCATCATGTCTACATAGTCAGGCAAACCTGCGATCTCGAATACCGTTACTAGAACGACTGGGACATTCTGTTCGTGACTGATAGTCAGCAGCGATTGATACACGGACATTTGTTGAACGATGTCCGCAACTATGATGCCCTTCAAATTTCCGCTCGCAAAACCAGTCCTAGCCGCGTCTAGGACTGATGGCTTGATCTCCACATCTTCTCCAATGAGTACCATCGATACGTTGAGACCAAATGTATATGCCACATACTGCTCCTCGTAGAATGCAACGGCCACTCCCATTCCCTTGAGGCCTCGGCTTGAGGCTGTGGCGTCTATGAGCTGCTGTAAGCCGGCAACTTTGTCATCAAACTTCTGCAAGTTCGCCCTGTATGCTGCAGCGTCTGCAGGATCGATGACTTCGAGCTTCTGTTCGATTGCCTTGGCAATGACCATCGCATTGAACGGCAACAGCCAGTATCCATGAATGTTCACTCCCCCACCACTAGGCAACTGCAGTAGTGTCATTTGATCTTTCAAGTCCCTGTAGAGATCTAGACCGATATCGGAGAAGGGGACGCCCTTCCGCTCACTAATGAGCTGCTCCAGCTGAGTCTCCCATGCCACGTGCCCGCTACTGACCAAGAGCTGAGACCCGAGAGCTGTGTCCACCATCGACGGGTTGAATGACAAATCGTGAGGGTCCATAGTAGGTGGGGCTAAGTAGCTAACAGTCACTCGATCCCCGCCTACAGCCAAGACGAACTGTTCGAGCGCCGCTATTGTGACCATGACCTTGAGGGAGCTCTGGCTGTGAACTGACGATGGTAAGAGGACAAGAGGTGTCAGGACTAGGCAGACAATCATCAGAATCCGCAGCAATTTCCAGGACATGATCGTTACCTTCGAAGCTGACTGTCAGCCGGTCTCTCTTGGCAGGGAAGGCCGTTATTAACGAATAAACGTTCTGTTAATAACTCCCGCGTGCGATCCTATATGGCTGCTAGCAACGCAAGCATGGTGCAACGATTCCATGACCATAATCAGCCTCTCGTTGAACGACACGATGCTGCAAGAGCTGGACAGCGTTCAGAAAGCAATGGGTTTCTCCGGACGATCCGAAGCCATCAGAGCCGCAATACGGATGCTTCTCGGCGAATTCAAAGAAGAATCACTCACTGGAAAGGTCAGAGGAATACTCCTCCTAATTCACGAGCATGAAGCGGAGAGCCTAGTCACCAATGTGAAACATAATTTCCTCGACATAATTCACACCCAACTACACAACCGCTTCAAGGAAGGAAAATGTCTCGAACTCTTCCTACTCGAGGGCGAAGCAGACAGGGTGAGGGAAATGACAAGAACATTCCAGAAAACGGACAGCATAGAAGTAACGAGACTCGTCGTAGCCTAAGGCTCTAAACGATCCGTGCATCCCGAAGATTGAATAATCTCTAATCCTAGATCGAAATCCTGTAGATCGCGAGAAACAATTCGCCGTACTAAGGGGTGTAAATTGTGAGTGAAAAGAAGGATCCTGGGGAGACTCGGCAGCCGGGAATGGTGGACGTTGGCTCACTCGACGTGTATTCGTTGCTTGGCCTATTTGTTGGAATACTGGCCGAGAAAGCATGGCAGACTCTGGGGCTCAGAACGAAGTCAGGAACCGACACGATCGAGACGGACTTCGATCAGGCTCGCGTCGCAATCGACACGTTAGGCTTCTTCGCGGAGAAACTTCAGCCTCGTCTTCCGGACGACGAGAAGCGACGACTCGAAGGACTCGTCGCAGACCTCAAACTGAACTATGTGAGACTCACAAAGATCTAGCCGGGAGGAGGAGATCAGTTGGTCTCCGATCCATCTACGAACCAATCACCCTTAGCTCAGGTTGAGCTGGCTGCTTTTCGTCGAATCCTGAGAGATCAAGACTGAGATCAAGGATGCCACTGAGCGCTTCCAAGACTTTCCTTGCCGCTTGAGGGTCTGGGTACTCGGGATCTTCGACGCTCGGCTTACTCCTACCGAAAAGGCAGACTCCTTTGATACCTCTCAGCTTCGCCAAGCCGAGAACAAGGC
>CAZRNA010000033.1:0-16183 GCA_964601325.1 uncultured Candidatus Bathyarchaeia archaeon
GAAGAAGTGAGCTTACAACTCAAGGACTCGTTCGTCTTCATTTGTCCTTGTGCTGACATGAACCTTCGTCCGTCGTCGTTGGATCGATTTATGTGTGTGCGCCAAGCACCGAGAGACGCGAGACGACCAACGTAGCAGTGCAGCGCGGCCTGCAACGACCCTCCGCATCGTTTATCTCGTTGGGTCATGTTGTCCGTCCATGAGACGCAGCTCTTGGCATTGAAAGGCAGATTGGCAGGGAGACGTAAACCCAAGCCAGTACGATGGTTGCTTCACGTTGCGCCTTACGATCCTTGTGACGCTGCATAGTGTAAGCTGTTGTGTGCTCTTCTTGGTGCGGCCGTCGTGATTTGAACTCTTGGTGTGTGGGTCTCGTGGTGTCCACACGCACAAATTCAGACTACGACGCCAACCAGCAAGCGTGATAGCGGGCGAAAGAAGTGTTTCTCTGTTTAGAATGGTTCTGTTCTAGCCGTAGAATCTCTTTAGCGCTTCAAGAGCTTTGAAGGTGATCCATTTGCTCTGCTTACCTTTCCGTTCTATGCTCACCTGAAAGCGATCGTTGAACGTATTCTCTAGTTTCCATCTGCCTTGGCGGTCTTGTTTTGAGACAACGAGGTCTATGGCCTCCTGCATTCGTTTGTCATTGTAACCAAGCTTGGTGAGTATTCCCAAGATTTCCAAAGCATCTGTCTGATACATCAAGGGAAAGCCGAATCTCAGCCAGCCGGGTTTGGATACGTGATTTAGGTTATGACTTCTCTTGTGAATGTGATGAATGAGCATGTACTCAACTCCGTTTTTGATCGTCTCGTTCACTTCTTTTGACCTCTTGCTGGCAGGAATTTCGGCCAGTGCTTTCAAGGCCTTCACCGCGCCCATGTGGCAGGCGTGCCGCCCAAAGCACATTCCAAATCTATCGTAAGGCCAACCTCTAGGTGCTTCTCTTACTCCATCGTCAAACCTCTGGTAGGTCACGATCCAATCTATCCCACGTCTGGTTCTAGGATCTTCCAGAAGACCGAGTCTTATCAAGGCCCAGATCATGTTGCCGGTCAGGCAGGGTATCACTCCACTATGCCGGCCTCCACCAGTGCTGGCGCCGGTGTTCATGGAGAAGCCGCCACTCGCATGGTCTTGGGAATCTTCTAGAATGAACTCACACGCCTTCTTGATTCGTCCGTCGCTTCCATCAGCTTTGAGTTCAGCCAAAACTAGAAGTTGCCACACTGTCCCCTTGTACTTCGCTGTGTAGAAGCGCTCGGGCTTCTCCCAATTCCCTTCTTTGCGTTGCTTAGCCAGAATGGCTGGCACTATTCCAGTTTTCATGATGTCCTCTTTCGTTTCCTTGACTAGGATGTCATTTTCCGGCTTGCCCAAGATCTCAGTGAGCGTGAAGTATCTCACAGAGGGATTTTTCCTTTCTAGGAGCCATTCTGTCGGATCTGCATTCAAGGTGGATCTCCAATCGGTCACACTTCCAGCCTCCATCTCATCATCCCTCAACAGTCTCTAAAAGGTGGCATGATCCGTCCTGCAACTTCTCTCAAGTCTGAGACTGCGTTTTGTGTGTGTGGCACTAGTGGTGTGTGTGCGCACCAAGCCACCCACCACCAATAAATCCTGAACGACGGTTCAATTTGCGATGCTCGCACCACTAGATCCACACACACAAATGAAAACGACGATGGAGGACGCTTCAAATTCGCCTGCACAAGAGCGACACACGCGACTCCTCAAACCCCAGTCGGCAAAACCGAGAATGAGAGTCGTTCTTCTATGCGGATGCAAAGGCTGAAATCCTGAACGATCGATATAGTATAGTGGCTTTCTGAGATTCACCGCTTGCTCGTGTAGCGTTCGCTGCTTTCTCTGTTCGTCGAGGAGCGCCGAGGAGGGGCGTGATGACAGAAGTTCCTAGAATCAGAGGGAGGTGGTATAATGATATTCATCAACTTCTGGATTCTGAACCCAAACCTTCCGCCTAGCAAAATAGCTGAGGTTGCAGCCAAGCTGATGGAGAAGGGATTGTTCCCACTGAAAGGTGTGAAGAATCTCGGCTTCTACATCTGCCCAGGCGGCCGAGGAATCACAATCAACGAGATGGAAGATGCCGCTGCTGCCAGCGAGACCGCGTTGGAAGAGTATGTCATGTGGATGAAAGAACTACCAGGACTCATCACGAGCTGGGAGACCACGCCAGCGTCACCGGTAGAGAAGGGAATCAGCATCGTGCTAAAGTGATGACAAGACGGTAAACCATGACTCACGCCCAGTTTTTTTGTCCGTCCCTGAAGAGCCGATTTGTGTGTGTGGGTCAGCTGGTGCGCACACACACGAATGACGGTTCAAATTAAGGTCCAAGCGATACTACCATCATGAGAATAACAATCGCACATGCTGGAACCGGGTTTTGCGCCTAGATTCTTAGTAGAGGATGGCGGCAAAGGTTCTTAGGACTAGGCGTGCAAGGGAAGGACGAGACCCGATGAGCCGGTTCAAACTGGGCCGCAAGTCATTCCAGTTGCTGCTCGTCTCTATGGCATTGATCGGACTCTTTCACAGTTTGGCGATCGGCAGGATCTCCGCTGGAGGAGATACTGGTGGTGGGAGTACGACAAGCACGACAATCTTCGTGACATCAGCTCGTTCCACACAGTTCATCACAACTATTTCTTCCACGTTCTACTCAACCGTGACTTCTGTCTTCACCTCCGCGTCTTCGCTTGTGACGACTGTCACCGTACTTTCCTTCACCATCACGGTACTGTCCACGGTATTGAGCATCTATACAACAGTAGTCACGATTCTGCCGTCGACGCCCTTGGTAACACCGCAAACTGACTTCTGGGTAGCACTGACCGCCATTGGGACTGTGGTGATTGCTGCGACGAGCGTAGTAGCTCTCAGAAGATCATCGGGTTATCGGAGAAAGAAGAAATCTAGAAAGGCGGCTCCACTCAAATTCGAAATCACTCAAAGACAGTCGAACGGAACAAAACGGACCTTTCCAAGTGTCGGTTTCAACATTCGCAACAACGCAGATTGCCATCTAAGAGTCCGCGTTCTTGCGGAGGTACTCCTAGATGGCAAACCTCTGGGTTACCCGTCTGATTGGTCTGGTCATTATACAGGCGAAAAGGTTTGGAACCTCAATGCTAGAAGCGGATTGGTAGACGGGAATTTCACAATACCGCTTGCAGGAATAGGGAAGGATCAACAACTTGTGGTAAAAGTGACGGTGAAGGTGGTCAACAAAGAGTTCGATAGTCCGCTGCCAATGGGATGGGTCTATATGGTAGATCAGAACAATTGGTTCTATGAACCGACTGTCTGAGAGAGCTACTCCGCATTGCTCGGACAACTAAATCTGAACAGACAGTCTAGTGCGCAACACGACTAGCTACCCCGAATGGACATTTTGTGTGTGCGCACCAGCCTACCCATACACACAAAACAGAAAGGAACGTGAAGTAATCATGACCATGGACTGACCTAGACATTGGCCCAGGTAATCAAGAGTCGTGTTCCGAAGACGAGGATTGAATCACTGACAGACCTCATCTTCGGACTTGCGCTGTCAATAGGCTCAGTTTCTCTGCTTAGCAAACCACCTTCAAGTCCAGCGGACGTGATCACGGACCTTGCGGGGTTTGGTTTCAGTTTTCTGATTTTGATCTCAATTTGGATTCGGTACACGAACATAATGTCTGTGCTCCCTGTTGAAACTAGTGGAACGATGTATCTGAATGTGGTGTTGCTCTTCCTTGTGTCAATTGAACCATATCTTCTCAGCCTCTTGTTAATTGGATCGTTTCAAGTATCCGGAGTTGCTGTGCTGATTCTTGTTTCCGAGGCTTATGCGCTTGACCTCGCTGGACTTACCTCCATAATGGGTCTCTTGGCTCACCAGCTGACAATCGAAGAACGTAAACTGGTTAAACCTGAACTCATGAGCCAGTACCGGCGTACGAGGAATGTTCAATTTCTTGCCGCGTTCCTATTCGCTGTCAGCGCGCTTCCCCCCTTTTGGTCGTGGGAGATTCTGGGCACACGTGCGCGGTTCCTTTTCTGGTACGCTACTTTGGTCGTCTTATGGATGAGTCGCCTGAGTAGTAAATCCAGGAAAGCCGGTTCCTAGCGATTCAAGCTCAGCATGATTTGCATCGCCAGTTCTGTGTGCGTGGTACTAATGGTGCGAACCGCCAAACATGATGGATGACAACACAACTGAACAAAACTCAAACCCTCAACGCGACAACAGAAGAGACGTTATGTGAGCGAAGCGAGCACCGTTGAAAGTGTGTGCGCACCAGCCTACCGCACACAATACCTCAAATGACGACTTGCAGCCTTTGATATGCTGCATCTACGAACTGTGATATACCCAATGACCATTTTCTTATCTGTAGATCATTCTTGTCGGAAGAGGCGAAGCGTGCATCGCGAAGAGATTTCCTCAAACTAGCTGGGCTATTAGCTCTCTCTCAAGATTCATGTCTGGTCAGGTGACGAAGAGGGATTGTAGGGAGGGGCCCTCCCTTAACCGTCGTCCGTCGTCGTTCGTGGAGTGGATTTGTGTGTGGGTAGGCTGGGGCACACATACACAGAACTATTCCTCTCACGAGGGTTCGAAGCCGATTGCTCGTGCCCAGCATGAGAGTCACTGATTGGGAAGGCACTAGCTCGCCCCTGCAATACACTGAATGGCAGAGCAAATGTTAAGTATTTCATACGTTAGAAGTACCTTACATGGCGAGAAAGAGATGCGTAGGAACTTGATAGGTTACTTGGGATTCCTGGGCTTGCTAGGCCTGTTGGGTTTGATTACGGATAACCCCGGATTCTTTGGATTCTTCGGGTTCTTCGGTTTCTGGAGCTCGATGTGGGGCAAGGGTAGCGATGAGAGAGTGGATCAGAACGTTAACAGGGCTTGCAGGAATGCGTTTGTATTCGCTATGGCTGCGTCAGCGCTCCTCTTCTCCTACTTGGCGATTCTTCGAGATGCAGAAGCTTTCCAGCTGGCAGTCTCGGTCGCGGTCTTGTTCGCTGGCGGCTTGACAATATTCGTTGCATCGTTCGTCTACTACGACAGGTTCAGTGCCTGAGAGTCCTCTTGATGAAGACGAAGATCAAAGAACTGAGGGAGAAGCGTAAACTCACACAAGAGGCTCTGGCTGAGAAGGTTGATGTCACCAGGCAGACTATACTCTTCCTCGAGAAGGGGAAGTACAACCCGTCATTGAGATTAGCCTACAAGATTGCCAAAGTGCTGAACTCGAAGATCGAGAACCTCTTCTCCTTTGAAGATGAGAGGTTCTAGGAACTCCCGAGCAATCGTTCGACTTGATCATGTGGGCGTTGCAATTTGAATCCTTGATCTTGTGTGCGCGCACCAAGGGACCCACGTAGGCCTGTGGCAGCAAATGCCTAGTCACAACCTGAGAAGTGGTCACCGCGACAGTCAACCGGTCAAATTCTCCCGTGCGCAAAAGAACGGGACTCTGATCGATGAGACAATCCGGTGAAGCCGGATTGCGGCAGTCGTCCTAGCTTGGAAGTGAAGTGGCGCACTCGAGGAGTTATCAGTGGAAAAAAGGGGAGGGGATCATCTGGCGTATCTCTCCGCGGTCAGCGTTTCAACACTCCTTGTGTTGCACGCATTCCACGCGAGATGAACCAGAATCCGATGATTATGACGACTGTGCTCCACACGTAGACATCGGTTACAGGTTGTGGGAAGTTGATTCCCACAACGTAGCGTGCGAGCTTCGCGGCTCCCCAGATGATAGCGAGAGCGCCGATTAGCAGCGGCCAAAAGCGCAATTCCATACCATTCACCTCCTAGCAGCCGCTCTCTTCTCCGCTGAAACGTGTCGCGTTTATAGAGAAGGCCTCGTGAGAAACGGGCCCGGTAAGAGATTTGGAGATAACAGAAGGCATCCATCTCATCCCGAGAGTCAGGGGCGCGAACGCGTATCTCGTCAAGCGCGATGACGGTATCACCGTCGTGGACACAGGTCTACCTGGAAACGCTGGCAAGATAATAGACTACGTCCAAAGCATAGGCTCCCATCCCTCAGACATCAAGACGATCGTATTGACTCATTCAGACATGGACCATTCTGGAAGCGTTGCTCGTCTGAAGGAGGAGACCAGAGCAAGGGTTGCGATCCATGAAGCCGACGCGCCCAGACTGTCAGGGGAAAAAGAGCCGAAGGCAGTGAAGGGGATGCTAGGGTTGCTCTTACGCGCATCGGCCACCGTTATGAGGTTCAAACGAATCAAAGCTGACATGCTTCTCAAAGACTCGGATATCATTGATGGGTTGACTGTAATTCATACTCCCGGACACACTGATGGTAGCATCTGCCTTCACCTTCCAGGCCGAGCTCTCTTCGTCGGCGACGCCCTTCTCACTGATGACGAGCGCATGTTGAGTCTTCCCCGAAAATCCATGAGCACGGACTTGGATCAGGCAAAGGAATCCATCAAGAAGATATTAGAGCTGAAGTATTCTGTTCTGTTGCCCGGTCACGGGCCCCCTATTGAACGAAATGCATCAGCGATAGCGAAGGAGTTCGTTACACGCCTCTGAATTGACAGGCGAATCAGCCAATGCTCGTTCCTTTCTCTGCATGGTCTTGTGCCGCGTGGGCACATGAAAGAGACTCTCTTGACGGCAGTTCAAATCGCGATGCACACACCAGCCTACCCAGACACACATCCAAACTACCTCGCCAACTGACGGTTGAAATCCGGATGTCCGTACCAAGCTATACCCACACACAAGAATGACGACCCACCACTCCCCCAAACGAAGCGACGAACGACGACCGCCACCCCAATCTGATGCTGTCTAGCTCATGGCACTCTTGATCTTGTGGCGCTTGATTCAGTGTTTCACCCGTCTCATTTAAGCGAGCTCAATAACGAATTTCATGAGGAACACCAAGATCCCTTCGATGAAGTATAGAGCTAGGACCGGCTCGTAGGATCTATGTTTCAACAAGACTATCAGAGACCATACACCAGCTCCTGCTCCAAGGAATAGTAGGCGATCAGCAAGATTTCTGAAGAGGACTGCAGGAAACGCGAAGCCAAAGGCCACCAAAGTCGCCACAATTAGTAAAACATGATTTGCGTCAAACCTAGTGAAAACAGTGGATATCCCAGAGTTTGCGTCAGCATCAGTGTTCGTAACGTCTTTGAGAAGTGATGCCCCCGAAAACATCACCAGAATAGCGAGCGTGATGGATACAACTGACTCGGAAGACGATGCGTCTATGATTGGCAGGACAGCACCGAACAAGAACGCCGTGCAGCTGCTGAAGCCTATGACTACTCCTGACAACAAATAGTGCCTGCGTCTAAGCCTCGCATAGTCGACAGCTAAGTAGACAGCTGCGAAGGTCAGAAGCCATGGTACAACTCCCAGCGGAATTGCTGCGAGTAGAGCCATTACGGCTACGAGTACTCCGAAGGCCAAGTAACCTGAAGGGGCTTTATGACCACGATCAAACATGTCATCGAACACGACCGCTGTCTGCCATACCAAGAATACAACGAAGGTGCCGGCAACTGCTATGCCCAAGTCCTCAGGGATGCTCATGGATAGGATGGTAGGATGGACTAAGAATAGGCCAAACAGAGTCATCGCTGGAAAATGTATCCCCCTTAGTCTGGTTTGCTTGAGGATTACACTTCCCAATCCCTGCTGAGCAAAGTTGAAGCTCATGATGACCAATACGTAGATGAGAATGAGATAACCTGCAAAGAGCTGAGGTTGTGAGAAGCCTAAGTTCAACCGTGATGTAACAACAGGCGTAGACACTAAGACGAATAGCAGAAACGTTCCAAGAACTGCTGAACCTGACCTGAGGACAGAACGAGTTCTGTAGAAAATGTAAACGAACGCCGAGGCTGCAACTAGCACTATCTCAAGCTTTATTCCCGCACTGAGAACGCTAATGGTATTCAGAGGATTGATGCTCCCGGTATAGGAGCTCTGCGTGAAGAAGTTGTAGACAACAGGCCTTGCGAAGACGTAGTTATCGAAGACTGGGGGAAGTAGAATGACGGGAAATCCGAGACAGCAGAATCTGAACGTTTCACTGAAATCCAGCCTCCCAATGGCAGTAATTACCACAGGAAATAGGAGCAGCGCCATCGCGAAGTATGCGGTTATCTGAGCATATGAGAACGGATCTATTTGGGCGAAGGCAACGATTGAGCCCTTTGCTGCAATTGCCATCTGAAACTCAAGTTGTATGCGGGCCCATGCTAGACCAACCACGTAGGCGGGCAGCAAGGCCAAGGGTGCCTTCGACCGAATAGTGACTGACATGAAGAGAACCGCAAACGCGATCACAGACCAGAATAGGAAGTTCGCGATGAAGCCCCAGAAGTAAGGGTATAGATGGTAAGTTGGCGAGCCCAAAACCGTTGGTGATTTCCACGCTCCGATCCATGCTATGGGAAAGCCGAGGTTCTGAAACCAAGGGCTTCCAGACAATAGGGTCGTGTATTCCCAGGCCAACTGTGCAGGCACTGTGACTAGCGACGTGATCAATCCAATGAATACGGCGCGACTCATCGACGCGAAGTTGTCGCCCAACAGTCCGCGTATCTGCAGCCAAACCTCGTTCAACTGCGGCAGACTGGCTGGAGTGCATTGAGAAGCGCGGAGAACTTTCACCGGCTAGATTCCAGCATGCGCAGTTCCCTGATCAGTATAATTGCAAGCGAGCAGGAAAAGCGATCGATCTACAGTCCTATTTTCTGCGTCTTCTCGAGCTTGCAGCTACTGTTACTGCTGCAGAGAATGCTAAGACTCCTAGCCATGGTAGTATTATGCCGAGCTTGTCCGGAGAAGACATGGCTCCTCCCACGGGAACCACGGGAACGGGGGGCGGGTCCTGTCCCGGATCGAGAACCCCGGTGCTTCCCGGAACTAGGTCTCCGAGAACACCGAGGAGTTCGGCGCTCTGTCGGTCGATCTCCCAATTCCACGTGCTGATGTCGGACGGCCAAGTCCAGAGGTCCATGCTGTTAGTCTCTTGCGAAAGGAAGAAGCCGAACCCGGCAGGTTCGAACGTGAGATCCACTGATCTGTGAAAGAGCACCTTCGGTACCACCAGTTCGACGGTGTATGTATACAGTAGACCAGACGTCATGCCCGTGGGAGAGCGACTGGCTGCATACGGGAAAGAGATAGGATTACCATTTGGATCCAAGGGGCCCGGACCCTTCACTCCATTCCATATCGTGCTCAGTATTGGCCCTGGTCCCCCGATGACTTGGGCGTTATCTGTCCCGGCTGTGACATTCCATGAGATGACGTAGAGACCAACGGGGATGTACAGCTTGATCCACGCATTGTCCGGAGGGTTCGGATTCCCAATCGGGAATCCCAGATATGCTAAGCCGAGCGCGTCGTCGATCGTGTTGGCGAATGCGTCGTTGTCCTCGAACAAGCCGTTAGCGTTGAAATCGAACGCGAGAAAGAGAGCATACTTATCCGGTGATGAATCGCTGGCGCCTGGGTCCTGGTTCCACAGATGAGTCCAATGAAACGCCAAGTACACGTATTCACGATCGTTCATGGCGTAGAGGTCCATGGATTTCGGTAAGGGCGGCGGAGGAGTTGTGCCGTTGCCAAGGTACGGGCCTAGCAGCTGCAGGGTATATTGACAGTCCGCGACGTATTCTCCCTGGGAGATAACGCCGTCCAGTTGAGGCGGTGTGCTTCTTGCACAAGATTTCACCTCGTTGCCCTGAGCCCACGCTGATGGGCCCGAAACCACGAGAGCAAGAATCAGAACGCACAATAACACTCCGATTTCGAGGCTCCACGCTATTGGACAAGTCCGCTTCAAGTCAGATGCCCAGATTATAACCGGCAGCGAACCAACTCAATCTTGTGTCACACAGCCTTACCTGCAAGAGTTACAGAAACCGCGAGCCGAAACCATCCCGAACTTGGAACAGGCTCGTAGCAGTTACCTCCCGCGATAGGCGGAGGAAACCTGCAGATCTTCCCGAAGGCATTTTAACACTGGTAGAATAGCGAGAAGGGCCGCATTTCATCATCTCGGCATTGATCTGAGGCCAACAGTTCCTCTAGGCGCAAGTTCTCAGGGTGGTGCTACCACGACGAATGAGTCTAATCCAGCTTCTCTCACTTGCAATTCCAAGAGGACTCTGAAGAGGATCGTAATTCGAACCGTCGTCCGTCGTCGTTGTTGGATTGGATTTGTATGTGCGCACCAGCCTACCGACGCACTTGATGTCACGAACAATTTCAGCCTAGTGAGTAGTTTTCGGTGTTCGAGTCAGGCATTCCCCTCCACTGGGCGTCAGTAACACTGTGTCTTCGATTCTGACTCCTCCGACAGGCCTGACTGTGAGTAGCGAGTGTCCTATGGCGAGAGTCCAGTTCTCTTTCATCTCGAGCTGTAAGTGACTTGGATAGTGGCTTGGGTGAGGCCACTCTTCGAACTCCAGCCCAACTCCATGAACGGGTCCTGAGACCCATTGTGAGCCGTATCCCTTGTCTGTGAAGAGTTTCAGGAACATCTCTGTGACCGCGTTGATCTTCCAGTTGGGACGCATCGCGTTCAAAACGGTCTCTTGGACTTCGGCGTAGAGCTTGATCAAGCTCTCCTGATTAGCGGAGGGGGATCCGCAGGTGACTGTTCGAGCCGCATCGCATGCATACATGTCGACGATCGGATGAACATCTATGACCACTAGATCTCCGGGCTCTATCTTTCGACGCACAGTGCCACCATGTAAATGCAACGAATGAGGTCCGCTGTCAACAAAGGTGCTTGTGGCAAAGCGCATTGCCCCTGCTTTCCGCATGGCGTACTCGGCTTCTCCAGCCACCTCAATCTCAGTCCTTCCGGGCGCGATCGCCGAGATAGCGGCTTCGAGACCTTTGTCGGCTACCTCGGCAGCTTTCCGCATCAAATCGATCTCAGTCGGATCCTTCACGTATCGAAGCGGCATCAGTATCTCTTCACTCTCAACCACCGTCATCTTGGGATTCAATTGCTGAATCCGATGCAGAAGAAAGCCAGGCGTACTGTGAACGCAGAAGCCCACCTTCTTCTCTCTCAACTCGTAGTCTTTCGTGATCGAGAAGAACGTGCGCATCAAGTCTTGTGGGCTGCGCCAGCCCCGAACATCTTCTATCCCCGTTGCTTTCTTGGCGCTCTCAATCTCCTCTTCGAAAACTATGACTGTGGGTTCTCCCTTCTGTGGCAGGAATATTCGAGCAACGTTTCGAATGTCGCCTGTCAGGTAGAAGTAGTTCTCTCGGCTAGTAACGTGTAGGGCGGCAACGCCATGTTGAGCCATCAGTTCTTGAGCGCGTTGTCTTCGACTCTCGAAGACGTTCATGTTCACACCAATATCAGCATTCGCTCCTGACGAATCAATAATAGCCTTACGTATTCGGAGAGACGCCTGGTCACGGCTCAAACAGCCGAGATAGACAAGGGGATCCTTCCCATCCACGGTGTTTGTCTGCCTACTTGTTGCTCGATGTCGTTGAGATCGTTGATTTGCCAGGGGGTCAGTCCGCGAGTTGGGTTTACGCCCGGCTTCTTATAGGAGCATACACGCGCATACGATGTCGTCGGTTAGGTGGATTTGATGGTAGCCAGTTCATCCGATGCCGCGATAAGGAAGGCCGTCGACGAGATTGTGCTGATCGACACACATGAGCACCTGATGTCAGAGGAAGATCGAATTGCAAAAGACATCGACGCCCTAACCGTTCTCTTCAGGCAGTACGCGTCGTCAGATCTGGTCTCGTCGGGAATGAGGCAGGAGGATCTTCTCACAATAGTCGATCCAAAGAAATCTCTCGAAGAGAGATGGAGAATACTTTCGCCGTTCTGGGAAAACGTGCGGCATACCGGATACGCTAGGGTTCTGGAAATAGCAATGCGCGACCTCTACGGGATCGATCGACTGGAGGAAGGAACGTATCAGAAACTCTCCAGCAAGATGAAAGAGCTCAACCGGCCCGGCCTGTACAAGTGGGTCTTGAAAAAGAAGGCGAGGATAGAACGATGCATCGTTGACTCTCTTGACGAGTTAGGCAGGGCCGTGCGACCAGACAAAGTGGATAGGGAACTCTTCGTTCCTGTTATGCAATTCGACGACTTCGTCATGGTGAACAACATATTCGACTTGAAGAGACTGTCCGTTCGACTTGGGGTCAGCATTCACTCCCTTTCTGACCTTGCTCGGGCGCTTGACATTCAATTCGGCAAACTAGCGGATCAGATGGCTGGCGTGAAGATAGCGTTAGCCTATTTCAGAACAATCCAGTTTGAGAAGACTGGCTATGCCGAAGCCGAGAAAGCGTTCAATATGATATTCAGAAGCCAGCCCCTCGACTGGCGCCCGGATTCCATCATGGGAACAACGCTGGCCTATGGCCCCTCACTTGAGGAGGCAAAACCTCTCCAGGATTTCATGATGCACAGGGTCCTTCAGCTTGCGGCCAAGCATAGTCTCCCGGTGCAAATCCACACGGGCCTTCAGGAAGGTTTCGGGAACATACTTTCAAACGCGAATCCAATGAACCTCGTCAACCTGTTCGTGGAGTATACCGATGTTTGTTTCGACCTGTTTCACGGTGCCTACCCGTTCACCGGCGAATTGGCGACGCTTGCGAAGAACTTCCAGAACGTGTACATCGACATGTGCTGGCTCCACATCATATCGCCGTCGCGAGCCAGGGCCGCGTTGTCCGAATGGCTTGAAACAGTTCCAGTCAACAAGATTATGGGTTTCGGAGGCGACTATGTGCATGTTGAAGGCACCTACGGGCATTCAGTCATCGCAAGAGAAAACATCGCCAGAGTTCTATCGGAAAAAGTGGATGATCAAAGCATGACGCTGGACGAGGCGAAAGTCGTGGCGAGAAAACTACTCAGAGAGAACGCCCTAAGACTCTTCCGGCGAATTCGCCAAACTTGAATAATCGATTTTCCGTGCGTCGCTGCCTTTTGACAGATTTGCGGTATTGACACGGGCTGAGCGTCATGCTGACGGACAGATGTTGTCAGATTGCTAATTTCCAGTTAAGAAAGTCGAGTTCCATTGGAAATCTCTTTCCACTGGAGGAGTTTTTCGTCGTCGTGCGTGCCAGAAGAATCGCTAGAACTTCTCGGGGAAGCGTTTCGCTTCCTTCTCTCTGTGCAGGCAAAGAGACACGTCCAACAAATAGAGGGTGCATATCATCGACACCAGGATACTCTAGAGGCGGCGATATCATGCAGATGGATCGACGGGCAGCTGAATTCTATTCGGCAGCTCTGACTCCTTTCAGTGTCGCTACGGTCGAATCGATCGTCTTCTCTTGGTTCTCGCCCACCGGAGTCGGACCTATTGCAAGTCCAGAAGTCTCGGCGTTGCTCGGCATTCTAATTCTATCCATCGGACCATTCATGCCGGTTGCTTACGCCGTGAGAACCAAACGAATCGATCTCGACATATCAGACAGGAACAAGCGCGGCCCCGTCTACGTGATCAGCCTAGTAGCCTACGCAACTGGAGTCCTAGTCTTCTCGGCAACGGACAACAAGATCATGTTCGTACTCTCTGTGGCGTATCTTTCCGTTGGTATGGCATTGATGCTGATTACGTTTGCTTGGAAAATCAGTGCCCATGCAGCGGCGACTGCAGGCATGGCCACTGCGCTTTCGCTCGTTCTCGGTGTATGGATGTTGCCTGTCTTTATGCTTGCGGTTCTGACGATTTGGGCTAGGGTCAGGTTGGGCGCTCACACGCTCTTGCAGGCGTTGGCCGGGGCGATTCTTTCGATCGTGATAACGGCTCTCGTGTTCGTTGGTCTGTACTTCTAGATCGAATCATCATCCCACAATTGTCTCCGACCGCGCACGACAAGACTATGGCAGGAAATCACATGTTCGAGTCACGACGCTCGGACGGAGAAGAGCAGCAAGACGCATTGTGCCTTCATCTCTTTCCGTAGATAATGATCGGATTTCCCATCCAAGAGCCAACGACAAGCATCTTTCGTACGGTCGGGGCAGCTATCCACCGCTCAGCAAGGGATATTGAGGGCGACGAAAAACGCCCGTGCTTGCCGGCACTTACCGAACCTTAAATCGACAATCAGTAGCTAGCTGCTGTTGAGCTCGATCTAGCATGCGCGTGGTGGACCTGAGAAGCGACACAGTAACCCTTCCAACGGAAGAAATGCTCGAGGCGATCAGAACCGCCGAACTCGGCGACGACGTCTACGGAGAAGACCCGACCGTGAACCGTCTGGAGGAGCTTGCGGCTAGGAAAATGGGAAAGGAAGCCGCTCTCTTGACGACGAGCGGAACGCAAGCGAACCTGACCAGTGTGATGAGCCAGACTGAGCGAGGAGACGAGGTCATACTCGAAGCTCACGCCCACATGTACAGCCACGAAGTCGGCGCATTCTCTGTAATTGGCGGTCTCGTACCCCGTTTCGTCACGGGGCAGATGGGCGTCATTACTCCACAGGACATCGAGGCCGTGCTTAGACAGCCAAACATACACTTTCCTCCGACGAGACTGATCTGTATCGAGAATACTCACAACTACGCCGGAGGCACAGTCTGGTCACCGTCCCAGATCAAGGCGGTGTGTGATTTCGCGAAGACGCGCGGGCTGAACGTCCACATGGACGGAGCGAGGATATTCAACGCTGCCGTGGCACAGAATATCGACGTGCGTGAATTAACGCGCTACGTCGACACCCTAATGTTCTGCCTCTCCAAAGGCTTGAGCGCTCCGGTTGGATCACTCGTAGTCGGAAGCCGCAGCCTTGTCGACCGCGCGAGGCGATACCGCAAAATGCTCGGCGGAGGCATGAGACAGGCCGGCATAATCGCGGCGCCCGGAATAATCGCGATCGAGAAAATGATTGACCGCCTCAAGGACGATCACGAAAACGCGAAACTCCTCGCGAGAGGTCTATTGAAGATAGACGGGATCTCGCTCGATCTTGACCACATTCAGACGAACATCGTTCGCTACGATGTTAGCGGCCTAGGAATAGCTGCGATTGAATGGGCAGCTAGATTGCGTGATCTGGGTGTGAAGGCAGGCGCGCAGGAGGCCGGACGCGTCAGGATGGTTACACATAGAGGCATCGAGAAAGAAGACATTGAGTACACCCTAAATGTAGCCGAGAAAGTCGCGAAACAGATCAGAGAAAAACGATAGCTGGACCCAATTCGCTTGACTGGCCACTTGAGAGTTCGATCGTACTTAGTGTAGCTGTGGGACGGACCGGACCTTCTCTGGAATCAAGACAGCAGGAGAAACCGTCGATTGTAAGGCCCGAGAGGACGGTGCGATGCGAACCGCTTCCAACTCGACTTCTACACGAATTCCTTCTCTTCCCACATATCGTAAGCAGTTGCAGTTGAGGCTGCTTGCGTCACTATCGCGAGAGCGGTGCCCAAGTGCAGGAAGCTCACCGCGTCCGTGATGAAATGCGGAAGCGACCCAGTGTTGCCAAGATAGAGAAGGATGCCAAGCACCCCCTCGAAGACCGCTAACCCGACTGTTGCCTTTGCGATCCTCCTGATCCTAGCCGGGCACTGCGTCTTACCCAGTTTAGAGGCGTTGCTGTACGCGATTGCGAATATGACGATGCCGAGAACCACGTGCCCGTACAGAGGCAGCGTGAATCCGGAAATCGGTGCCCAGACGAGAATGAATTCCAGCAACCCCAGCCAAACCATAACGTAGAGTGAAGCCCACAGCTTCAACGCGAACCACAGACTGACCCGTGGCCGAGGACTATAAGAGGATTCCACATGGACGCGTAAGGAATTGCATATGTAGTAGGTTGATGCGCGCACACACAACTATTCCAACTCAACGAGAGTGATGAAGACGAGAAGAATCGAGACGGTTCTTCTATCAACATGCGAAAGTTTGAAATGCGCAGCGAGGCGTGTTGCAGGTCACTGGAAACTATTTGAGATGTCTGAGAAGAAGCGACCGACGGTAGTGAAGATACTTGTGCTGATAGTGGCCATCGGAAGCATTGTTCCCATACTAGCTGGGGTCATGATGCTGACCGGCGGCAGTGCCTTTGAGGGCTACTTCATGCAGGAACTGCTCAGCCAGATACTTCCCACATACTCTGTCTTGG
>CAZRNA010000034.1:0-15982 GCA_964601325.1 uncultured Candidatus Bathyarchaeia archaeon
AAGTTCTATTTAGCCTTCATCACGCGACTCGCGACACGGAGATACAGATGCCTTCACTGATCCTCGGCATTGAGTCTACTGCGCACACTTTTGGTGCGAGCGTTGCCACTTCCGAGGGACACATCCTTTCTGACGTCAAACGGGTTTACATTCCAGTTGCAGGGCGAGGGATACATCCTAGGGAGGCCGCACACCATCACTCATCAATAGCCGATGTCGTGATTCGAGGCGCGCTCAGAGACGCTGAAATCGAAGCCAAAGGGATTGATGGTGTAGCGATCGCGCTCGGCCCAGGTCTCGGACCAACGCTACGAATCGGGGCCACTATTGCGAGAGCAATTGCCTCGAAACTCCGGATCCCCTTGATACCGGTCCACCACGCAATCGGCCACATAGAGATCGGCTCGCTTACGACCGGTTCTCGCGACCCACTGGTGGTTCTGCTCTCTGGAGGACACACCACTATAGCGGCGTTTGCCAGCCGCAGGTGGAGAATCTACGGTGAGACAGAGGACATAACCCTCGGAAACCTGCTTGACATGTTTGCCCGCTCTGCAGGTCTCGCCTCGCCAGGAGGGCCGGTGATCGAACAACTCGCAGCCAAGAGCACCAATTTCATCGAGCTTCCGTACACGGTGAAGGGAAACGATGTCTCATACTCTGGCCTCCTTACTGCGGTAACGAAGCTTTTGGACGCAGGAACCCCGATTGAGGATCTCTGCCACTCAGTCCAAGAAGTGTCATTCTCGATGCTGGCAGAGGCGGTAGAGCGAAGCTTAGCACATACGGAGAAGAAAGAGGTTCTACTCGTTGGAGGAGTTGCCTCGAATTCCGCCCTCCGCAAGAAGCTTGAGGTTGTAGCAGACGAACATTCCGCCGCTTTCCATGCCGTGGATAAGAAGTTCGCAGGCGACTGCGGTGCTCAGATTTCATGGACTGGAACGTTGGCTTTCGGGTGTCGACTGTTTCTCGACATTGAACGAAGCCAAGTCAGGCCTCGATGGCGACTGGATGAGGTTGAAATTCCTTGGAGATGATCCCGTCATGTTGATCCGCAAAGGGGCGGAGGCTAGCATATTCCTAGAGGAGTGGCATGGTAGGCAGGTCGTCATGAAAACTCGCCTCCCAAAGGCGTACAGGGTTGACCGCCTGGATTCTTCCATCAGGCTTGCCCGAACATCACGCGAAGCTCATCTCCTTCACGATTCCAAACGCGCAGGGGTTCCGACACCAACCGTGTACGAGGTGGACACGGCAACCTCCACGATCATCATGGATTATGTGAATGGTCCTCGTCTGAAGGAAGCTTTCTTCGGAATGGACGATTCGAATCTGACACGAACTTGCGGCCTTGTCGGATCACTTGTTGGCCGGCTCCATTCAGGCGGAATTGTTCACGGAGATCTCACTACCTCCAACATGATTCTCAGAGACGAAGAGAAACTGTTCTTCATCGATTTTGGCTTGAGCGGCTACTCAAGTGAACCAGAGGCAAGAGGCGTAGACCTATTACTCATGAGTAGGGCATTCAAGAGCACGCATTTCACATTGCACTCTAGGGCCTTCAAAGCTGTGCTCGATGGCTACCGACTAGTCATAGGACGAAAAGACACAGAGTGCGTCCTGACAAAGATGCATGAGATCGAGAAGCGGGGGAGGTATAGTGAGAGAACACAGACGAGTCTGGTTCCTAACATCTAACAAAGGGAAATTCAGGGAAGCACAAGCCGTGGCGACAGCTTCGGGGCTGCAACTGCAAATGCTTGCTGCACCGAAGATCGAAATTCAATCTGATAACCTTTCAGAAATCGCGTCGTATGGGGCTCAGGAAGCAGCGAAGCGACTTGGAATCCCTGTTGTAGCCGAAGACGCAGGCCTATTCATTCGCAGCCTTAACGGATTTCCCGGCCCCTACTCGTCGGACGTCTTCAAACGCCTCGGTAACAAAGGCATCTTGAAGCTAATGGAGGGCGTCTCCAAGAGGAACGCCAAGTTCTCATCCGTCGCAGCCTTTTGTACACCTAGAGGAAAACCGAGGTGCTTCACAGGGAGCGTATTCGGACATATAGGACTGCATCCTAGGGGAGTAAGCGGTTTTGGATTTGATCCAATCTTCACCCCGACCAAGGGAGACGGCAGAACGTTCGCCCAGATGACTGTCCGGGAAAAGAATAGGTCGTCTCACAGGGCGGCCTCGTTCAAGAAAATCTCAAAATGGCTACTCACAGTGCAAGCCGATTGGCTAGAAACACCATTAGCGAGGGACGCCGCGCAGAATCGGCCCGGCTCTTTGCGGGAACGACTTAAATAGAGCAGGGATGGTCGAATACCAAAATCTGGAATTAGGGTGCACCCTCGGAGTGTGTCTGACTTAGCAAGACTGTACACGAGCAAACGAGGCCGGTCGGGTTCGACGCGACCTGTAAACAAGAAGCCCCCGGCTTGGTTGAAATACACACCGGAAGAAATTGAGGCTCTAATAGCCAAGCTCGCAAAGGAAGGAAACTCACCGGGTCTGATCGGGGCCATTCTCCGAGACAAGTACGGAGTGCCCCTCGTCAAACCTCTGACGGGAAAGAATGTAACCCAGTTGGCTCGGGCGTCAGGCCAGATTCCGAAAATCCCTGAAGACCTTGACTACCTATTTCGCAGAGCCCAAGGCCTTCGAAAACACTTGGAGAAGAACAGGAAAGACTACCAAAACAAGCGAGCACTCGCAATGGCCGAGTCCAAAATACACCGTCTCGTGAAGTACTACAAGGCACAGGGCAAGCTGCAGCCGGAGTGGGAATACAAGCCAATGGCCGCCTCCGTGGCCTAGAGATGTCGTCTGAACCAGATCTAGAAGGTCTTCTCGCGAGAGCAGCGGAAGCTTCCGAGATCCTCAAGGACAAGGCATCTCACGAGTCGAAGATTCTATTGCTTTCTCATTACGACGCCGACGGACTAGCGGCAGTTGGTATCATAGGGTCTAGTCTCGCAAGGATCGAAGCAAGGTTCCAACTCAGAGTCATAAAGGAGCTGGCCCCTGACACTCTCGAGGAAGCTCTGCGCTCTGAGCCTGACTTGCTCGTGCTCACAGACATAGGCAGCGGTTATCTCGATAGCCTCACAAAAACGGCTGAAGAACACGAAATCGTGGTGATAGATCATCATCCACCCGCCGGAAAGACCCCGTTGAGAGTATTCCAAGTGAACCCGCATGAGTTCGGGATCGACGGCGCCACTGAGATAAGCGCGGCGGGACTTGCCTATCTGGTCGCCCGCAAGATGTCCCCGTCAAACGGCGATCTCTCTGTGCTTGCTGTTGTTGGTGCACTTGGTGACATGCAGGACAAGAACAATGAGCGGCGCTTACGCGGACCTAACGAACTCGCGGTCCAAGACGGCATAAAGTGTGGGTCCCTGAAAACTGACAAGGACTTGCTGTTCTTTGGCAGAGAAACTCGGCCCATACATCGTGCACTTGCGCTGACCACAACGCCTTACCTGCCACACTTGACCGGGGAAGAGGACAATTGCACAGCGCTGCTTGCGTCCCACAAGATCCCGCTGAAAGTCGGGGAACGATGGAGAACAATCAGCGACCTGAGTCGCGAGGAGAAGCAGACCCTGCTAAGTGCGATAGTGGAGCTACTCGTCTCGAAGGGCTTCAAGGGAAGCAAAGCGCTCGAACTGATAGGGACAATCTATACGATCACAGGCGAGCCCGCGGGAAGCCTGACCCGAGATGCACGCGAGTTCTCATCAATGCTCAACGCATGCGGGAGAATGGATCGAGAAAGCCTAGCGGTATCGATCTGTCTTGGCGAAAGGGGCGGTATCCTAGAGGAGGTGCAAGAACTAGTTGCCAGATACCGAAAAACGCTCGCAGAGTACATGGAATGGCTCACTGAAACCCCTTCTGCTATCATGGAGCTAAATGTCGTCTGCGTGGTGAGAGGTGAGGACAAGATCGCAGAGAACATGACAGGCGCATTCTCATCGATCCTGTCCTCGGCAGGACACCTCAGGCCGAACAAGGCAACAATTGTGGGCGCGAGATCTAG
Source organism: uncultured Candidatus Bathyarchaeia archaeon (assembly GCA_964601325.1). Classification (GTDB taxonomy): domain Archaea; phylum Thermoproteota; class Bathyarchaeia; order 40CM-2-53-6; family 40CM-2-53-6; genus CAVPLU01. The sequence continues at coordinate 4,050 of CAZRNA010000034.1, forward strand.
AGACGGGGGAGTGAAGATATCCGCGAGGGCGCCCGAGGCCCTGCTGAAGAAGGGAGTGGATCTCGGTCTTGCTCTGCAGAAAGCCTCCGCCGCTTTCGGGGGCTTCGGTGGAGGACATGACGTGGCCGCAGGAGCGCACATCCGCTCCGCAAATGCTGAAGAGTTCTATCGTATGATAGACAGCTTGATCGTCGAGCAGATGAAGGAAGAGTGAAGGCAACAGTCACGACCCACTACGCCGATGCCTCGACTGCTAGATCAGTAGGAGCCGCCGTGGATGCCGATAACCGGGTGGCACCTAAGCCGCTTCACATCACATCTCGGGTCAAAGGAAAACGAGTGGTTTCAACAATTACCGGTGCGCAAGATGTCGATTCACTTCTAGCCACCATTGATGACCTGTTGCTCTGCCTAATCGCGGTTGACGGACTAGCATCGACACCCAAATACGGAAGGACCAGAGCGCGGACCAAGCACTGATCAGGCTGCTATGACGCGCCAAAGGTTTAATAGCCCTCGGAGGGTGCTGCGTTTTCGCTCAGTGATAGAAGATTGTCCAAGGCTACCAAGAAGGTCAGGGACAAGTGGCGTGCCAAGGAATGGTACGATGTCTACGCACCCGCGTACTTCGGCGAGAAGAAAGTCGCCTCGATTCCCTGTAGTGATCCGGTGAAAGTGATTGGCAGAGTGGTAGAGACAACGCTCTACGATATCACAAACGATTTCTCCCACCAGTCGCAAAAACTCTATTTTCTCGCCGCGAATGTGAAGGGCACTCGCGCAGACACCATCCTGAAGGGGCACGAGTACTCGGCGGACTACCTCCGTAGCTTGGTGAGGCGGGGAAGCACACGCATAGATGCGATCTTCAACGTGACTTCAAAGGATCAATACGTGACTCGTGCATCGGTAGTCGCTTTCACGAGAGACCGAGTCAATGCTAACCAGCAACATCTGATCAGGAGCATCATGAGGAAGACAATAGAGGACAAGGCGTCCACTCTGGCGTACGACCAGCTCTGTCATGAGATGGTTCTCGGCATATTCGGGTCTGAGATCTATAATCTTGCCAAGAAGGTCTCTCCACTGAGACATGTGGGAGTTAGGAAGTCTAAGCTCCTGATAATTCCTGAAGGCGTGATGGCCAAGCCCGGCGAAACATCGGTGCAACCCAAGGCTGTAGAAGCCTAGCGGTCAGGTCTCCGGTACAATTTCTTGATTTCGTCCTGCAGCTGCTGAAGTTGATGCTGCAGATCGGACCCGGCAGGTTCCTTGCCGGCTCTGTTCCGGATCGTGGAAGTGGTCTTCTCCAATTGAACCATGGCCATCCGAACCTTTTCTTGGAGTTCTCCGATGGTTTCTGTCTCGTGAAGATAGCCTGCGAGCACGCCGACTAGACCCCCGGCCACGATACCGGAGGTAAATGAGATCAAGTCGAAGGCCAATTGGTGTCTTCTCCCGAAGAAGCTGGCTTTCAACTTGCGGGTCTTTTAAGAGCCACGGTCAAGTGACCCGCGCAAATGACATCTATCAGATCCTAGTCTGTTACTAGTAGAGGACCGGATATGAGACATTCAAATGGGCCTTTGAAGGCGGTAGTCCTCGCGGCAGGGAAAGGGGTGCGTCTTTGGCCATTGACCGAGAACCGGTCAAAGCACATGATCCCGGTTGCCGGCAAGCCGATAGTAGAGCATGTGATATCCGCCATCAGGTCGGCAGGAATACGGTCAATCGTGCTGGTCACTCGGTACAGAAGCGAACTCGTCAAGAAACACATCGGTAACGGTTCCAACTTGGGCGTTACTGTCGACTACGTTGACCAGCCGGATATCTCGGGAACCGCGAGCGCCGTCTCGATGGCGCGGGATCAGGTTGGCGGCAATGACTTCTTGGTGGCATACGGTGACCTCGTGGTTACCCCACGTGCAATCAAGCGTGTTGTTGACACGTACAGGAAGAAAGGGGGGAAACCAACAATCGGACTCGTTCCCGTTTCGCGCCCCGAGTCTTATGGAATGGCCAAAGTCTCAGGAGATTCACTCACCGAGATAATTGAAAAACCAAGTCAATCACAAAGCCCCAGCAATCTCGCTAACACAGGAATCTACGCTCTAAATCCGACAATATTCGATCATCTGCAAACGACACTTCGGTCAGGAAGAGGCGAATTTGAGATCACCGATACGATATCCTCTCTCGCAAAGACTGGAACACCCGTGGCATGGGCGAGGATTGACCCATCTGACTGGCAAGACATCGGAAAGCCATGGGATGTACTTGCTGCAAACGCACGTCTTCTTACCAAATCGAAGCGAAGGATCGCCGGGAGGATCGAGCAAGGGGCGAAGGTGGCAGGTCAGGTTACAATCGAGAAAGGCGCTCTTATCAGGACAGGAACAGTCATCGAAGGACCGGCTCGGATTGGAGAGGGGGCAGTGATAGGGCCTCTTGCTCACATACGTGCGAGCACGTGTGTCGGGAAAGAATCAACAATTGGTGCCTTCTGTGAAATCAAGAATAGCATTGTCATGGACCACACGAAGATACCGCATCTTTCCTATGTTGGCGACAGCATAATCGGAGAACACTGCAACTTGGCGGCGGGCACCATAATCGCGAACCTCAAGCTCAACGACAATACGGTGCGCATGAGGATAAGGGACAGCCTTGTGGACACGGGTCTAAGGAAGCTTGGCATCGTAACCGGTGACAACGTCAGGACAGGCATAAACGTGTCATTCATGCCGGGCATCCGAATTGCTTCCGGGGCAGTGATCCCCGCCTGTTCGGTTGTTTCCAAGGATGTAATGTCCCCGCAGGGATAGCGCGCCACAGTCCATACTATCCTCGTTTCTTCGCGCTCACAATCGAGATTACATCGCGATCTTTCAAGACGTGTTCCTCCCCGATCCTCATCTTGGATCTCACCTCTATGCCGTAGAGGAATCCCTCTCCCAGATCCGAATGGATTATTCCGGCGAACTGTTTCGCGGTAGTGCCAAAGGGCACAAGGTACGCGTCGGGGAGCACTCGGCCCTTGTGATCTGCAAGTCTTTCGGGGTCTTCAACAGGGTAGACCGTGATCATTTTCAACATCTTGAAGAAGGCGTAGTCGATCGCAGCCTGAACCCCAGTAGATCCCCATGGTATCAGAATCTTCTCCCTTATCCTATCCAGCGCGGCTTGTTGTTCAGCTGACAGTGCTTGCCCAATCACTTTGAAGTTGCTATCCCCGGGCTTGTAGTCTGTCAATCCCTTTTCAGCGGTTCTCCTTAGCGCTAACTCCGCTTCCGCACAGCACGGGATTACCGGGTAGCCCAGCTTTTCCAGAGCTTCCGTGTTGTCCTTAGCGATTGGAATATCGACCTTGTTCGCAGCGACAAGCATTGGCTTCGTCACTCGTCTTACTTCGTGGAGTAACTTCAGCAGTTGGTCGTCGTTCCATCGACTTGGATGCGCTGCATCTAGGCCAAGATCGGTCTGCGCTTTCAGGACATGGGCTCGTCTGACTCCGAGTCCGCTCAGTCGATCTTCCAGGACGGACCCAAAGTCATCTTTGGTCCCTTCGACTCGCTTGACTGTTCTGTCCCAGTCCTTCTTGACGATCTGGAGGAGCCACATATCAAGTTCCTTCTCAAGGAACCCGACATCTTCTCGCGGGTCATGCGACCCGATACTGCACGGCTTTCCTTCGATGTCAGTTGCTCCCGCTGCGTCGACGATGTGTACGAGTGCGTCAGCCTGTCTGATTTCGTCTAGGAACTGGTTGCCCAGACCTCTTCCCTGCCACGCACCTGGGACTAGCCCTGCGCAATCCACAAGTTCGACGGGGATCAGTCGTGTGCCATCAATACATGCGGAGTTGGCTGGGTTGTCCTGAACGCCAAGCTCTCTGCACACGCAAGGAGTCCTGACGTACGCCATTCCCCTATTCGGCTTGATGGTGGTGAACGGATAGTTCGCAATTGCTACGTGCGCGAGCGTTGCTGCGCTGAAGAACGTGCTCTTGCCAACATTGGGTTTTCCTACGACCCCCACACAGAAGCCCACTGTGCACCACATTCCCCTCTACAAATGCACAGAATTGCCTAATGATGTCTTTGCTGCAGACCGAGTGGACACACGTGATACTGAGCAGCAACCTAACTGCCTACTATCTGAGCCGGTTTTTCGTGATCGAGACAACTCACCTTGATCCTTTCAGGTGAAATCGATGCCTGTCCTCGCGAGCCTATGCGACAATGAACGAGCAACATGATGTTAGGATGTGGATCTGCAAAGGGGACAACCTTTATCGAGCAGTTTCCTGTGTGGTGGCAATCCATAACCATAGAATAGGAAGGCGAAAAGCCGGCGAGAATCCATGGGAGCGTACAAGTATGTGTCCAAGGCATGGAAGGAGCGAGGCAAAAGTGCGGTTGATCAATACCTTCGCCAGGCAGCCATCTCCTGGAGAAGAGAAAGCGTCATCAAGCGTGTGGAATTCCCGACTCGTCCGGATCGCGCGAGAAGTCTGGGATACCGAAAGAAGCAGGGTTTCGTTATGGCACGGGTGCGCGTTAGAAAGGGTGGTGCCAGAAAGAAGCGCCCATCATCAGGACGAAGACCAAGAGCGCTTGGTGTGACAAAGTTCACCAGAGCGAAAAGCCTCAAACAGATAGCAGAAGAGCGAGTGGCCAGGAAGTTCCCCAATCTATCCGTGCTGAATTCCTACTACGTATGGGAGGACGGGACCAGCAAATGGTTCGAGGTTGTTCTCGTGGATCCAAACCATCCTGCTATCAAGAAAGACGCAACAATTGCGCACGCCCTTGCGCTGCATACATGAGGGGAGTGAACAAGATTGTCAGAAATGTCGCCACCGGTTCCCTTAGTTCCAAGGTTCGTGCATGGAGCACATAAGCTCCGAAAGGGTCGAGGCTTTTCGTTAGGCGAACTCAAGCAAGCCGGAGTTCTGAAATCGCAAGCCCGTTCAATGGGAATAAGGGTAGATGAGCGCAGATCTACCATTCACCCGCAGAACGTGACCGCCTTGACCGCGTTCCTAGCTCCTCCCACTCAGGAGACTGTTGCTCCGGAGGCTGCGGTGGAGGCTCTCGCTGTCGTACCCGAGCCAAACAAAGCCTCCGAGCGCCCCAAGAGGAAGGCCAAGCGTAGCGCTAAGCGAGTGAAGAAGCGAAAACGTTAGCGACACAGAGCCCTTATTTTTCGCTAGACTCTGAACCTAGCCACGGGTAGGCAGGGATTGGCTCGCAGCAGTAGAACCGTAGTTGTCAAACTTGGCGGATCTGTAATAACAGACAAGAGGCTGGCGTTCAAGGCAGACCTCCGTTCAATGCACAGAATAGCGAGAGAACTCGCGAGGGTCCGAGACAGACTGATTCTCCTGAATGGAGCGGGTTCGTTTGGCCACATACCAGTGAAGCGGTTTGGACTCGACGAGGGATTCAGTAGGGAGAAGACAAGGAGCTTTGCCAGGACAAAGCTGCAACTGCTCAGACTGCAAGAGATGCTGGTCTCAATCCTTTGTAATCATGGAATTCCTGTCGTACCGTTCACTCCATCCAGCTTCATGATAGCACGATCAGGAAGACTGTGCAGAGCCGAGCTTGGTCCGATCCGCGAGTTCTCAGAGCTAGGGCTTGTTCCGCTGTTCGGTGGAGACTTGGTGCCGGATCTTGAGCAGGGTTGGAGAGTGGTATCAGCAGATCAGATGGCCGCTTGGATCGCCCCTCGGATGGGAGCGTCAATGATCATTTACGGAACCGATGTGGACGGCCTATATTCTTCGGATCCAAAGACCTGCAGAGATGCCAAGCTGCTAGAAACGATTTCTTGCAGCGAAATTCGTAAGATCGCAGGGTCGGCTCAGGGGTCAAGAATGCCAGATGTCACCGCAGGGATGCAAGGCAAGCTCTTCGAAGCCGAGCACGCGGCCAAGAAAGGCGTGGAGGTCGTGATGATGAACCTCAGAAAACCTGAGAATCTGCATCCCATCCTGAAAGGCAGGCGCGGAAGATGGACCAGAATATCTCCCCAAAGACAACGGTCAAAGTAGGCTAAGGTTCCCCGTCAGCGAGTCAATGATCGCAGATGGAGCTGGACCGATGCCTAGGCAAGTCGTCGTCCCGGGCTCAATTTGCGTCAAACCTTTGTCCGTGATCAGGGCGAAAGGAAGCTGAAGTTCCTTTGATTTCCTTTCCAATTGCAGGATCTCCTCAAGGGAGTCAACTCTTACTGCAACCTTACATTGGCCTTCCCTCAGCCATGCATCCCACCATTCTGCGAACCTTCTGCGAGCCATCTCACCTGCCGATACAGCCGCATGAGCGACTTGGACAGCAACCTTTCCCTTTCCCATGTCTAGGTCTCTTCTGACAGCGATTACCTGCTTGAACTGAAAGTCTTCCATGGCAAATCACACTCACGAGAGCCTGAAACCTTGAATCCAGCAACTAGTAAAAGGCACCTAGACAAGAGCGTTCCCTATCAGTCGTGTCCAAGCATGTCGCCTAGCAGCAGCCCATTCCTCTCGGCGCATCTTAGCGTGATCGCTCACGCCACAGAAGACATACAGAAGGTGGAGCAAGCGGCAAGATTTCTCCACGAATTGATTTCACAGACAGAGCCGAATCTGACCCGTCAGTACGTCAAAGGGCATCATGGAAACACGATCGCCACAATATCAGCGAAGCTTACGGGAAAGGCGCTGCTCCCGAACGTGCTCCAAGTTCTGTCACAGAGGCTGTCAGAACCAGACAAGCAGTTTCTAGGCAACGATATCGGGAGCTGTGTCGACAAGGAAGGCAACCTCTATCTGCGGTTCAACAAACAGGACGCCTTTCTGGGAGCGCTCAAGCTCTACCAAGGCGACCCTATTCGAATGAGGCTGAAATTCATTTCTGGGTACGGTTCCGAAAGGATCGTTGATCTATGCAGGGAGAGCAGGCTCGTGTCATGAGAAAGTACGCCGACCTACACCTATGCCCGCCGTTGGATGATGCTGCCAACGCTCGTTCAATGGCAGAGCTTCTCAATCAACTTGGGACAGCCACTGTTGGACTCGTCGTCCCTCCCGACCAACTGACACCTGTACCAGCAGCAATGAATTCGTTCGAGGACGCGGGGCTTGACGTCGCCAAGCGATTGAACTTGAAACCCAGATCTCGCGAGGAATTATTGAGAAGCCTGCGCAGATTCAGGACCAAATACGAGATTGTTGCCGTAGACTGCATTGCACAGCCTGTCTCTCGAGTGGCGGTCCGGGATAGACGAGTCGATATCGTACATTTCCCTAAACAGGGACCAGGCAGCTCGTTCCGGAGAAACCTAGCCAGCACATGCCGGGCTGCTCTGGAGTTCAACATGTCGGAGTTGACTCAAGGACCAGGGTGTGAAGCGAGACTTGGCAGGCAGAGACGAGAGCTCGAGGTGGCTGCTGACGCATCTACGCCAGTCATTGGATCCACTAATGCCTCCAACCCCTGTGAGCTGAGAGCCCCGAGGGACGTGGCCGCCATTCTGCATATGCTCGGCCTTTCGCCTCAAGCCGCACTGGCAGGCGTCTCGGAGATCCCCCTGACGATTGTCAGGCAGAACCGCCTGAGAGCGGAGCAGCCACAATTGGAGGAAGGCGTGAGAATCGTGAGGAGGTCGACGCACGACGAGTAGAAGAGGTCACCGGTACCTTCTCATTAGGTTCCTGACCAAGGATCCAGCTTCCGCACAAGCTATCGAGGAAGCTGTCGTTGGCTCGGTTGAGCGAAATTTCGGCAGATTTGGAGTCGCAGAAATGAAGGTAAGGCTGATCGGACTCGACCCGATAGGGGACAAGGCAGTGTTTCGTTGCACGCTCGAGTCGGTGGAGAGATTGCGAGCGGCGCTCGCAATGATCTCGCAGATAAATCAACAACCTGCGGCGGCGATGGTCATCCGATCTTCAGGGACGATAAAGGCGCTCAAAGTCCGGATGCGCCGGCGACAGAGATGAAGTGCAAGCTAGCAGGCTGTCCGTTTGGAGCATGAGACACAATATTGCTCCCACCAATGCGATAATTGCCAATACAGGGAGCATCACGCCGATGGTCATGATCGAATCGGCTTATCCAGTGAGAGAAAAGCCGGCCTATCCGCCGTCAGGAGTTGCCTCATGGAGGAACGACGCTTCCAGCTATCCGTTTTGGACAAGGAGAGCAGTGTATTCGACGGTGAGCTGAGGACCGGCCACAAGGACTGTGGTTCAGGTGGTGGTATCCCAATCACACATGAGGTTCACGAGGGTCTTCTTCACTAGTTCGATATCTTTGAGATAGACGAACTCGTCTACACCGTGGAACCGGCAGTCGTCGCGAATCGGGCCAAAACTGATGACCGGAATTCCAACTTTGGAGAAGAAGTGACCGTCGTTGCCGCCCAGCTCCCCTGCCACGGGGATTCTCCGTCCGAAGGCCTCACTTGCTGCGCGAGCGAACCTAGCGACAATAGGATGTTTGGGATCCGTGAAGTAGTTCGATGGTGTTTGTTGCGTGAACTCCAGTGTAGCTTTGACTCCTTGCGCCGACCGGAGTTTCTTGAAGTATCTTTCGAGATCCCTCTTTGCCTTTGCGTAGTTCTCATCTGGGCACACGCGCATGTCGAACCTCGCTTCGCACTCTCCTGGAATGATGTTCTCTTTCTCGCCTGCGTTGAGCATGGTGAGGGTGAATCTCCCCCAGATTTGCTTATGGGGAGAACCGGGCGGCGCTAGGATCCTTGATCTGATTCGCTCTCGAGTCTTTGCATACTGGGAGAGTCTTTGAAGGAACGGGAGCGCCTCGTCTATGGCGTTCTTCGCGATCTGCGGGTAACCAGCGTGCCCTTGTTTCCCTTTCACGACAACCTTGCCCCACAGTATGCCGCTGGCACCGATCGAAACAACGGCTGGCGAGGCATCAATCACAATCGCAGCTTCGCCACGCACATTCGCGTGATTAACTGCGTATCCAAGACCCAGTTCGCCTCCGACTTCCTCATCAGGACACGCCAGGAGGATAGCATTCGCCCTTGGTGTCCTCTCCTTCAACTCGCGCAACGCACTCATCGCACAGACAATGGCGCTCTTGTCGTCCGCGGAACCTCGTCCGAAGGCTTTGTCTCCTTCGACAGCGAGTTTGAACGGGTCATGTCGCCATCCGGTCCCGGCGGCAACGACATCGTAATGGGTTGCGAGAAGAACCGTTTCCCGTGCGCCGACATCGAGTCGCGCGATCACATTCGGCCTAGGTTTCTTGTCGGGAGCGACCTCGACTGAGTCATAAACCTCAGTCCTCAGTCCGATCGATTCAGCCTCTTTCTTGATGACGTCCGCACAGGCCACGTATCCCGTCTTCAGGTTGGAATCTGTATCAATTTCAACTAGCCGTGAAAGGAAGTCGATATCTTTCGAGAGCTCCAATTTACACCACTACTCTATGCAGTAACGACCTACTGACATGATTCAATAGACTTACGCCTTTCCATCAGCCATTCCCACATTGGCAGACACTGGTCCGAGCTCCATTCCGGTATGATTCGTACAAGCTGCGTTACAACAACGTGCCGGAAGGAGACGCTTGAACTATTCACCGAAAAGGCGCCATTCACGACTGAACTCTCCTCCCAGCGAAGAACGACACCTTATAGAATCGGCGTGTAGAGTCAAGTTCGGGTATGACGACGCCAGTCCCAGGCAGATGCCTCGATGCTGAGGGGCGATGACGAACTCTGCGACGGTCGGACCCACATATCTACAGATTCAGATTGGATTTGACAGCGCATTGTTCCCGAGTCACATGACCACATCGAGTGGTCAACCGGGGAAGAAATAGGGCACAGTCTGTTTAACCGAAGGCGCAGACCCCTTCCTTTTCACATAGTGTTCTCGAGTCTTTCGCTGTCTGATGCTGAGAACACCCTCTTGAGTGACGACATGATATTCCTCCGCCCCTATGTGGTGAAGGGCTCGTTTGACCGAGTCTTTGACTTCCTGTGTACTTGGTCCAGCACCAAGTTTGCCGCTGGACACAATTCGGAGGACCTTCCGTTCCGCTTGAACTTCAACCTCAAGTTTCTCTCGCAGATAGTCGGCTAGGGCGTGTCGGTCACCATGGAAGTCCCCACAATCGATTTCTATCATTACTTTCGCACTCAGACATCTGTGAGTCGGAGGACACAATGCCAGCATTGTGTCACTGCTCCTACGATGCTAGCTCGCTCCTTTTCGGGTTTTTGCTTCGGTCGCGCCTCGGAGACACCTGAGAATGGGCCAATCACACCCGAGCTGTGGCATTGCGATATCGCCCGGAACAAGAATTGCTGCTTTCTCTTTGCGTGTGGCCGTCTTTCATTCAAAGCGCTGGATTTAGATAGTGGGTCGTTGGACTAAGGGGAGAAAGCAACCGAGCACTATCCCCGCACAGATGTTGTGCCAAGGGACTTGAGGTTGCCAATTAGAAATAGCAGTCTACAAGGGTGAAAAAGATTGTCAATGTTCTCTGTGCCTGGAGCATACGACCGTGCAATCACAGTGTTCTCTCCGGACGGTCGGCTCTTCCAAGTTGAGTATGCCTCCGAGACCGTAAAGAGAGGAGCGACTGTGTTGGGGGTTGCCTCGCCTGAGGGCGTTGTCTTGGCCGCCGAGGAACGGGCGACCTCGAAACTTCAGGACCCCACCTTCATGTGGAAGATCTTTCAGATCGACGAGCACGTGGGAGCCGCCGTTGCAGGCCTCAGCTGTGATGCTCACGTTCTAATTGATCAGGCACGAATCTATGCGCAGAGCAATCGGCTACTATACGATGAGCCGATCGATGTTGAGATTCTGACTCGACGGATTGGGGAGATCAAGCAACTCTATACGCAGCACGCTGGTGTTAGGCCCTTCGGAATTTCAATTCTTTTCGGGGGGATAGATCGAAAGGGCAGTCGCATCTTCTGGACAGATCCTAGCGGTGCCTACCTAGCTTACAAAGCTTGGGCGATCGGGGCTGGCGGCGATGCCGCGAACGAGATCCTCGAAGCCGAGTACAAAGACTCGATAACCCTCGACGACAGTGTCGTGCTAGCTCTGAAGTGCATGAGCAAAGTGCTTGAGGACAAGATCGATGCACAGAAGATCAGGATCGCTTTGATCTCATCGGCGACAAAGAAGTTCACCAAGCTCGCGCCGGCCGACGTCGACAAATACCTCAAGAAGCTCGAGTCAGCCAAAAAGCCTGGCACCAAATGAGCGACAAGTATACAACGGCAAGGATCACCAAGAGCGGCGAGAAATTCGAAATCTTAGTCAAACCTGAGCCTGCCCTTGACTACAAGATGGGCAAGCCCACGCCGATCTCACAAATGCTTGTAATCGACGAGATCTACGCTGACGCCAACAAAGGAACACACGCATCGGACGAGAAGCTTCAGAAGGCGTTCGGAACAACTGATCCTCTTCTCGTCGCCGAAGACATCATGAAACATGGTGAACTTCAGCTCACCACCGAGCAAAGACGACAACTCGTAGAAGACAAGAGGAAACAGATCGTAGCCTTCGTTTCCCGCAACTGTATTGACCCCAGAACCGGCACACCTCATCCCCCACTTAGGATTGAGCAGGCTTTCAACCAGATCCGTTTAGTTGTCGATCCGTTCAAACCGGCTGAGGAGCAGGCGAAGGCCGTAATTGACGAGCTTCGAACACTCATACCGATAAAGATCGACAAGATGAGGGTCGCTGTGAAAGTCTTCCCAGAGCACGCAGCAAAGGCGTATGGTTCGATCAAAGGGTTCGGGACGATCACGAAGGAAGAGTGGCAAAAAGACGGGTCCTTGGTGGCCCTCGTTGAGATGCCGGCCGGACTCTATGGGTCATTCATCGATCGGCTCGGGAAACTCACACAAGGTACCGTGCAGACAAAAGTGTTAAAGTAGGC
>CAZRNA010000035.1:0-15918 GCA_964601325.1 uncultured Candidatus Bathyarchaeia archaeon
GGATGTATTGGTTCGTGTGAGATTTCTTGACCCTAAAGTAGAGATCAATGAAGATGTTGAGGTCACATGACCTAGTACGAGCGAGAGGATCATGTAGTCTCCGAAACTAAGCGGCCATCTGAGCCTTCGCGAACGCTTGAATAGGCTTAAGACACACTTGACATCCTAGCCTGCTAAGTCAACAAAGACAACGAGAGACCGCCCATGACAGAGAACGTATGCGTCGTCTGCGGGAAAGAGATCCCCTACTCGTTCGGCAGACCACGACGTGTCTGTTCTCACGAATGCTATCTGATGTGGAAACGACGACGATACTATCGAACCGAATTCATCAAGCGAACTGTTAGAATATCAAGTGCTGATCTAGAGTTCGAAACAGGAACCTGCGAGTGCGGGTCGGAAAGGCTTGCATGGACGCTGGAAGGCGTCTTCTGCACAAACTGTGGCCTAGAAAGCCGATCCCACCTGCTTGAAACATGGATCCCAGCCGAATTCATACTTACCCCCGCCTGTAGGTGCTCCCACTGCAAGGGCCGAACACCGTACCTACTCTGGCTACACGCATAGGACGCCGAAGGCGACTTTCTGCCCGCTACAGGGAGTACTAATGTACCTTATCTGGGTGCTTTTTGCGGGGCGTAACACCCTACCCGACAGTCATTTCCATATGCTCGAGGCTATATCGGCTCTCAATGAGAAGCGCGAGAGAGCATCATGAGCGAAGTTACGATCAAGACTCAGAGCGTCTACAGCGGAAGACTTCTGATGTTGCACGTCGACACAGTTAGACTGCCGAATGGCAGAGAAACCACTAAGGAGATCGTGGAACATCCTGGGGCCGTCGCAATTATCCCTATCTTGGAGAACGGGAAACTCCTCGTTGTCGAGCAGTACAGGACCGCTGCCCGCAGACGCATGATGGAGATCCCTGCTGGAACGCTCGAAGCAGGCGAGACCCCTGTTGCATGCGCAAAGAGGGAACTGATTGAGGAAACCGGGTATGCGGCAGAGCGTTTCAAGAGACTGTTCTCTTGCTATCTAGCGCCCGGCTACAGCACGGAGAAGATTCACTTCTTCCTTGCGAGCCAACTCGTCCCGACGAAGGCGAAGCCAGCTGAGGACGAGTTCATCACTGTCCAAGCCATGTATTTGGACAAGGCATTGAAAGCGGTCGAGCGTGGGAAGATCCAAGATGCCAAAACGATCTCCGCACTGTACTATCTGGCGATGCATCAAGACAAACGACGACACCCGTGCAAGGGCCGGCAGCGACGATCTATCGGGTGACGGCCAAATCGGCAATGTCGACGTTTATTTCAGACATAGTCTTGAGTGCTGACACAACGGTTGCCAGCCGATCGATCGTCTCAGGCTTCGCATTCACCAGGCCCCGCTCGGCCGTTCTGATGCTCGTAGCCGCGTCCTTATAGAGACTTGTCGCTTCCTCGGCAAGTGCAAGATTTCGAGTGAAGACTGCCTCAACTGCGTCCTTGTGCATACGATTGAGAATACCGCCAGCCTTCTCGATGCTTCGGATCGTACTGTCCATGTCCCTCCCCGTCGCCCGAGTCCATGTACTCTCTGCGATGTCTGTAGCGTAGTCTGCAAAGTTCTCTACAAAGCTGGCGAGGATCCTGTGATCGAGGCAATCTATGGCGCTCGTGCCAAGCTTCTCAGCGATCGCTGGATCCGTCAGAGCAGCTCTGACAACACGCACAAGAAGGAAGTACAGTCTGTCAACATCTTCATCGCGCTCGACCACTGTATGCGCTAATCTTGAATCACCATGAACAAACGATGAGACTGCGTCCTTGTGCATTGAGAGTGTGATCAAGTGAAGCCTCCGTAGAATCCTGTCAGGAAAGAGCAAGGAAGGTTCGATGAGACATTGTATGACCACTTTCTTCGTGTCCTCTTCGACAATCTCTAGGCCTACTAGGCTTCGAACGATCTTTCTCACGGTCTCCCTCGTTTCTGAGTGTATGACCTGCTGAGACACGATCTCAAACACGTCGTATCCGAGGAGGTACTTTTCCTCGATCTCTCGTCGCAACATAGGGCTCGGCGCCAACGTGACCGTAGCGATTTTCCGTTCCTGCTCACCATAGGGTTCAGCAAGGATCTTTCCGTCTTTCCGCTCCGTGAAGCTCAGAATGGCACCTTTCTCAAGCTTGTTCCTAACAACCCAGGCTTTGGGAAGAGTCACGAAGAATGTTCCATCCGACGTTCTTTGGAGCCGACGGAGATCCAAGCCGCCACAACACCAACGACTCGTTCCACGACCATTCAGATTAATGAAGTGATCATTACAGCCCACCACGCCGTTTAAGATCGTCCAGCGTGATGTAGAGGCCATAGCAGGAGCTTCTGCACTTCGAGCCAAGAGGCCTCCCGTATGCAGGTCCACGAAGAATTCAGGCGGGTAGTTGAGCGCGTGGTCTCTGCAGGATGGCAACTCAGCACAGACGCCTTCGAACTCGTTCAAGCCTCAGGCACCCGTCTTGACCAAGACAAGCTAGCTGACGAACTGATTGCCGCCGCAAGGAAGCAGCCTACTGGACAGCGCCTGATTGACCGCAACCTTGTGGAGCAGGTTCTCAACCACCTGCTTCCTCCGGCTCAGACGATCCGGATCTCCGAACCCATCAGAGCCGGGGCTCCCGTTGCTGCTCAAATTGAAAGCGAACTAAAGGTGTTGAAAGATCCCTCGAATGCGTCGATCTTCGGAGGATCGATGCAAGACTTCACGCTCCACTTCCGAGACCGATTTGTGAAGATACGCGAGATCCTACGTAGGAGGAGCGATGCGAAGGATGCGGGCACAATATCGAACGCTCTCAATGCCCAACAAAATGAGCATGTGAAGTTCATCGCGATGATAATGGAGAAACGCGAACGAGAAAACAGGCTCTTTCTGACGGTAGATGATCTCGAAGACACCGCACAGGTTCTGGTCCAAACCGACCGTGACCGCCAGCTCTACGAGATGGCTCTGAGGGCACCACTGGACCAAGTTGTCTGTATTGAAGCCGTGAAGAGCAGCCGGAGCCTTCTCGTCGCCGAGAGAATCACACTCCCAGACATTCCGGAGCGAAGGCCCCGAGGAGCCAAGGAGGAGGTCTATGCAGTCCTATTATCAGATGTTCACGTTGGTAGCAAGAAGTTCT
This sequence comes from uncultured Candidatus Bathyarchaeia archaeon, assembly GCA_964601325.1. Lineage (GTDB taxonomy): Archaea > Thermoproteota > Bathyarchaeia > 40CM-2-53-6 > 40CM-2-53-6 > CAVPLU01. The sequence continues at coordinate 3,168 of CAZRNA010000035.1, forward strand.
TGGAAGATGCTTTCAGGCGCGCCATTCGTTGGCTAAACGGCGAGGTGGGAAACCCTCAACAGGTGTACGTGGCCCAGCGAACTAAGTACGTGATAGTCGCTGGCGATCTCGTAGACGGAATCGGAGTGTACCCACGCCAAGAAGACGAGCTGAGCATCGGCGACATCTACGAGCAGTACCGATTTGCAGCCAAATTCTTTGAGCAGATCCCGGATTATGTCGAGGTTATTGTCGTTCCTGGCGATCATGACGCGGCAAGGCAGGCCCTTCCCCAACCAGCGATTCCAAAGGAATTTGCTGAGCCCTTGTACGAGGCAAGGCCGATAACTTGGCTCGGCAATCCAAGTGAAATCGAAATTCACGGAGTACGTTTCTTAGTGCATCATGGCCGAAGTCTGGTTGACCTGTTGACGAGCGCACCCGGCATGAGCTTCGAGAAACCTGAGAGAGCGATGGAACTTCAGCTGCAGTGCAGACACTTGGTTCCTGAATATGGGAACCGGACATCTATTGCCCCGATGCCGGAGGACCACCTGGTGATCGACGAGCCGCCCGACGTATTTCATTCCGGGCACATTCACATTTTCGGCCACGAGCAGTACCGAGGAACACTCATAGTGAACTCAGGTGCATGGCAAGCGCAGACAGAATATCAACAGCGAATGGGCCTAGTGCCGACACCTGGCCTGCTCCCCGTAGTGAACCTTCAGACGCTGAAGCTCAGCGTTACCAACTTCATGTCTACAGGTGGGTAGCTCACGTCCGGCGAGCGCTAGTCCTTTTGCCATGATACCGGCAACCCGAATCGGCTCAGGAACCCTCGACGTGACGCAATAGGCCTGGATGATTCTTCTGGCCTGAGTCGCAGAGATACCGACGGATTCAAAGTAGAGCGGCTGCTCCGAAAGGTTCGGCGCGAACGCGTGAATTCTCCCGAGTTTGCATATCAACTCCCATCGGGTTTTCCAGTCCGTAAAGTGCTTCTTGAGTGCACGTTTGACGGATGCGTTGTCGGGCTTTTCTCGGGAGATAATGATGATGGGAATGCGAAGCGTGTTGTGAAGTCGTTGTGCGTCGACGATGTTGAATCCCGCGAAGGACGCTCCTGAAAGGAAGATTACGGTAGTTCGCGTTCCTTTGAGTAGCCTGAGGATTACATCAGTTGAGTCGAGTCCGTCGACCTGAACGACCCCCATACGGGCCTCATCGAAGTCAAGTCGGTCGAAGGAGACCGCAATCAGGGAAGCGCGATTGTTGCGTGATTCGACTATTCCATTGCGTGTTGATGGGCCGTCGTCTATGCCAACAGCTCTAGGTGGTTGCCGTGCGTTTCTGAAGAGACCTTGGCACCTGACCAAATAGTCGTCCGACGAGGGTATCCTCCGAATAGGTTTCAACTATGACTCTAGGCGACACTCCGAGCCTTATCTTCTTGGTTCTACCATACCGGCCGAAACTAACGACTCTCGCATTGAGGATTCCCATGACATCAAGCTCATTCACCAGCCCACTGACACGTCGCTGCGTAAGCGGATCCAAGCCAGCGACCGAGCAGAGCTCATGGTAGACCTCGTAGATGTCACCGGTGATCACGCCTTCTGGCGCATGATTAGTCGCCAAGTACGCGCAGACCAACACGACTTTCGAATGCACAGGCAGAGACTTCAAGACTTCAGCGACTCTGTCGTGCTCAATCTTGTGTTGCGCACGTCTCACATGTTCCTCCTCGATCACGCGTGCGCCTTCGCGTTCGGCAAGCTCTCCTGCCACACGTAACAGATCCAGAGCTCTCCTAGCATCGCCATGCTCGCCGGCGGCGAGACCTGCGCAGAGTCGGAGAGGCGGTTCCGACAAGATTCCGTCGGCAAATGCGAGTTTGGCCCTGTCAAGCAGTATGTCATAGAGTTCATTTGCAAGGTACGGCCTGAAGACAACTTCCTCTTCACTTAGAGAACTCAGCACTCGTGGGTCAAGGAACTCCTTGAAGTGGAGGTCGTTGGAGACACCAACTATCCCGATCCAACTTTGTCCAAGCTCCTCATTGATTCTGGTCAACTCGTACAGAAGGGAATCGTCTTGACGACCCTTGACCAAAGCGTCGATCTCATCCAGGACAACTATGAGGGCGATTCTCTCGGTGTTGAGACCGGTTCTGAATCTGTCAAGGACTTCACCTAATGCCAAACCTGTGAAGGGAATCTCGACTCCGACGCAACGACAGAGATCAGCGAGTACTCGATAGTTACTCCCGGCCATACGACAATTGACGTATGAAATTCGAACCGGAGCACCGACATCCTCGGCTTTCTTCTTCAGCCTCTCCAACACGAACTTTGCAACTATGGTCTTGCCGGTTCCTGTCTTGCCGTAGACGAAGAGATTGGATATCTTGGAACCACTGAGAGCAGGCGCGAGAATGGCGCCGAGTCTTTGAATGTGTTCTGCACGGTGCGGCAACGTGGTCGGTATGTAATCGTTCCTTAACACTTCTCGGTTGACGAAAAGCTGTCGTCCAGTGAGGAAGTTGTCGAAGATGCCTTCAAGAACATCCTCGGATTCCATGTAGAACTTCTCCACTGGTTACCCCTGTGTTTCTACTTGAACTCGTAATAATCATCCCTGTCGAAGGAATCAGACTAGTTGCAACAAAAAAACCGAGAAAACTCCGGATATAGGAATTTGTTGGAGTGAAATGGGGTCTCCCCGGCACCCCTACGGTTCCGGTGGAAATAGTAGTTCCTTGAAGTGTTATGACTTGGATGAAAGAAAATTCCTGATGATTTAATAGCCGATTTTTTGGATAAGGAGAGTCGTGCAGATTATTGTAGTAGAGACACTACGACGTTCTGTCACGCCGCGAAATATCAAAGCTAACTCCACTGGAAAGCGAGGGGTTAGGGACCCTTCACTCCAGTCTGCCATCACGTGTGAAAGCCATCTCTATACGCGAAGGCTTCGGCACATAGCTGTATTTAAGACGTGAATTTGGGTCACATTCAGTGAACTGGCATAGACCCCTGCGTTTCCGCTGGAATACGTCGATTTTCCCATGGAAACTGCCAATGGTACGAATGAAGCTACGCACAGTCCGACTTATGTGCAGGCACTTCACAGATGTTTGTGAGGGTGTGACTCGTTGGCCGTCAAGCGTCTTAGAATTGAATTCTATGATGACTCAGGCTGTCGACACACAGTCTCGCTTGATGGTCCTCTCACGCGAGAGAAGATCGCAAGAATCCTCGACTATGCCGAACTGATGGGTGGTCTCTCCCCTCTGTCAACAGAGCGTGATCCAACCCAATATGCTCGCACCAAACTGGATCGTGTTCGAGATCTTGTGGTTCACACCTTCCGACAGAGAACATTCTCTTCTGATGATGTCAGGAGACACTATCAGCAATTGTACGTAGAGCCGATACCCTTGACGACGGTTGCAACCTACCTCTCTAGGCTCGTCGATCGAGGTCTATTACACCGTACTGGTTCTCCCGGTCGTTGGCGCTACTCTCTGGCTGAGCGGCTACCTAATGTCCAGGTGGAGTAGCCTCTTGCTGGATCGTCCGCGCTAGTACCTCTCTTACTTTGTCGTTGAGACGATACTCGTACGGCTGGCGGTTGGCTTCTCTCTCAACGAAACCTTGTTCGAAGAGTGACTTCATCAGCCGAGCTGTGTGTTCTCGCGACTTTGTTACGAGTCGTCCTATCTCAGGGGCCGCCCTTGCACCACTGGCTAGAAGCTCCAAGACCCCTCTCTCTGTGGATGATAGTTTGGCAAGTGTGTCTTCCGTGACAACGCCAACAGGCGTCTCTGGAGCGCCCGCAGTTCGCTTTCCTAGAACACCCAGTTGATTCACCCGACCTCGCATCTCCTGAACCTCTCGCTCCACACTCCTGAGGTTCTTCTGGAGTCCATCGACCTTCTCAATCACTCGTTTGACATTCCCCATCCAGTCCTGCATGAACCCGAGCAAACGTTCCTTGTCTGCATTCTCTCCTTCCACGCTCAGGCGTGCGTGGTTCGCGGACAGGATCTGAAGCTGTTCTGACAGCTCCCTAGTCAGACCTTCGTTCTGTTCGATCCGGCTTGAGAGCGAGCCAACCATTGCAGAGAGCATCTGACGAGCCTCGCGGTAGCTGATGCGAGAGATATCGAATCTCCGGAGCACAACACTGGTCACCAAAGCTCCGAAACCGGCCGAAACGGGGGCGAGGAGCCAGAAATAATCCAAGGTAATCCTTACCGCCTGACTATTCGCCTCGTATGCTTTTATGTCTTGAATACTTCATCTTTGTCAATTCCATCGTGGTCCATCGGTGTGATTTGGCTGTGACGCGTCACACGTGTCACGTCCGTGATTCGCTCAGTGATGTCCGTCATTGACGAATATCTTGGGCGAGCGCGAGTCTGTATGTGCCCTGCACGGATCATCGCTTTGATTTGTGCTCAATTTCTAGACAGTCCGTTTGAGGAGAGGTTGCAGTACGCGGAGGCATGACGCCACATGTCATGTTCCTGTGACGTGTGTGATGTCACACTCGTCTCGCCTGGAGCGTGGACATGATGTGCTTAGAATCGACACATTATGTGACATCACGCTGGCGCTTGAACGAAGTCATCCTTGCAAGTTCGCCAATGGAGTTCTCCAATGCGTCCTCAAGTGCTTTCATGGCATCACCGGCTTCAGACTCCCCTTCATGCCCTGTTTCTTGTTTTGCATCAAGGAAAGTCTTCATTTCATCGCCTAGACGGAGAAAAGGCTCCAATTTAGGGCTATCAAACAGCCCAAAGTAGGCGAGCAGGAAGACAGTGTAGATGGACTTGATGACGTTCCGACGGGCCTGAGCGAGAGATCGATTGAATGCGCCTTTGCTTACCTGCCTTCGACGGGATCTCTGACCTTTGTCTGCAGAGGATGGTTGGCTTGTGGGCCACAGGACATCGATAACCAATGAGGAGAACTGGACCTCTGACAGGTGACTGTTCTGCAATATCGTCTTCGCAAGCCTGTCCTCCTTGAGCCTGGCAAGGGACCAGTCGAGGGGCGATTCAGGTTGTTCGGTGGCCATTTTGGGAACCTTTACAGGGGATACAGTTTCGTATCCCCGGCACACTCGCCTTCTCGCCTTGATAACCCTTGCTCGACCGTTTCGCAAAGGAAGCGTGGAACGTTGAAATAACCGGCAGATCACCCATGCGTGCAGCGGGATTAGCATGGGTCGTCGACGTAGGCGTGTCATTAGGATCGTGAAGAAAAAACTCCCCACGGTCTTCACCTGCCCAATCTGCAGCGAGGATGCTATCAAGGTCATATTGCCCAAGGGTGCAGGCGTGGCTATCGTTCAATGTGCCGCATGTGGAGCGAAGGAGGAGTTCGATGTCCCTCGAGGCACACAGATGATTGACGTTTACTGCAAGTTCACGGACAAATACTACGCAACCGGACAGCCTCAACCCGCAACCCAAGTGAGTAGCGGCCAGGCCAGCTAGTGCTGAAACGTTCGCGTGTCCTGCCACGCGACGAGCAAGTCTCCTCCAAGTAGGTTAAATGCGCACATCACTTGATGCATCTTGATACTTAGTTGTCATCCGGAAGCCTTGCAGTGACGAGTCAAAACGGTGACCGTCTTCGAACACAGTTTGATCAGCTCTATGAGTTGGCAAGGCTCGCACGCTCAAAAGGATTGGATCCCGCGCTTGAGCCAGAATGCAGAGTCGCGAGGGATGTTGCCGAAAGAGTCGAGAAATCAGTAGGCCCGCCAGGCATAGCGGAAAGGATCCGAGAACTCTCCTCAATGATCCCACGCGAGGAAGTCGCGATCAAGATTGCGGAGGAGATAGCGCTCAGTCATTTCCCTACAGAGGGAGAAAGCGCGGCGGAACAAGCTATTCGCACCGCTGCTGCAATTCTCGACGAAGGTGTGACGGCGGCGCCGCTGCAAGGCATCAACACGGTGAAGGTCAAGAACAACCCTGACAAGACGAAGTATCTAGCGCTCTATTTCGCCGGGCCCATTAGATCCGCAGGCGGAACCGAGATGGGCCTGACTGTGGTTGTCGCCGATTATGTTCGTCAGATCGTCGGACTTGAAAGGTACAAGGGCACAGAAATCGACGCCAAACGATTTGTCGAGGAGCTCCGACTCTACGAACGCGAGGTCGCACGATTCCAGTATCACATCGCCGATGAAGAACTTCACAACGCGATACTGAAACTACCGGTTGAGATTACGGGGGTCGAGACGGATCCTGTTGAGGTCGTGTCCTACAGAAATGTGCCTAGGATCGAGACGAACCGCGTCAGAGGCGGCGCTCTAAGAGTTGTCAACGACGGCCTCATAGGCCGCAGCCAGAAGATTCTGAAGATCGCCGAGAGACTCAACCTCACTGGATGGGATTGGCTGCGTGACCTTCACCAGCCATCTCCGGAAGCTGAGGAAGTCCAGGAACTGAGGTTCATGGAGGATGTCGTCGCTGGACGTCCCATCTTCTGCTTCCCAGGCGTAGCCGGTGGCTTCAGGCTCCGTTATGGCCGAACACGCATCACAGGCATGGCCGCAATCGGGATACACCCGGCGACAATGGTGGTTCTCGACGATTTCCCCGCGACTGGGACGCAGCTGAGAATCGAAAGACCTGGGAAGGCAGGCATCGTCACGCCGGTTGACACCATAGAGCCTCCCGTAGTCAAGCTGACCGACGGCTCAGTAGTCAGGCTTGAGACTGCTGAACAAGCAAGACAGATACAGAAGTCCATTCAATCGGTGCTTTTCCTCGGAGATTTGCTCATCTCATATGGAGAGTTCTTGGAGAACAACAGACCCCTTGCATCCCCAGGATTCACGGAAGAATGGTGGGCGCAACTACTCAAGAACCGAATCGAACTGGGCTTCGACTCATTGCGCGACGCTGAACAGGCCTGTGGGGTGTCCCAAGCGAGGCTCAAGTTGCTTATGGGGAACCCCTTACGATCGCCTCCATCTCCCCATGAATGTCTGCTGATCTCTCAGAGACTCAGCGTGCCGCTTCATCCACGCTACACGTGGTTCTGGGAGAGACTTTCCCTTGAAGACTGGACATTACTTAGGGACACGATCGGCTCTCGTCTGGCCGGCTCGAAGGGCGCGGTCACGACGCCGATGGAACCGAGAGTGAAAGCGCTTCTGGAAAAGTTGTGTATCCCTCACACAGTACAAGGACACAGCATTCTCTTTGGCGACGAGGCGATCGTGCTCGCGGCTTGTCTTGGTGTAGGGCAACCAGCGCCCGAGCATATTTCAGGAAATGGTCTGGATGCCTCGCAAGCGGTCGCGGGATTTCGCATCCTCTCCCGTGGTGCAACCTTCATTGGAGCAAGAATGGGGAGACCCGAGAAAGCCAAGAGAAGGGAGATGCGTCCAGTTACGCATTGCCTGTTTCCCTTGGGCCTTGCAGGGGGCCCCAGACGTAACATTGTAGAAGCGGTAAACTCGAACAGCATTGTAGAAGCGGAACTCATCAGGCGCCGCTGCAAAACCTGCGGGGTTATCACTTACCAAACTTCATGTCCGAAATGCGCAGGTAGAACAGAAATCGAGTCGGTGTGCCCGAAGTGTGGAAGGGCGGTTCCGCAAGGTCTTTGCCCGGTATGCAAGATCAACGCTCGCTCATATGATAGAACAACCATCGCTTTGAGTGAAATCTGGTCGGCTGCTTGGAAGAAGCTGCGTTTGACAGAGCAGCCTGAAGTTGTCAAGGGCGTCAAAGGCTTGATGAGCGGATCCAGATGTCCAGAACCTCTTGAGAAGGGGATCCTTCGAGCAAGACACGACCTGTCACTGTTCAAAGACGGCACCGTCAGGTTCGATGCGACAAACGCCCCCTTGACTCACTTCCGGCCTGCGGAGATTGGCGTCACAATGGAGAAGCTTCACATGTTGGGCTACGAGACAGATGCTGACGAGGACCCGCTTGAGAACTCCAATCAGATTGTTCCGATAGAACCCCAAGATATCATCGTAAACGATTCGTGCGGAGACTATTTGGTGAAAGTCGCCAACTTCATCGATGACCTATTGACGCGATTCTATGGTCTCCCATCTTTCTATAACATCAAGAGCCGTGACGATCTCATAGGGCATCTTGTAGTTGGTCTCTCGCCTCACACATCAGTAGGCATAATTGGCAGAATCATAGGCTTCACAAGGGCAAGAGTCTGTTTCGCTCATCCATTCTGGCATGCGTCAAAGAGGCGCGACTGCGACGGCGACGAAGACTCCGTCACGCTAGCCTTGGATGTCTTGGTCAACTTCTCGCGGTCATTCTTGCCCTCACGCATTGGTGGGATCATGGACGCGCCGCTTCTTCTGACAGTTGTGATGAAGCCTGCAGAGATAGCCCGTCAAGCTTTCAACCTCGAAGCAGTAAGCACCTTTCCGGTCAGTTTCTTCGAAGAGGCATCCAGAAACGCGGATCCAAAGACAGTCGCTGACTTGATCGAGGTCGTCGTGCATCGACTGGGAAGCGACCGGATTGTGCACCCGATCGGCTTCACGCACGAGATAGGGGACATAAACACTGGAACTCATGAGAGCGCCTACACTCAGCTTCCAACGATGATCGATAAGATGGAGGCACAGCTCAATCTCGCGGAGAAGATACGTGCGGTCGTTGCGGCAGACGTGGCTAGACGAGTGCTCTCGACGCATCTGATGAGAGACTTGATCGGTAACTTGAGGGCGTTCTCAACTCAGCGCATGCGATGCATGAAATGTAACGCAAAGTTCCGCCGCCCTCCGTTGAGAGGGGTCTGTCCGAAGTGCGGAGGGAAGATTACAATGACGGTTTACAGGGGAACGATCGAGAAGTATCTTGACCTAGCTCGCGGTCTTGTTCGACGTTATGACCTCGGAACCTATAACGCCCAGAGGCTGCTCCTGCTTCAGGAGGAGCTGAAGTCTCTATTCCGTGAACAGAGCGAGGAGAGTCAAGAGAAGCAGCCAGCGTTGGCGGATTTCATGTAGGCATCGTGGTGCCAAATGGCAAGGAATGAGGTGCATCCGAAGGCGTACCTTGCGACGAAGCGTAACGTCAAAGCGGGACTGAGAGCCCGCTCAAAGATCCTCTTCGTCCTAGAGGAAGCGAAGAGGGGTGCTTCCGACATCTCGAAGCGGAGCGGCTTAGGGTACGACTGCGTCATATATCATCTCAGGTCGATGAGGAAGGAGCGGCTTCTCGAGCGATCCAGGCAGCGCCCATACGTCTGGGCGCTGACAAGGTTCGGTCAACAACGCTTGAATCCGTAGCGGAAATATGGAGTTCTTAGCAAAGACATCATAAATGACATCTTCCTCTAAATGATGCTGATAGAGATGCTCCTAGAAGAAGAAGACCTCAGAACGGCATCAACGATCTTCAACGCACTCGGCAGCGTTGTGAGGCTAAGGATTCTGAAAATGCTCATTGAGACGAAGAAGCCGCTTCACATAAAGGCCGTCGCGCGAAACCTGGACATGGACTACGCTGCAATTTACAGGCACGTCCATGTTCTAAGAACTGCCAGGCTTCTAGAAGTGTACGAGGTGGGAAGGTCTCGGGTTCTCACACCAGGAAAACCCGACCTTGTCCAGGAATTGATTCAACGCACGAAGGGAATCGGAGGCTAGTCGGTCTCTCCGGGATCTGAACTAGTGCTGTTGTGCGTTGTGCTTGTTTGTGTTGGGCAGGAGGGCAGGTGCTCTCTTGCTCAAGGCCTCGTAGACTAGGAATCCGCCTGCAACACTGATCATCGCCGCAACCGCGTTGAATAGGGCGGAGAATGGAAGGAATGCGACGACAGCATTCAGCGACTTGAATAATAGAGGCCAAGTGGCCAGAGTGGCAACGATCATTATAACAACTCTAGTCGCCATTCCTGGTATGACGGCTAATCCTCTAAGCCGATTTGAGTTGATCTTGTAGAACGGTATCATTCCTAGGACGGTTGCGAATTCGGCCAAGGCCTTCATGGATGCGCTCAGCGCGTCACCGCTCCGCGCGAGAATAGCTATGAGAGCCACGAAGCATGTTGTAACGGCGGAGTAGGGTCCATACAACAGGAGAGAAAGCACGATCGGAATCCCGTCCAAGTCGAACTTCAGAATCGGGAAAATGGGAAACGGAATCTTGATGCCTGCAAACTTGAGCGCGTAGTCGAAGACCACAACCAATGCGCTGAGAATCGCAGTGCCCGTAACTTCTCGCGTGTTCATTTCAGTGTCGGTAGCTGTCGGAGTGTCCAATGGTATATTAGTTGTTGCATATGTTGTTATAGAATGGCATCTTTGTCATAATATAGAGCTACAGACGACATACAATTGATGTTCGTGAGCTAGATCATAGAACGTGCGCTTCTCACGCGTACGGTAGAACTTGGGCAAGTTCCATTGACGAGGCACTTGGGACAGAGGGGCCTTGGCGCCTTGCAGATCTCACGCCCGAACCTGATCAAGGAAAGATGCATTCTCACTCTCCGACTGGGAGGTACCAGCTCTTCAAGAGCGAGTCGGATTTCTTCGTACCTTGCATTCCCCCGGACTATCCCTAAGCGTTGGCTCACCCTCGTCACGTGCGTGTCAACCGGAATTGTTGGGTGACCTGCTACAAACGCTAGCACGATGTCCGCTGTCTTGTAGCCGACGCCCGGCAACTCCGTCATGATCGATCTAGCTTCTGCGGGTCCCCTCTTCAGGACGGAATCGAGGTCACCTCTGTACTGGTTGAGAATAATCGATGATACCTGCTTGATCCTAGGCGCCTTGACTCTGTAAAGACCTGCAGATCTAATGCATTCAATCAGCTCTTCAACCGGAGCTCGTGAAAGAGCTTCCGGACTGATCTCAAAATGGCTCTCAAGCGTCTCCATCGCCCTGTTACTGTTCACGTCGCTTGTGTTCTGCGACAGGATGGTCCAGATTAGCGTCTCGAACGCGGCGGAGGATCCAGTGCGATATTGCACTGGGAATCCACGCAGGATCTTACCAAGCATGAGCTTCTGCGACGCGAGCGACGGGCGCCTCGTAACCAAGCGCTTCCCTGTGCCTGTGATCTGCCGAGGTTCGTCTATTTTGCTGAACCTGCAACTTCCTTGACTACGCCTTCAAACACGTCAAGTCCTGCATCCAGCAACTCGCGGGTGATCACAAGTGGGGGTACGAATCGCATCGTGGATTTGCCTGAGGTTATGATTGCGAGTCCTCGTTTGAAGCACTTCATCATGATCTCCTGAGACAATTCAGCGCCAAATTCCTTCGTGTCGGGGTCTTTGACGATCTCCGCGGCTACCATGAGCCCTTTGCCGCGCACGTCGCCGATTATTGGATACTTCTTCTGCATCTCCTTGAGACGAGTCATCAGGTGTGCTCCAAGCTTAGTGGCGTTCTCGAGGAGTCGCTCTTGCCTGATCACGTCAATCACTGCGAGGCCCGCGGCGCAGGCGACCGGGTTTCCTCCGAACGTCGTAGCATGTGACCCGCCTTCCCAGTCCATGAACTCATCTTTGCTGATGAGCGCGCCTATTGGAAGGCCGGAACCGATCGCTTTCGCGACACAGACTGCATTTGGAATGACGTTGAAGTGTTCCATCGCGAACCATTTACCGGTCCTTCCGATCCCTGACTGAATTTCATCGTCGATCATGAGTATGTTGTGTTTGTCGAGAAGCCTACGCAGTCTCGTGAAATAGTCGTCCGGCGGGACCACATATCCTCCTTCGCCCTGAATGCTCTCAACAAACATAGCTGCAACATTCTCAGCAGGAATGTACTTGGCCAAGACCTCCTCTTCGATGAAGTCTACACACCAATAATGACATTCAGGATACGATAGGTGGAACGGGCAGCGATAGCAGTACGGATACGGTACATGCGTCACCCCAGGCACAAGCGGGAAGAAATGTCGCCGTTGCACTGGCTTGCTCGCGGTCAGGCTGACAGCTCCAATGGTTCGTCCATGAAATGCGCCCGTATAGGCGAGGAATAGGCTGTTGCGCGTGTGCCACTTAGCCATCTTCATAGCGGCTTCAACGGTCTCAGCACCACTGTTGCAGAAGAAGACCTTCTTCGCGAAGGTACCTGGTGTGATTTTGGTGAGTTCCTTGCCGAGATCGATGATCGGTTGATAGTAAAAGTCCGTGTATGAGTAGTGGATCAGCTTCTTGGTTTGTTCAGTAATTGCGCTAACGACTTTTGGATGGCAGTGGCCGACGTTCAGAACTGCCAATCCAGAGTTGAAGTCGATGAATTCGTTTCCGTCGACATCTTTGACGATGCATCCTGACCCTGATTCCGCTACGAGCGGATACCACCTCACCATCGACTTCGAGATGAGGGATTCATCGCCACGTACAAGCTCACGAGCCTTGGGCCCGGGAGGTGTAACCACTATCTTCGGATACGGCGCTTTCCCACTCATTCCAGTTCCACCGACAGGCCGAATGCTATACTTGTCGAGTCAAAAAGGATTTGGTAGAACCCAAACCCCACGCTTTTCGGTCCTAGTACTTTTCCAGCATGATCTCTATCGTGGAGATGCTTCCGCGTGTTCCGTCCAGGCGGGTTACCTCTTCGGATCCGATTCTTATTTCCCCGATCTCAAGATCTTTGATGAATGAGTTCCTGAGCATCAGGACCGTTTCAACGGCTTTTGTTATCGCTTGCCCTCGAGCACGAACCATGACCTCCTCGGCGCCAGAGTTGAAGAGCGTCACACAGGCGACAACGTAATTCATGATAGGCT
>CAZRNA010000036.1:0-15901 GCA_964601325.1 uncultured Candidatus Bathyarchaeia archaeon
GTAAAATGACTGGTTCCAATTTTGCCTTGCTTTACAAACCGCGTTCCTTTTAGGGTAGAGTAAGAGTGCGTCGCCTTTCCTGATTTGCATCAGGTAGGAAGCACGCACCCTCCTCTCCGAACCCGACGTGACACTTTCGCGTCATCGGGCTCTCCCTCCTTCTATCTGTCTGCGTCTACACAGGAAGTTTCAGGGAGTTCAGTTACTTACGGTATACTTTCTGGTGGCATTGGGTACAACGTGTCTGTAGGTTTTCGACTCTGTGCACCCATTCAGGGTCGAAATCCTTACCGACGGGAACAGGTTCGATATGGTGGGCAATCAGTCCAACCCGTTCGCCGCAACCCTTAGTAGTACAACACCACCCATCTCTCTCAAACGCTCGTACGCGGTTGATGAGATAGGTTTCGTCGTACTGATGGGCAATTGGGTGGACATCTCGGACATCATCAATAGGTTGCGAATCTTCTTCGATACAGGTTACATGATCGCCCATTAAATACGGGTTCTCAATGTGTCTGTATCGGAAGATGGCGTGGGAATTCATTAGAGTATTCATGCTCTGTAGCGAGCTCATCTTGAATAGTTCCACACGATTTGTTTCACGTGTGTGAGCTATCCTACCGTTCTGCTTCGTCTCTGTCAACGTTTGTTTGACTGTTTTGCCTTTCTTTCTGGCATACCATGACTGATACAAGCGATCGGCCACGTAATCGCCAAAAAGAAATTGGTGTTTCGCATTGACTGCTTTGTAATAATTCGCCCAACCTCTCAAGACACGGTTAAGCTCCGTAATCTTGATAGCAGGGTCGTCAGCGTTCGCCCGCTTACCCAACATCTGGTTCAGCTTCGTTACAAGCCGAACTACATTCCGCTGGGTAGGACGTACTCTCACACAGCTGAAGTGTCCCATGCGTGCCCGCTGGATTTTGAATCCGAGAAACTCGAATCCTTGTTCCAACGGCACAGCACGAGTCTTTTCCTCTGTTAGTTCCAGCTTCAAGTGTTTACTAAAATATTGCCTTGCGTCGCGTACTATACTTCCTACTTCATTCCTACTGCCTTTCGCAATAAGGATGAAGTCGTCAGCATACCTGAATAGCACGCAGTTTGTTAGACCTTTCTGCGTTCTTTGCCATCGCTGATTTGCCGTGAGTCGTCCCCATTTACGGAACCAGTGCTGGTCGAATCGATTCAAGTAAATGTTCGCCAGCAGCGGAGAAAGAACTCCGCCCTGTGGCGTGCCTTTCTCCACTTTGGTCCGTCTTCCACGTTCGACAACATGCGCTTTCAAAAAGCGCCATATCAGCCACGGAATCTTTCTGCCCGCGATCCTACGCCGAACCGCGTTCATAAGGATTTCATGGTTGATGTTGTCGAAGCAGCCCTTGATGTCGCCCTCGATAACCCAGTCATATCCACGTGTCGTGTCCCCGTATCGGTATATCGGCAACACGCATTCCAGCGTGCTTCTTTCAGGTCTGAAACCGTTCGAGTTGGGCAGAAAGTCAGCCTCGAAGATTGGCTCAAGCATCATCTTCAAGGTCATCTGCACAATTCGATCTCTTATCGTTGGAATGCCTATCGGCCGCAAGCCACCGCTAGCTTTCGGAATGTACTTCCTCAGGACTGGTGATGGTTTGTAGTTTCCGCGCAGCTTCTCACGCAAGTCTTCGATAAATTCGGCTCTGCGGGCGGGATCACGTAGCAAACTGCCATGCATCCCATCCACTCCTGGCGTCTCAGAGCCAGCATTATCGAGTACCGCGCTAGTTGCTGCTTCCAGCCACCCTCGCTCCCCAAGAAGCCTCGACAACCGATAAAATCGCTTGTGTGAACTTCTCGTGGCTGCTGTGGCAAGACCACACTGGAGAGCGAGAGTGGTGTTACCTACCCTTGCGGGCATGGGTCCCTTCGTCGCCGAGGGGACTGATTTTAAACACCTCATACTCTCACTCCTCCTGTTTCATGGTCTGTACTCCCTTGCTTCCCGGTTTCGCATTCAGACAGAAGGACTGGGGTCCTTCCCCATGGGGCAGTCATTAGCTGCCATATCGGGTACTATGACCCCTGCGAACCAGACTCACCAAATCAGATACAGCTATCCTATCCGTCAACGCGACAGCAGATGGGTCTGGGTCTCACGTTCCGTACGGAACACTACTACGGACAGGTTTAGGCACCCACCAGTCACTGGGAGAACCGCGCTACGTCGAGCGCTTTTCATCTCCATTCTTACTGGAGGCGATTTGCCACATTTTGAGATCCAACAATGTGGTGGCTCTCCATGCCATGCGCGCCTCATCACGTGTCATCGATCCTCACCGTGATGGTTTTACACAGGCACTATTCCAGCGTCTTCGCATGGCTCTACGGCTACCTGTTGTGGGTTTCTAATTCGTTGCCTTGCCTGCCCTCAGAACGCCGACTCGAACCCCTGGACTGAATTCTTATCGGCTGCCTCATCCCGGGCTCCAGACAGGTCCCTGCTCAGGAAATAAAGACCCACCTGCCGGGGACATTATCTCTGGGAGTCCGACCCTTACGGGTGCAGACGCCCAACCCTACCAGCCGCCGAAACACATCGGCGACTATTCGGGCATTGTTCCGTACAGCAAGAGCTAGCTCACGCTAGCTCGTCGTGACGCGCGATCTCGCCGTAGACAATCTCTAGGCCTTCATGGACACGTAGGCCCCGTTCGACAGCCATGCGTGGGACTTCATCTTTGATTTGTTCGAGGAATGCACGATTTATGAAAATCATTCTGATGCCATCGGCGTCTTGAGCAGACGCAGGGGCGTCCATCTGGTCGTCATATAGGTACGAGGTATTGGTGCCTGCAGTGATCGAGTTTACATCTGCAAAAGGATCCCTCAAATCAAGGTCACACCTCCGGGGATTTGTTCGGCCGAGCAAGTGAAGGCGAAGAGCAGCCGTATTTGCGTGCCTGGCGTATGATGAGTCCCTCGCTGAGCAGCTGCTGTAGTTCTCGTCTGACCGTGTTTCTGTTCAGGCCAGCCTTATCTGCTATCTCGATCGGGGATGACAATTGTTTTTCGTCACGCAGAAGCTTCAAGATGTGCTCTCTGATTGATCGCTGGCTATTACTCGGGGAGTGCGTCTTTCCGTTTCTCGCATCCGAATATGCTTCTCGCACAGCTTGAACCAAGTTGTGTGCGTGTGCTCGTGCTTTCTCCTGGAACTTCTTGTTTGTTCGAGACTTGGCTCCTACGCCAGCCAGTATCGTACGGTAGACATTTTCAACGGCTGAGTCATTGCTTGTTGCGAGTATTTGGTCGACTACTGGTCCGGGAACAAAGTGCACAGCTATGCGGTCTCTCTTGTCAATGCGTGCGACGTTATCCCAATGCGGGTAGAGAGGGCCAATCTCGTTGACTCTCTGGAATGCTTGGACCGCTCGTTGGTGGCAGAGGGTCTTCTCCAGAGGCCATGCTGTGGTTGTAGTAGGGTCAACGAGGAAAAATTCGTCAGGGTAGAAACCGATTTTTCCGTTGGCCTTGATTTCAGCAATTTCGTTTGGCGTCAGTCCTCGCGTTGGGGATGAGTAGTTGAGCATCCATTGACCGACGGCTGTTGGATTTGCTGGATGATTTTCATCAACCTCGAATAAGGCGCCATAAACGGGATTGTAGACTCTCATCTGTGTCGCCTCTGGTGCTTATGGGCAGGTAGCGGTATCAGTTCAGGATGGTAGAATAGACGCACGGATCGCGTTCTGTACTGTCTCTACTTGGGTGAAGCTTGAATCTATGTCAAGTTCTGTCATGAAGTTTGCCTTGATTGCTTCAACGAACTCTTCCGCACCGTATGCACACAGAAAGCTGAGAAATTGCTTGACCGCCTTGTCTTCGACAAGCTTCATTGTGCTTGGTGGCTGAGCGTTGTGAATGCGCTCGTACACCCTTGTGAGGAAGACTTCTAGGTTCTGCTGGGGTGCAAGGTTCAGTTCAGCACGGACCACATCTTCCAAGGGCTTTTGCATGTTCTGCGCGGCTTTCGCGGCGAACCCATTGTATGCCGACACGACGTTCATGTAGCCACCACAAGCAGCGGCGTTGCGTGCACTGAGTGGGTAGAAGTCACTCCTATGCTCACCCATCAGATGGACTAGAAACCGTATGACGGGGTCTGGTATCTTCAGTGGCATATCCAAGACCTGCGGATCCCGTACGATCGAGTAGGTAATAGCGACATCATCCTCGAAGCTTGGATACTTGAACGGTACCGCGATGACTCTGCTTACAAAAGCCTGTGGAAGCGGAACGTTGCCCGCGTGAGATGTACTGGGATTACTTGCGAAGATTACTCGGAAATTCTTTTTCGGGTACACGATTTCAGATCCGTCTGTGATGTTCGCGGTGCGTTCAAACAAGGACTGCATCGTCGCTAGGAGCTCCTGAGATGACTGCTGTGCTTCATCCACAAACACTGGGGCTCCTTCATCCGCAGCTATGGCTAAACAGCCTTTCACCGTAACGATGCTGCCATTCCTCATCAGTTTGCCGATGACAAGAGTGGATTTTGTAAGCTCAGGGCTTGCTTGGACGATGTAGGCAGGCGTATTGTTTTCAAGTGCGAATCTCTTCACCAAATTATAGCCCATCACCGTTTTGCCGGTTCCAGCGGGACCTGAGAAGAACAGGGGTTTGGTTGGCATGTGCCGCATGATATGATAGAGTTTTTCAAATAGGTTCAGTGCATCAGCGCCTACGATTTCTGGCACTTTATCGAAATCAAGCCGGTTCGTAACCGCTTGTGCCTTTATGTTTTGCATCCGAAATCACCTCACTTCAAACAAACTAGTAGTAGGCAGAATGTGCCCAAGGACGCTTTCTTTTTGCTCCGTGCCGCTTGCTGGCATTGACAAATAGATTCTCCAACATTCTCTTCCACCTTCTCTTCTGTTACTGTTCTGAATCAGGCGGTGACGAGCTCGATGAGTTTTCCATCGACATAGTATCCTTTGAGTCCGCAGGAGCTGCAAACGGCAGCGAGCTTCAGGTCGTTTTTCGCAATAGTACACTGATAAAGAAAGCCGGCCGCATCGTGGGCACAGCTGGTTAGTGGTCTTCTCCAATAGTGAAGCACCTCTTTGAACGAAGAATTCTTCCGTTACGCGTTGATGCCCGCGTGAAAGTCGCAGGGTTCAAAATTGCTGTTGTTGAATGTGCACTCGCATTCACGAGTTTGTTGGATTTTTTTCAGAATTCTAGCGAACACGTAGCGATCAAATGGAAGCTGGAGCATTTGTAGAAACACCTCCGGTGCAGCTTTGGGGTATGAGAACGAGTGGGCTGACACGTGGATCCTTGACGAGAAAAGTCCCCTTATTGCACAAGTCGTGTGTAGCACCCCTGTTCAGGAAGAAATAGCCTACCTAGCCCGACCGCTATTATCTCTGGGAGCCTGAACCTTACGGTTGCAGGCGCCCGACCCTACCCGCTACCGAACACCTCGGCAGCTATTCGGGTATTGTCCCGTACAGCAGGAACTAGCCAGTTCGTCGAGACGCGCCTACGCAACGTACGTCTCGGTCTTCGCGTTTGGGACCGACCTCGCTTGCTGTCCTCGTTCCGCTTGTCTTCGCACGATTTCTCTGTCTGTTACTTCATCGGCTAGTTTGAGTGCTCCGCTTCGAATGAAGTCACTCAGATTTTTCTTTGCAATCGCGGCCGCTTCCTTGATGGTGTCGTAGTCTAGAGAGGCGAGGCGAATGTGGATGTCCTTCGTCTTGAGACGATGGACACGAATGATCCACGTTTCATTCTTGTCGAAGTTTCGCCTAGGCGGCCAGACCCGCCCGTTTTCTACGGACTTGCTAATCTGCCTGTACAGCCGCACCCAGTCCTTGTCCGATAGCTCGCGGACTGCTGAGCCAAGTGTAAGTTTGTCAATTTCCAGTGAGGACTCCGACTCGATTCGTATCTTTCCTTCCCGTGCCAGAACTCTGATTCCGTCCTGTGCCTTGCTGAGGAAGTTGGCTACGAGTCTGTTGACATCTGTATTTTTGAGCTCAAAGAGTATTGGCAAGTCAGGTCACCAAAACGTGGATCTGTTTGGTATCTTTTGTGGATACATTTTCATCAACTTTGTAGATGTGCTCTGATTAAGCGCGTTGCCTTTCCCGTCTTTTCGATGGCAGCTTCGGCTGTGGGTAGAGTAAGAGTGCGTTGCTTTTCCCAATTGCTTGGGCAGGTAAGGTGCTGAGCGGCTAGGATGCTCTCGACGCTAGCCCACGTAGGCTTTCTTTTTGTCCATGTCGTTGGCGCTGGTCTGGCGCTGGAAGTCTTTCTGCAAAGCCTCCTCGATCTCCGCCCCGTGAAGCACTAACCCTCGGATATAGTCACTCAGGCTCTTTCTCGCTTCCTTTGCAGCTTCACGGATTATTCGCTCCTCAAGAGGGTCGACACGCAACCGGATTGTGCGGGTCTTCAAAGGCCTGATGCTCAAGCCCAGTTCGGATTGGCTGGTAATCCTCCCTCCCGAAAGGGTGCACCTTACGGCTCTGTGAAGAGTGCTCCAATCCTTATCGGTGAGATCAGGTACAACCTTTTCAAGAAAGAGCCTCTGCAGGTTCAGTCCGTATCCGCAGCTAACCGTTATATGGTTCTTAGTTGCCGAAACGGATGCGCTCGCAGCTTTCTCGAGAAACTTTGCGATAGCGAGATTTCTAGGAGTTGCAGAGAGAACGAATTTAGGCATGTCCGAGGCCCCGATTCCTGGTGTAGCTACAAACTATTGAGATTTGTGGCTACAAATCCGCCGTCCCTGTAGCTACATCAGCAATGGACGGTAGCATAGCGGCGTTGTAGTCAGCCCATGACGCTACAAGGGGATGTGGTAGTGCAGCGATCCGTAGCCTATACAGGTCCTTCAAGTCGAACACAAGATCCTGAACCTGATTGGACAACTCGGCTGGTCCGCGAGCTCCATGAGCGTTCCTGAGGCTTCCGTAGGATGGTAGTATGGCAGTTGTCAGCGACTGTTCTGTCTGTAGCATGTGTGCTGCAAATTCCAATATCGGTGAGGGCTCGTGTAGGTTCAGGTCGGCAACATAGAGAATGTTGACCTCCCCACTACTTGCAATCCACCAGTCACCGTGCAATCTCGTTACGGGGTGCCCGAGGATCCTTTCAAGTCTTCTAGTCCATATTCTTGCAAGCCTGAGCCTCTTCGAAATGGCGACTGAGTAGTCAACTGGCACGATCGCCCTCAGTCCTTGAAACTGAGATGGAATCTTCACTGTCCTTGGAACCAACACTTGATGTTTCTCGGCCAAGTTTGTTGCCCAGTGGTCTCGATGGCTGTGACTGATCACGGCGATATCCTGCCTAGTGAGCTTGGGCGCCGAAAGCAAGAACCGCCATCGATCCCATTGTACGCTGGCTAGGATACTTTCCACTAAGCCGTACTGTTCACTCATGACAAGACACCGTCTAGACTGCTTCGGCTATGGCTTGTTCGCGGAGGTGTTGAGCTGCTGGTGACCGTGCGGGTCGTGTTTCATCGAAGGCGTCTATGTTCGCGAGAAGCCACGGTAGGCGCTTCTCGAGAAGGGTGTTGCAGTCGTTTGCTTCTGGGGATACCCGTTGGAGGTAACTGAGTTTGCTTGCTATTGCATTCAAGTAAGGCGATGCGAGTTGGCCCCGCATTCCTACGTAGCTTGTCACATCTATCTTGTCTTTCGAGATTCGATAATCAGCGGTCGGGTAGGTCTTTTCGCCGATGGTGAAGCTGCCGTTGCCCATGCGCACCTTGTTGTAAAGAATCGTTCGTAATGCATTGAAACCTAAAGTGCCTACGCAGGCATTCGGTTCGTATGTGTGTTGTTCCGTCTTGACGCGAATGCGGTTGGGGACTGTCGGCGCTGTTGGCACATCCGTCTCGTCTCTCAGTCCGAGTTTTTCTCGTCTTTTCTTCTCATGGTCTGTGAGAAGCGCTGTTGTCGGCGTTATCTCTGGAACAAGATCCTGTACTCCTGTAACTGGTTTCAGATTGCCGACGTGTTCGACGGTGACTGGTTCGAATAATGTTTCACGTTCAGTATCGCTGTAGACGACGTTTCCGTCGCGGCTTGTGAACCGGACTGGCTTCGAGTATTTTGCTTCAACGACTGTGACGGACCAGCTGTCACGTTCCATGGTGCTTCCGGTAAGTATTCTCTGAACACCGAACTGGTCGGTGACGCAAATCGCTTCTCCGTTTTCGCTGCGGGCGACTTCCTTGTGGTTTGTAACGTCTGTCTTTCTTTCGCCCGGCTTAACTTGAGCTGCCAAGTCAGCATAGGTCGCGCATAGGCTGGGCCGCCTAGAGGTGAATGTGAGGCGGGGTGCGATGGTTGCTTCGAAGTCAGCACGGTCTTGGTAGTCTTCCCGCTCCAGAGTAGGCCATGTGTGCAGTTCCTCCTCGCTTATGTGGGGGAGGCTTCTTCTTGCAGCCCAGACATGTCGTCCCGGACGAGGCGGAACGTTTCTTGCAGCCTTCCATCTCTTCTTTGCAAATGCGTGGGCTTGGCGGCTGACGTATGCTCGGTGGCTGGGAGTCAACGGCAGAAGGCGTTTTTCTCGACAGAGGTCGAGGAGGCATGTGCCGATGAGTCGCGCCCGTTCCTTCGCCAGTGGTGCAACATAGACGCGGCGGAGGTCTTTGGGGGTTTTCTTTCTTAGCTCACGTAGCCAATACTCGTGGGCGCTGCACAGTTCGGCAAAGAAGACCCACCGGTTCTCTTCGTTGTCTACGTAGGCTGGCCACTCCACATGGACCTTTTTCTCGGCTGCTGGCCACTCAACGATTTTTGCGCCGACTCGGCGCTCGTCTGGTGACCGCAGCCAATCCATCACTTTGAAGTTGTCCAAGTCGACCTTTTCTGAGGTGTCGACTTTCTCTACGGTCTCGATCGCACATGCAGATTGCATGGCGTCTCCCTCCTACTGGACGCATTCTCACGGCGCCATCCTGCAGACTGAAAATGATGATGGGCTCCGCTGATCCATTATTGTCTTGTAAGTCTAGACGCAGACCGCCTAGACGAATGAAAGCGAAGCAGCAATTTTCAGGTGTGCCGGATGTGAGTGAGAATGTGTTTCGGCTCCTTCATGCTCCTAGCCTCTACAAGCCATCGGGAGCCCCGCCTGAGATTTGACTAGGCTTTCGCTTCGAACGAATAGACTGAACTCAGCTCTCGCTACTATCCTTCCTGCGCAATGGCGAAGAATAGAAAGAAGTGGCGAAGAGGATTGGTTTCTTTTTCTTCGCCGTGCTTATCAAAGATGAGCGGGAAAACCCACATCCTTTAGAGGTGGGATGAAAGCGAGCCCGAAACAGTTTAAACATCCTGGGATTCAATTCTACAGTTGAGGATGGCATAGGTTGCTCTCAGTTTTCAAGTATCGCCTATACCCGAACGTGGAGCAGGAGATGCGGCTCAAACGCAGCCTGTTCCAGCTATGCTGCCTCTACGATAAGCTGAGAGCAGCCAAGATACAATTGTACAGAGAGCGCCGCATGTCGCTAAGTCAGACAGGTCTCAGAGCTCTTGCATTGCAGTGGAGGAGAAGCAGCCCAGAGCTTCAGATGATTCATAGTCAGGCAGCGCAGAACGTTGCGGACAGGGTGCACATAGCGTTCGTGAACTATTTCGAGGGTAGGGCAAGGTTTCCGAAGAACAGGCAGCCTAGAAAGTATTTGTCCATGACGTATCCGCAATCCGGCTTCAAACTTGAAAACGGGAGGCTGCACCTATCCAAGGTCGGGAAGCTACGAATGTTCCTCCATCGAGAACTTGAAGGAAACATCAAACGTCTCACAGTCAAACGTGAGGCAAGGGAATGGTACGCCATCTTCACAACGGAAAGAGAACCGCCACAGAAGCCGAAACTGGAAACTATCCCAGATGAAAAGATCAGAGGAGCAGATGTCGGACTGGAAAAGTTCGCTACATTCGACAACGCAGAATCCATCGAGTATCCACAGTTCCTGCGACGATCTGAGGAGAAGCTTAAGACCCTCCAGAGGCACCTTGCAGGAAAGAAGAAAGTGTCTAAGCGTTGGAGGCAGACATGCTTCCAACTTGCCCGTCTCCATCAACACATTGCACAACAAAGATGTGACTACCAGAACAAGCTAATAGCTCAACTCTACACAAGATGCGACATCCTTGTCCTCGAAAAGCTGCAAGTCCAGAACATGCTCCGGAACCACAATCTCGCCAAGTCTATTGCTGATGCAGCATTCGGGCAATTCATCAGAAAAGCAAAATTCAAAGCCGACATGCTAGGAAAACACTTCATACCAGTCGACCCCTGGGGTACCACCCAATTCTGTTACAACTGTCTCACTTGGGTTCCTAAGACGCTTTCAGAGCGGGAGCATAAGTGTCCGAACTGTGGAATCGACCTGCCCCGAGACTTGAACTCTGCCAAACTAATCAAGAGGCTTAGCATCCTCACTGTAAGATGCTCGTCCCCGGACGGAGGATCGTCACCCGCTGAGCCGGAACCTCTGCCCTCCCTGCGTGGGTTGGTAAGTCGAGGCGTTGAAGCGAGAAGCCCACGACTTTAGTCGTGGGAGGACGTCACTGAGGTTCGTTCGAGTTCCTCAAAGACTCTAGTTGGACCGCCCGTTTGGTAGAGTAAGAGTGTGTCGCCTTGTCTGACTTGCGTCAGATAGGAAGCACACACCCTCCTCTCCGAACCCGACGTGACACTTTCGCGTCATCGGGCTCTCCCTCCTTGATCTTACCAACCTACTTCTTCTGTTTCCGTCGGTTATGCAGGGTCGCGGAGAGCACTGCCCCGCTCCCCGTCTATCCCAGGTGTCTCTGATCCTTTATTGTCCAGAACTGCTTTCAGAGCTTGTTCTAGCCACTCTTGCCTCCAGAGTAAAGGGTACAGGCGGCGGAACCGCTTTCTCCTTCTCATGGTGGCCGTAGTAGCCAATCCACTCTGGAGGCTGAGAATGGCCTGACCTGCTCCCGAAGGAGCCACCAGCCGTCGCCGACTGGGTTGTTGTACAGCCATATTCTCAATCCTCCTGATTCGTGGATCGCACCGACAGTACTACAGCGTAGGTTTTCAGACCTCGGACTGGGGTCCTTCCCCAACAAAATGGGGCAGTCATTAGCTGCCTTATCGGGTACTATGACCCCTGCGAACCAGACTCACCAAATCAGACACAGCTATCCTATCCGTCTGATGAAACACCGACGGCAGATGGGTCTGGGTCTCACGTTCCGTACGGAACACTACTACGGACAGGTTTAGGCACCCACCAGTCACTGGGAGAACCGCGCTACGTCGAGCGCTTTTCATCTCCATTCTTACTGGAGGCGATTTGCCACATTTTGAGATCCAACAATGTGGTGGCTCTCCATGCCATGCGCGCCTCATCACGTGTCATCGATCCTCACCGTGATGGTTTTACACAGGCACTATTCCAGCGTCCTCGTATGGTTCGGGCCCTTCTGTTGTGGGTTTCTAATTCGTTGCCTTGCCTGTCCTAAGAACGCCGACTCGAACCCCTGGACTGAGTCCTTATCGGCTGCTTCCACCAGAGCTCCGGACGGGTCCCTGCTCAGGAAACAAAGACCCGCCCGTCTGGAACATTATCTCTGGGAGTCCGATCCTTACGGACGCGGACGCCCGACCCTACCGGTCACCGAAACGTATCGGCGACTATTCGGGTATTGTTCCGTACAGCGGGAACTAGCCTACGCTAGTTCGTCGTGACGCGCGCAGGGCGGCCCGAGCCCCCACCTTTCGTCAGGAATTGGTGGAGGTTGATGTGGTTTTGACTTGTGCGTTGTAGCTCAGGAGTAGCCCTAGGCTTCGTCGTGTGATGTGTCCCCAGACTTTGCCTCTGGGTTTGTTGTCACGCCACCGCAGGTCAGTGTTTCCACTGATGCTATTGTAGATGATGCCCACCACGTACCTAACGCGGACTATGTGGATTCCTTCTTCAGTTTCGAAGAGGGTTTCTTTTCCGTCAGCTTCAACGTAGATTCGCCCTGCTGGGTTCATGTCGCGTTCGATGAGTATTCGCGGGTTGTCGACGAGTTCGCGGGTTGCTTGGGGGTATGCTGCCTTGAAGAGGAATCGTCGGAACGCATTGTAGCCGCACGTTCCCTGAACGGCAATGACCTTCGCGGGGGGCGGTGTCTCTTCTTGCAGGTGAGGTTTAGGAGTCTCCAACACTGTGAGGGTATTTGGTGTTGCTGTTGTCATGTTGGAAACGGCGCCGTGGGTACATTCGTTGACGTTTCGTCTAAGCAAGGAAACTACGGTTCTGAAGAACGTCATTGTGTAGGCACCTCCAATGGGGCAAGTAGTTCGAGGGCGATGTTGACGGTTGTTGCGTACTCATCAAGCAGCACCTTTGCGGTGCGCTTGTGCTTGTTGATCCCCTGTACGGTTCCCTTCAAGCCCTTGTATGGTCCAAGAAGTCGGACTCTT
This sequence comes from uncultured Candidatus Bathyarchaeia archaeon, assembly GCA_964601325.1. Lineage (GTDB taxonomy): Archaea > Thermoproteota > Bathyarchaeia > 40CM-2-53-6 > 40CM-2-53-6 > CAVPLU01. The sequence continues at coordinate 12,472 of CAZRNA010000036.1, forward strand.
CCGCCTTCTACTATTCCGGCGTCAGCAGGCGCCTCAGCCTTTGCTGTCGCTGCTTGGATTGGGAGCGGCGCCGGTGATGGTGTAGTCCGCTCCTTTATCGATCCTTCTCTCGCATCTTTTTGGGGCTTCTCGGGAGCCTGTGGCGGCGTTGTCTGCGGCGGCTTCGGTTTGTTGGTTCCGCTCAGTAGATCTCGCACGGTAGGATTGGTTGCTTCAAGCGTCATTCGCTCTTCGTAATCTTCTACTTCGAGCGGCTCCCAAGTCTGGTATTCCGCAAGCGGACCAACCGTTTCGTCGACAAAATCGTCGTCAGTGAGCAGGTCTTCAACCGTCTTCACTGGTGGAGGCGTTTGGGCTAATGCTGGCGCTGCCTGCGGTTGTGCTGTTGGCTGTGGTTGTACTGTCCGGGGTTGCGGGGCTGTCTGTGGTGACTTGGGCGCTGGCGCCGGTTTTTGTACATATACAGCTTGAACTGGAGTTGCCTCGTTGCGGAATCTGCGCCCGCACAGCGGACACACTAGCGCCTCGGTTACTGGACCGGCAAGCTTTCCGCCGCAGCCGTCGCAGAATCGGACTGAAACGGATGCAACACGCATCTGGAGTGCCGCTTCGAGTGCATCGCCTAGTTGGCGGCGTAGTTGCCATGGCGTATGCCAAGGAATCTCAATGACTGCTTTCTGCCTTGAAACGATCGCAAGGCTGTATCGGGCAATGTTGTATGTTCTCAGAATCTCTACGGCAGCAGCTTTCTTCTCCTCAATGAAGCGGGTCCACTCATCTTCACGGACATTCTTCTCCATGGCTTTTCTCCTCCTCTGCTCAAACAGACGCTCTTGTTGCGTCTGTCTCTCCAGCGCGCGTCGTTCGCGTGATACGCCGGACACGTATTGGTGATTGATCCGTGCGGTCTCTCTTGCGTGAGACTGCAAAACGCTAGTAGACATGACCAACCCGGTTAGGAGTCCTCCAACTGCGCCGATCGGGCCAAGAAGGAGCCCTCCGACTGCACCCATGCCGCCTGCTAGCGCCGCATGCTTGAAAGCGTCGGTCCATCCGACTCCGTTCGGTATTGTTTGGATGGACATCTCCGACGCTGTGGGCGCATCGTATCTCTGAGAGTTCACGCCCTCATACCAGTCGTCTCCGCCGCCGTCACCAGTGAAGTCTCTTTCTCGCATCATACTATCCCATGACGGAAACATTCTCGATCACCTCTCTCTCATCTGGCCTAGGTGCTTCACGTCCACCGACTCTGAGAGTTCGTTGGTGCTAGATTGTATGCAAGAAATTGCGGCCGCATATGGGTCGGGATCGGCGCTCTATGGTTGATTGATATCTGCGCCGACACTCGGTTCAAGAAACTCTCAGGAGACGGATGGAGGTGCTGCATGAGGCGCTCTGTCAAAAGGGATTGATCTCTGATTTCGGCCGACTTTCACGGCCTCATCAGGGAGCTTACTGCTCCGATCAGAACAAAAGAAGAGGGAGGGAAATCGCCAAGCCGTGGCGTCTACACAGGGCAATCTGGATCAGTCAAACCTCATCGAATGAGGGAAGGCAGTAGCTTCTGTGCAGTTGATGGTGTTCATCTGCCCGCTCTGTGGTCGCGAGCTGCAGGAGGACGCGAAATTCTGTGACCGCTGCCGTTTCGTGCTGAGCACCTTCTGGAGAAACTTGGAGCCCATCAGGAATCTCCGACTGGAACTGGAAAGGTGCCTAGCCGAGCGAAGCAGAGCCGAGCAGCAGCTCGGGAAAGCGCCAGGTCAAGATGTCTGAGATGGAGCGCGACGGCAATAAGCTGTAGATCAAGAGAAGTAGGCGGCGTAAGATGCGTCTGACTACCTCAATAAATGGAAAAGAACTCGAAGGCTGAGGCTCTACTGTAGGGCCACTATCCCTTTTGCGAGGAGGCCGCGGGATCGAAGCGCTTCTCGAAAGTCGCAGTAGGACATGCCCGCCATCTCAGCTGCGCCTCCCAGGGAAGCCTCACCACTAAGATATGCCTTGACGGCATCCTCAAATCGTCTGTCAGTTGCCTCTAGGACTCGGATGTCAGCCTCTCCCATGAGTCATACATCCCTGTTCTATTCGCTTCCGTGCAAGTCTTAACTCTTCCTCACTGTATTGACGTGCTTGCTCAAGTTCTAGAAGGTGGCTGAGCGCTTGAGCCTTGGAAAGCATGCTTGATCTCGCTGCGTGCAAGAAGATATCAAGCCCATGAATCACGTTCAGTCCCGCAGCCTGGGCAACTCTCGCGGCTTGTCTGTCATCCATCAAGATTAGGTTTACACGTAATTGTTGGCAGAGCACGATGGATTCCGCCTGAGCTCTACCGAGTCTCGGTGGGCCATGTATTATTGCATCGACTTTCTCGGAGAGGGCCGGTGTGATGAAAATTACCTTCAACCATCCCCTGTCTATGGCTTCCATGACTCTTCTAGCATCGGTATACTTGGGGGCTCCATCCTCTAGCTCTCGTCTTACTGACGCCGAGACGAAGACAGCTGAGTACAGTCTCGACAACAAGTCCAGTCTACCAACGACCCCCAAGGCTAGAAGCGGGCCCGTATCAGCGACCATACTCAACTTTTTCTGCGACATCATGACCTTCCTCTCGTTCGTTCAATTGACACTCACCCGCCTGAAGGCAGGGTGATTCTCGGTTCCCACTGATTCCTGCTCTGATTCCAGCGCTGTGGAACCGTTGGGCGTGTCACCGCCCTGCTACTCCTCCCATCCTCTTTCGAGGCCCCTGCAGATGTCATCGTTTCACTCTTTCTTGCAGGATTTATTGGGCGAGGAGATACCTTTCCGTTGAGCTGATTCTCCGACCCGTTTACGTCGGCGTTCAGGATTGCGTTGTACCTCTTGCAGTGGTAGAGTCCACGGCGCTTCCTCCCGTTTCTATGCCTCTCTTGGCAGAGAGAGCAGTCTCTGGAAGAGTTTGGTTCTGGTCCCTGTTCTACGCGCAGCCCGTACTCTTGAGCTGTCATCTTGTATCGGTCTGCGCGATATGCGTACTGGAAGAAGTTGTGTATCTTCTGGTTCGCGTTGTCGCCTTTGTCATTGTTCTCTCTCAGACCCGTTAGGTCCCCTATTCTGAGGGTTCTTACTCCAATGGCCGCCGCATACATTACTTCATCCCTTATCTGAGCGTTAAGCGGATGATGCACCCTTCTTGTTCTGATCACGCATAGTCTCAGTAGTCTCCTTGACCGATGTGCATTGTTCGTCTTCTTCAGGGTACGCTGATGGCCCGCTATCCTCTTCGTCCAGTAGACCCATTCTGATAGGACGTATCCTCCCTTGTACAGCCTTGCTGGTATCGATCTGTTGGAGAATCGCTTCCCGCTCTCCTTCGTCAACGGCTTGAGGGAAAGGTGAATGGCGGGCCCACCATCCATGAGAAGTACTGTTCTTCTCCCATGTA
>CAZRNA010000037.1:0-15770 GCA_964601325.1 uncultured Candidatus Bathyarchaeia archaeon
TTCTCAACCACTCCCTCCACTTCGAACGCCGCCAAAACGACGTACTTGGTGGTGGGTGCGTACTGACTTTCTGTTCCCAATTGATAGTGAACCTCCATTCACAGACGCGGATACGCGCACTACTACCCAACCTACTGTCCCTTCTCCATAGCGTCCTTTCTAGCATGAAACCCTCGTTGTGCCGTCCGTAGGAAAGCGAAGTTTGTAAGCGCTTTCGCGCGTCAGCTTGAAGTTCCCTACATACGCAAGCGTTGATAAACATTTTCTCGTCATCTAAGGCAAGAGGACCTGTTTTCCGACCTTTCGACGCATTGTGAAACGATTTTAAGAAAGGCAGCTTCCCCTTACGCACAAAAGGTGCATCCAATTGACCGTGAAGATCGGGATAAACGGTTTTGGGAGGATAGGGAGATGTTTTGTTCGCGCCTTCAGGAACGCGAAGATCAACGCCGAGATCGTCGCCGTCAATGACGTAGCTGACGCAAAGACGCTCGCTCATCTTCTCAAGTATGATTCAGTCTTCAGAAAGCTCGATGCTGAGATCAAGCTCGTTCCGGACGGCTTCTCCGTTGACGGAAAGAGAATACAAGTTCTGGCCGTCAGAGATCCCGCTGAGTTGCCTTGGTCCAAGCTGGGAGTGGATATTGTTCTCGAGTCCACAGGCCTCTTCACCGACCGAGATAGCGCGTCTAAGCATCTTAAGGCCGGAGCCAAGAAAGTCCTGATCTCAGCACCTGCCTCGAATCCTGACGTGACAATTGTGCCTGGAGTCAACGATTCGAAGTACGATCCGAAAACACACAACATCATTTCGCTGGCCTCATGCACAACCAACTGCGTCACGCCTGTGGTGAAGGTGCTCCACGAAAACTTTGGAATTCTGCGCGGAATGATGAGTACCGCGCACGCATACACGAACGATCAGAGAATCCTAGATCTTCCTCACAAAGATCTTAGGCGCGCACGTGCGGCTGCCCTCTCAATAATCCCTACAACGACCGGCGCGACAAAGGCGACGACCGAGATCTTTCCGGAACTGAAAGGGAAGATCAACGGCCTGGCGTATCGCGTACCAGTCCCTGACGGTTCATTGGTCGATTTTGTGGCTGAACTTAGGAAAGACGCCACATCCGAAACAATCAACAGCGCGTTCAAGGCCGCAGCGAAAGGTTCGCTCGGACGCGTCTTGGAGTACTCGGAGGAACCACTAGTGTCGGTGGACATAATCGGAAACCCCCATTCTTGCATAATTGACGGCCTTTCCACGATGGTCCTCGACGGAAGGATGGGTAAAGTCCTAGCCTGGTATGACAACGAGTGGGGTTACTCGAACCGTCTCGTCGACATGATCGGAATAATGTTGAAAGCACTCTAGCTCGCCGCTAAGACGCCTTCCTGTCGGTCAGCAAGGACGCTGCGAGCCTATCTAGGTACTTTCCGAGATTCTCAATTCCCACCATCTCGGACCGAGCGAGAGCCTTCAACTGTTTCCAGATCTCGACGTTCACCTTAACCCGCATTTGGGACAAATCCCTGCGCAGGCGCCAGGCAAGAGCCCGACCCTCCTTGTCGAAATCCGTGAGGACTATCACTTCGGAGTGGGTTGCGATCGAGTCGAGGAAATCAACGAGCCCAAGGCGACGAGACTTCGCGCAAAAGATCGGTCCCGTGATCCCCAGCTTGCGGAGTGCTTTCACGTCGTTTGGACCCTCGACGATCACAGGTACCCCTCGTCCCGAATGGGCCGCAACATCACCGATGAGCTTCGTGACTGCCTCAAACCGTCGTTCTTCGGCGTTCAACTCACGCTAGTGCCCTACCGTGTGATTTCCATACTCTTGATACGTCGCAACAACTCGGGATCCTTCTTGAATTCTAGCCGGACGCCTTCGAGTCTGTCTGAAAGCAATTTTGCAACGCTGCCTTTGAGATCCTGCGGATGAAGGTCGCCCCTCGAATATGCTTTCTGGACGTCTTCGTACTTCTCGAACCTTGTGTTCCCCCCGTACTTGGCTGGTCGCTCAATCTCTAGGGCACCCATCTGCGGCATCAGAACCAACCGAACGATATCCAAGACAGGGTTGTCCTTGATCTCTCGTGGCGGACAGTAGGCGGATCTAATCTTGTCATGGATCTCTTCGGGCTCATCGTGAACGAGAATGGAACTCCCGGGAATACTCTTTGCCATTTTGCTTCCGATCTCAGAATCATATTCCGGATTCTCATCAAAGCTGCCTGGAGCTCCCGTGCCGGGAGAGCCCTGTCCTCCGCCCAAGAGGCTGAGCAGGAGAGGGGTGTGAACCGAGACAGGCTTCCTTTTCTGAAGCTTTGAGGCCGATTCTCGCGCGATTATGTGAGCTTTCCTTTGGTCAATCCCTGCACATGCGATGTCGAGGTCAAGTTGGAATATGTCCGCGGCTTGCATGCAAGGGTAGATCAATGCCGCTGTTTCAATGTCCTCTGCGTCTTCTCTGCCCATTATTGGGAGCGCTCGGCGAATTCTCTTTGCCGAATTCGATTTCGCTATTCGAATCACTTTCTCCCAGTAGTCGAGACCTCGTTCGACTTCGGAGCCCAAACGGTATGTCACGTTCTCCGAAACGATTCCCAATCCCATAAAGCATCGCGTGAAGTACTCGCCGCATAGGCGAATGTTCTCCAAGTCGCCTCCCAGCTTGTTGTTGATCCATGCGTGCCAGTCGGCTAGGAAGATCGTGAATTTGCAACCGGCGTCCGCCATGTCTTTGATCTTTCCTCCGCAGATTAGCCCAGTTCCTATGTGCATGCTACCGCTCGGTTCAAACCCCCAGTAGGCTTTCGGCGAATTCGTCGTCTCAAGTAGCTGCTTCAGTTCGTCTTGTGTGATGACTTCCTCGGTGCCTCGCAGTATCAGGTTGAGGCGCTGCTCCGCGTCCAAGATTTGGTCCTCGCGGGAACAGTGGACATGTAGACCTCTTTAATCATAGCTCAGGTTTCACCGCGAGCGAGAGTTCAAGGTCTGCTTGAGCTTCCGCCCTTTTGCCCACGACACTAACACGCGAACTTCATCGAGGGGCGTCGCCCCACTTGGTCGGCTCTCTCGGGGGTGGGCTGTTTCTGGTGCCTGCTGTACCTGTCTTGCCCAGTCGATTAGATTAATGGTTCGTTGCGGCTGCATTGAGCATTTGCGCGTTTAGTTCGAAAGCAGCAGCGGGATTCTGGATTCCCCAGCTTTCGAGAACCCGTGGATGAATCTCACCCATGATTCCAACTTGTCTCTCTCTGACCCATACCGTGGCGGCGCGCCCTTCAATGAAGCTTCCGTGTTCTAGTTCGGTGACTCTGGCACTCAGCCCAAGATTTGAGAGTAGAGCGTCAACGGACGCCCTTGCTTCAGTAAACGAAGACCCTGCGTGGCAAGTGACACCGGCCAGTTTTGTGACTTCCTCGACCCTAGAATCATTCCTTGTAACGCACTCTCCAGTCTCGAAAACCCTCTGCGGATATGTGACATGAATATTGGCTGAGAGAATCTCCATCAGGCTTGGAATGAGCCAGTTTCTGAGACACGTGAGCGTCTGCACCCGCGGGTTCTGAAGATCAACGATCGTCTCGGGCGACAAGCCCATTCGCGTGAAGAGCTTTTCCGGATTCGATAGAGTGAATGTGAGTACTTCCTGAAAGCCCAGCCCGAGCATTATCTCTCTCAGCAGATCGTTGAATTCATGCTGCGATGTTATGCCTCCAACTGTTGGATGTGGCGGCCATCTTGGTTTGATCTGGTTGAGTCCGTAGGCGATGCCTATGTCTTCTATAATGTCAACGGGATGCATGATGTCCAGGCGAAAGCATGGGACAGTCACATCCAGAATGGCCTGCGACGCTTTCGATGCGACGAATCCTGCTTTGTGTAGCAACTTCACGGCCTGCTCGACGGTCAGAGGAATTCCTAGCACGGCCTTTACGTAATCCAGCTTGATTCTCACGTGACGTGCCTTGAGTATGGGAGTGACAGATCTCCTTGTCTTGCCGTATGGATAGTGAACAGTGCTCGAATAGATCCTGCCGCCCCGATCCGCCAGACTGATTGCTATCAACGTTAACGCATTCAAGACGACATCAAGGGACGCGCCTGTGACTTCCACGAGTACATTGTGAGTCTGAGGCGTTATTCGGCCTAGGTCGTTTGAGTTTATGATTGGGGGAAAAGAAAGTACGTTGTTCTTTGAGTCGAGTAGGATGGGCCAGAGAGGGTTCTCTTTGACGATGTGACCATACTCAAGTCCCTTCGGATGCTTGATTAGAATTTCGTTCAGATTCATCCGTTCGCTCGTTCCCAGAGGAACGAAGCTGACCTCTTCTGGTCTCGCGGCAGCATATCTGAGGGGGGGAGATATCAGATCGAACTCGTAGAGACCTATCGATGATCGCCTTCTTCCTCGACCGTAGCTCTCGTCGAGCTTGTCTTGGAGGTGCATGAGGCCGCGAATCGCGGCATCTGACAACAGCGCGTCCTTAACAACTGAACAAGCGATGAATGGCCTAATCTTCTCTAGGCGGGGATCGACCTTGATCGCTACACCGGATGAACCTGCCACTGCGTAGACCTTGGTGCCAGACTTGAGTCCGAGAAAACCATGCAAAGCCCTCGCTATGCCTTCCGGGGACCATAGGTCGGGCCGGTTAGTGTCCTTGTTCTCAAGACTGAGCTCCTCGATACCGGTCTCTTCGGAGAGCGCGTGGGTCGCCTCGCATTTGATCAGACTAAGGATTTCATTGAGGGCACCGACATCTGTTGGTAGCTTGATCTTGAGGAGTCCCTCAAGGTCTTGTTGCTCCACCGCGATCGTGACCATTCTACACTAGCTCCTGTTTCCTCAGCCAATCGAGGTCTTGAGAGAAGAGCGTACGCATGTCGTCGATTCCCGCTTTCATCATGAAGAGACGCTCGATTCCTAGCCCCCACGCTATCACGGGCACTTGAATACCAAGCGGGATTGTCAGTTCTGGGCGGAAGATGCCTGATCCTCCGAATTCGAACCAGCCAACTCCTTCCTTGTATGCTTGGAGTTCGACGCTCGGCTCCGTGAATGGGAAGTAATCTGGGTTAAACTTGACTTTGTCTGCGCCGGCAATGTCTATGGCAAACCTCTCCAACACGCCCAGTAGATCTCTGAGGGAGAGATCTTCACCGACAACTATTCCTTCGACTTGGTTAAACTCAGTCAGATGTGTTCGGTCCACTTTGTCGGGTCGGAAGCACCTTGCGATCGAAAAGTACTTGCCCGGGATCTGCAGTTCTTTACTGACAAGAGTTCTTGCGCTCTCAGCGGTTCCATGGCTTCTCAGGATCAGTCGAGAAGCTTCGGATTTAGAATAGGGGGATCTCCAGCCAGTTGATCCTGTTTTCCATCCGTTTTCATGCGTCTTCTTGACGTTGTCAAGATAGCTGGCAAAGGGGGCAGACTCGCCGTATTCAGGTGACTTCACGAGGTAAATGTCGTGGACTTCGCGAGCCGGATGGTCTTGGGGCATGTATAGCGCGTCACAGTTGAAGAACATAGTCTCAACGATCGGTCCGGTCATTTCCCTGAAGCCAAGCGCGATCAGCTTCCACTTGAGTTCGTCCAAGAACCGTTTGTATGGCTGCTTCTTTCCAGGCCAGGTCGGTGCGACTTCGGCCTGCACATCGTACTTTCTGAGCTTGGTCTGACGCCAACTTCCTGTCGCCAGCATCTCAGGTGTTAGACTACTGACCTCACGTTGGACCGCGATTCCTTGTTCGACGAGTTTCAGCCCTTCATTAGTGATCGAAATGGCTTTCTCCACTCGCTCGTGCAGTGCCGCAAGCCTTCTCTGCTTCAACACATGGAGTTCGGCGAATTCCACAGAGCTTAGTCTGGACGCGTCAGTCTCCGCGGACTTTGTGAGTACACTAAGTAGCTCCTCATCGCGTGATCGTTCAGCGTCTTTCTGTGCGACTATTATGGTTCGGCCATCGGATTTCTCGAGCGTTGACCAGCTTTTCCTCTTGAGCCAGCCGTAGACGATTGGAAGCATCTCCATTGGGACCCCCGCAGCGCGAGCAGCTTCGGATGACTCCATTCTTCCTTCGTGATCAAGTACGACTCTGAGGATCCTCCGCTCGGGCAGCCCTTTTTCTGCATAGTCGCGCCCCTCCGGGGTCAGAGAAGCGAACAAAGCGGTCTCGTCTTTGACCGACACATAGCCTTCCTCAACAAGTGAGAGAGCCGCGCGCATAACGGCCGCCTCATCGAGTCCCGTCTTTGATGCAACCTGTGCCGACTTTGACGGGCTTCCGAGCTCTGCTAGTGCCTGAAGAGCTCTGGCTTCATGTTCCCTGAGTTCAATCACAGGCGCCAGTCCTCCGCTCCAATTTCGTCAGATGTGATCTCGGGTACCGATGCATGCTCGGATGAAGACTCGGGTCGACACGATATTCGACGAAGCGCCGGTTCAATGGCCAAGTGGAGGCCTGAAAACGTAGTCACCGTCATCGCTATTCTCGCATCTCATTATGAATCTCCAGACACGTTCATCTCGTACGTACTTGTGGCACGATATATTAGGTCTGCGCAGATTCACTCGGGCAGATTCAAGCCCTTCTTCTCTGCGAGGAACTCATCGACATGGTCCTTCGCTTTCTCCCGTTTCGCTTGATACTCATGGAGAAAGGGTATCACCCGACGCACAAGAATCTGTTTGCATTCTCCACATAACAAGCGACCTGACATGCAATCCCTACGCAGCTGTTCGATTTCTTTGTCGTCGTCCATGAAGAGGAAGTATTCATAGTAGTAGACCGGGCATATGTCGGGATTCGCGCCTAGCTTCCTCTGCTCTTCTACAGTGGCTCGTCCTCCCGTGAACGCGTTCATGATCTTGCGCTCCGCGATTTCCGCCGTGTCCGTTGTGAAGATTGCTGTTTCAGGCATCGAGGCAGACATCTTGCCTCCCTTTCCAAGACCCGGCAGAAATTGGCAATGAATTTGCGCCGGTTTCGGGAACCCGAGCTTGGGCGCAACGTCTCTTGTGATCCTCCAGTAAGGGTCCTGATCGATAGCGGCGGGTATCAGGCACGGCACGGTTTTCCCGCTCACAGCAGACGGAAGAAAGGCAGGCACGGACTGGATCGCGGGAAAGAATATGATGCCGATATTGGTGCTATCCTGGAATCCGAACACTGCCTTGACTGTCGAGAAGGTCATGTGCTTTGCGGCTTTGATAGCGATCTCGTACAGGTGCTGTATATTCTTCGTATCTGATATTATGACTGTCCTCTTCGGGTCGAAACCTACTGCTATGATGTCCAGAATATTCTCGTAGGTCCAGCGATGTGAATCCTCAAAGTCAGTCTCCTGACGGAATAGGAACTTTTCGTCATCGGTCATTTGAAAGAAGAGGTTTGCTTTGAAGACATCTTGGAGATGTTTGGTGAATATCCAGGGAACAACATGCCCTATGTGGACAGGCCCTGATGGGCCTCTGCCAGTATATAGCGCAAACTTGCGTCCCTTCTCGTATTCGTCAAGTATCCAGTTCAGATCCCTGTGAGAGAAGAAGATCCTTCTCCGGAGTTGCGTGTGCAGAGTCCCAGTGTGCCTCTTCAGGCGATCGAGAAGTTCAGGAGTCAGCGGCTCGGTACCGAACTCTCGGGCTAGTTTCTCGTAGTCGATCTTACCCGAGACTTCCCACGGGGTTACTATCATTTCCTCGTTGTTGTCTGGCAGTTGCAGCCTCTCCGAAATCTCTCTAGCTGGCGAATCCTCTCATCGATCTTGCTAGATCTCTCAACCCTAAATATAACGCAAGCGATGACACTCCTTCGATTTCAAGGAGACCTGCAGTTGATCACGAAGGACGAGCTCGAGGCATACAGAAAAGGTGGACACATCATCTCGCAGCTTCGAAAGACCATACCCCCGCTGGTGCGTGAGGGCGGACTCGTCCGTGAGTTGTGCGAGAGGGTTGAGGCAGAGATCATCGCCCTAGGTGGGCGACCTGCCTTTCCATGCAATGTCAGCATCAACGAAGTGGCCGCTCACTACACATCGCCTTGGGACGACGCGAGCGTGTTGCCGAAGGACTCCGTTGTGAAAGTTGATTTCGGTGTACACATTGACGGCTACATCAACGACTCAGCGGTCACAGTCTCTCTCAACCCAATGTACCTCTCCATGATTGGAGTCGCTGAGGAAGCCCTTCGAGTGGGAGTTGCCAGAATAGCACATGGTGTCCGATTCTCTGACGTCGGGGAACAGATCGAAAAGACCATCGCACAATATGGCTGCAGACCAATACGGAACCTCACAGGCCACAAAGTGGAGCGTTACACCATACACGCCGGACTCTCTGTACCGAATGTCTCTGGACCAACGCCAGGGCGTTTCCAAACAGGCGACATCTACGCGATCGAACCATTCGTCACTTTGAAAGAGGCAGCTGGGAGAGTCGAAGACTCGGACCAGATGTTCATCTTCAGAGCAGTTCGAGAAAGAGGAGTCCGGTCTGAATCAGCTAAGAAGGTAGTTGAGTACGTTCGAAGAACGTATAGAACACTGCCTTTTGCTTCTAGGTGGCTCTACTCCTCGCTAGGCAAGGCTGTCGTCGATGACGGGTTCTCGGAGGCTGTCAGGGCCAGGTGCATCTCCGGGTATCCCGTACTTGTTGAGGCAAGCGGGAGAATTGTGACTCAGGCGGAGCACACAGTGATTGTTAAGGAGAACAGCTGCGAGGTTCTGACGATCTAGGGACGGCTCTTCTTGGGTGGTTCCTCAGCATATATCGAGTCGATGCGCATCGTTCCTTTGCACTGTTGACAATTGCCGACCTCTTTGTACACGAAGTCACCTTGTGTGAAAGCACGCACTACCTTGAAGCCGCAGTTTGCGCAGAGGATTACGGAGAGTACTTTGACCGCAAGGCTCTGTAACAGCAGGATTCTTCTCCGCATCTGCATGATAGAAGATACAGCTAGCACGATTGCTATTGAGCTCGCTGCTGCGTAGAAGTAGAAGTTCTCCGTGTTGCCCTGCTGCTGGAAGTTGACAGCATTGTACATTGCCCAGACTGCCCACGCGAGGATAATGATGCTAAATATGACCATCAGATAGCTGTACATGCCACTACGTTTCGCCTCCATTTCTTTCACCTACTGTGCGATTCCCACCGTGTTGCCAATCCCGGCAACGATGACCAAGTCGCCTTCCTTCGTATTCTCCTGAATGAGGGTCTTGATTCTCTCAATGACACCATTGGCGGCCTCAGCGATCTCCTTCTTCATCGGTGTAATCGCTTCTTGGATACTCTCCTTTACTATGACCGCGTAGACAGGAATCTTGTATTTCGTAGCCTCTGCTTCTATCTTGTACCGTTCCGTTCCGACCCCTCCGATAGCCGCTCCGATGCCTTCTGTTATCTCTCCTGTCTTCTCGCCTTCGAACTTCAATGCAGCATCAACCATTACAACCATCGCAACTTTGCCGGTGTTTTCCTCGATCAGAGTTCGAATAGCATCTCCAGGTTTCCCTACGTTGCCTCCGGGACCTTTGGCCTTCAGGGCCATGATACGGCGCCCTTCGATTGCCGTCTCTGCAACCATGACATCCTTGTCGACTTCACGCTTCTCGTGGTCTCTCATGAGTCTCGATGCCACCAGCGCTCCCGCTCCGTCACCAACTGGTTGCCCCAGAGCAAAGGCCTTCGCAGCACCGGCGTATGCCTCCGCTTCTTGCATGATCATGGGCAGAAGCATCTGAAGCTGCAGTATGACGTAGAAACTGGAAGTCTTCTTGCCGAGAAGATAGAAGTGCCTAACAATCTTGTAGAGAAGGTTGAGCGCCCAAGACGCTTCGACCAAGTTCTCAAGATTGTTGACCTGTGAATCCGTCGCTTCTGGAGCAAGTTTCTTGACATCTGCCTTGAACTTCAGATCACGCACGTCCAAGAGGTGATCAAGTTTTCCAACTATCCCTGCTGGATCCATATCCACGGGACTGATGAAGAACTGCTCAAGAAGTCCAGAGAGAGCGGACAATGGGTCATCTTTCGGCTTCCCGATCTCTTTTATCGTGCGTAGCGCCAGAGCCTTCGCATCACTCTTGATGAACTCGAGTTTCCTCACGGCACCATCCAGTTGGAGGATCGCGATCCGGCTTTGTATCTGCTGACCAAAGAAGAATGAGGCAAAGATCATTCCAAATATGACGAGGTTCATGAGGGTCGAAAGGGCACTGTTTCCTCCGGTTGGGGCCAGCTGGAGCGCCACGTCAAATATCAAATCGGCATCCTCGGTTGATCGGCCACTACGAGTAGGGGCCGTTATAAACATTCATCGACGATTCCGGCAGGAAAAATGATGATGGAGTTGGCAGCTGTCCAAGTTTCGCGTGGCCTTGCGGAACACACTACCGCCTGAATCGCCTGGGAGATTCACTTCCGTGTTCGAAATGGGAACGGGTCCTAGCTCCCAGCTATGGCCGCCAGCTCCGCGCAATCCTTTGTCAGGGAATAATTAAACGTTGTCAGATGCGGATCCTTGACCGAGACCAAGATGCTGGTCACGATTGCGCAGGCGATGGATGCAAGAACCCCACCGCGAACTACTCTCAGTCTTCCGACAGACTGACGTTGAGAAGTGAAATTGGTGGGGCCGAAGGGACCCACCCCGTAAACGCAGTAGGTCTTCACCAAGTTCAGGTCAGGTGAAGACAAGAGTTCTTTGAATCCCCGTTGCGGGCCGTTTGGGTTGCCGTCTCTCTTTAGCCTTATGGATCGTGGCAGTGTAAAGTCTGAGGTTGATGTTCATTTTCTCTGTGACTTGAATTTCCTGGTGTGAACTCTCGATGGGAGGAGCGTCCCAGCCGCTGCTAGGCCAATCCAGAAGAGGATGTCGATGATGAAATTCAGAACTAGATACGGCGGAAAGAACCAGAGGTCAGGCCTAGAGGGGCCTGCTCCTTGAACGTAGTGTTCGAGCCAAGGTAGCGGGAACGCGTGCCGATATGCTTCGTAGTCGATCAAGAAAACCTGCTGAAGGCTGATAAGTGAGAGCGCGGTGAGAATGAAGCTCGAGACTATGCCAACCAAAACAGGGTGACGAAAAGCCATAGCGCCTACGCCCTTCATCTCAGATAGCCCGATCTTATGGCTCCATTTCTTTTCAAGATTACCCGAAGTGTGCTATCAACCGAGAACTTGACATTGCCTGGATCGTGGGTTCAAATCCCACCCCCGGCGCTTCCTGACGAAAGCAGAAATGCTGTCCTCGGTTGCCGGAACCTTGTTCTTCTTTCGCTGTAAACACGGGTACGAGTATCAGATGGTCCAGCGTATGAGACATCAGACAAGTTTGAGTTGGATGATTGGGTTTCGCTAATGACGCGTGGTTGACCTTTCATCTGCTGATGGGTTTGATCTCGAACCTCATCGACCTTCCAAACAACCTAGACTTCATCCACTCAACAGCGAGAACGGGTATCATTTTCCACAACTCCTGCTCTGTCAGTTGGAGTATTACGCCTGACGGCAGGGTCACCATAGACTCAGAGAGCCCGGGCGTCACTTGGAACGGGTTCTGTAGAGCTCTGAATCCAGAATCCATGAGCTGTCTATGGACGATGGTCACTGATGGGACCCCCACGCTGACCCTGTGCCAGCCTCTGAAATGAAGGCTTGGCAGCTGTTGACTCGGGACAATGTCTGCAGCGACCAGACGCACTTCAACGCTACCCAATTTGACCCTGCCTTTCGTTTCAGTCCTCGTGGCGCCGAGTTGCTCTAGTAGTGCCCGCTCGTCTTCGAAGGGCTTGTGCGACACTATCTCGACCGAGCGAACACGTGGTGTCTTGGCTGGGTGGCAGACGATGTTCATCTCTGGGGCCGGACTGAAAGTCATCTCCTCGTGTATCGGAGCATCGATCTCCACGGAACTCAATACCCCGGATTGTGGACGTTCTCCCTCAAGGTAGCCAAGAAGTTCGAGGGAGATCGTTCCAACATTCAAGATCGCGACCGGCACCAAAGTCTGCGGCTCAGCCAAATCGAATCTCAAGAATGGTCTCAAGCCGATTCTCGAAGCGAATTCTCGCAGTGCCACCTGGATGTCTGGAACGTTCGCGATCAGGGAGTCGATTCTCAAGAACACTCCCCTTAAACGCCCTATATCAAGTTGGCCGATATGCCTTTCTGCTAAGGAGCCCGACATGCAGCTCGTCCTACAACCTGAAGATATGCTCAGACTGCGAAAACGACTCAATAAGATGCCCAGCCGCTGAACGCTTTCGCCAGGCGCACCAAACACAAAGGGCGTTGACGAGTATGAGCCCGATTCCCCAATCAAGCAAGTGCAACCATCCGAGGCTAGAACTCATGCTCACTTTCAAGGACGGCAATGAGACATGCTACCGCTGCCTAGACTGCCGCCCTGTTGTGACATCACGCGAGCAAGACCCACGAAGAGTAGGTGGGCGGGCAAGACAGGCGAGGACTGACTTGAGCGAGATGCTCACTTTCACGAATTGTATATTGGCACCTGCATTAGTTCAATCTTCATGTGCTGCTGGGCTCCGAATCCGTCAGGGCTGCCGGGGACACCGGATATCATCTCTCGATAGCGTGAGATCTTTATGGCGTAGCAAGGATCCGCCCGGAACGTTCCAATTATCTGTTCTTCCGGAACACCCAGGATCCCGGCGACAGATCTCCTTGTGAACGCATTCGAGTCAAGAGCCTGTTTGTACTCTTTCTCTGATTTGAAGAAGATATCATAAGTAATGGTGTTTACGCCTGCGTCCTTTGAACGCAACACTTTGACCATATCCTTCAATGGTACTGTCTCTCGGGGATATCCGCTATGTCGCACTTCCTGGATGACGTCAACTTCTTTGTCATCGAGGCTGCCGCGATAATTGGTCATGCCGACCGGATTGTATTCGGGACGCAATTCTTTAAGCAGATTCCATCGAGAGCCTGAAGCATCATAGACCTTTATTGGGAACAGATGCTTCTTGATCAACTCTTCGTTATTCCAAATATGGTAGACGCTCCAAACGTAGGCGTCTCCTGCATCCAGCTTCACGAAAGCCTTGCGGCTCGAATCAACATATCTGGATGCCGCGTTCAGTTCTCTATCATGCCGTGCCAGAGCTTTCTCTGGAGTGCTGTCGACGGTCTCGAGGAACATCATGGGGCGTTCTTCATCGGACAAGATGAACTCCACGTTGCTTTCAGCGTAGTTGTCGGGGTATTCGTCTTTGGCGAGATCCTTTATGCTCTTGAATATGCTCTGCTTCTGGTCAATGAACCGCGGCTCCCTCGTTCCGGCGATCACAAAGACTGTATAGCTCCCGTCCTCCTCTTTCCTTGTAATCTCGCTAGGGGACATCGGAAAAGCGAGATTGCCAGCCGTTGTTATCCTTCCGGGATACCCGAAATGAAGCATGAATCCTTTCATGACGGTCGCAAGGGCCTCCACCTTCTCACGGTTTCTGCCGCTGACTTTGAGAAGTATGCCTATCTCCTTCTCTTCCGGAAGGATCCTAGCACGTTCGACAGCGTTTAGCCCGTATACTAGGTGCGTATCAAGAAAAGGATCTGCTGACTCTCTGACAGATTTGCTGAGCGGTAGAAGCGAGACATATCTTCTGCCAATCTTATGACTGCCTTCTATCTTGGCGCTCAGGGGTCTCCTTACGAAATCGGCGTTTCTTATGGCTGCCGACCGCGGGCCGTCCTGGAAATACTGTGTTCTTCCCATGACAAGTACGCCCTCGGGATAGTATTGCAGAGAGGGATGGCTTTCTTCATAGAGGGCGTGTGCCGCTATCGAGTAAACGGTGGCCTTCCTCTCCAAATTAGGGGGAGTGAAGACCACGCTATTGTCTTCCCTGAACTCTGCCGTTAGGTAGTCGCTCGCTGAGCCGGGATCACAGGCAATTGCACCACACTCGAGAATATGGGCTGCCTGGAATGCGAGACCCACGTCGAATCCCCTGCGGACTGGATCTGCGGCGAAGATGGCAACATCGCAGGAGCGGCCAGCAAGAACAATCTGTGCTCCTTCTTCCAGTGCCGTAATGTAGGGAGCTATTCCCATTTGGGAGACGAGGACGCTCTTGCTGACTTCAGATTCGGACAGCTGCGGCATTTTGCCTAAAGGCTTCAGCTCGTCTAGATGGCCCAGAAGCAGCTTGTTCTCCACGTCGCCGCTTATGACAGCCACTTTGATTCCTTTGACACCATCTTCATCGAATATCTCTTTTATGATGTCTAGCATGAAAGTGACACCAGAAGAAGACCCGCTTAGACCGAGACTGCCTATTAGCAAAGGGCAATTGTTCATCAAAGCGGCCTTGAGCAGCATCCTGAAATCGCGTCTCAACGAATCTGGCTTCATGTAGGATTCGCCAGATCCTAGGTAATACGGCCCCGGGTCCATCGATCCCGCGTCGGCGCCAACGAGATCGATCTTCATCTTCATAGCTTCTTTCCATGACGATTCAGGGCAGCTGTAACCAAGTTTCGAGGAAAGAATCCTATAGGTCATGTTTCAAGTTCCTGATTCAATCTTATTTCAGGTTTTCCATTTCGGGAATACACAACCGCAACGAAAACAGAGAAGCAACTTTCTGTACTCCATGCAGTCTACAACTTCTTGATGTCTTCAGATGATATCGCGGCTACCATCGTACTTGATGATGTCTCCCCTAGGCGACCAACACTGGCTCTGGCGGACATCTGTCGCCTCTTGTTCGTCATTGTGTGAATCATCCGGATGTTTCCTTTCGAAGCGCCTCAATTACTTTCTACGTGCGCTACTGTAGCAGACACTAGCGCACTATTCGCCCACGTGCTGTCGGATTACGCATTCAAGAAGTACTTGGTTCCAACGCTATTCTGAATGAACGCATTCGGAAGGGAACGACTGATCTCGTGCTCAGCTTTCCATCCGGTGCAGTGGCATGGAACGGCTATCTTCGGGTCTATTCTCCGAAGCTCATCTATCGTTCTAGGTATTATTGGCTCGAACAGGCCCCCTGTGAGATGCATACCGCCGAAAAGTGCGTACACTTCTCTGACTCCCGTAATCTTCTGTGCATACCTTACGGTATTAATGAGGCCCGCGTGCCCACATCCAGTTACGATGACTAGGCCTTTGTTCTTCAAATTCATGACCAAAGCCTGGTCATCAAGGATTAGGGGGTCCTTCTCTAACTTCCCGTCAATTTCTGCGTAGTGTACAGGCAGACCCTTCTCAAAATCCGTGGTTCTTTCGATTTCGCCCGTTATGAGCAGTCTTCCATCGAGGATTTCTGTGGGCTCCTTCCTCTCCAGGATTTCGTAGCCACATTGCTCCATGACCTTTCTGTTCGGGGGAGGTATGTCCCAGGAAGTTCCGTCTTGAATCATCTTTCTCTTTCTGAAGGCATGGGGATGCAAGACCGTGGTAACCTTTTTTCTGTCAAGTTTGTCCTTGACGGTTGACAGACCTGCTGTATGGTCTATGTGACCGTGGCTTAGGACCAGGATTTCACATAACGAAAGGTCGACTCCAAGTGCCTCGGCGTTATGTACGGCAGTATTGGACCCCAAGGCCGTGTCGTAGAGTATCGTTCTCATTTTCCCTTTGACGTCCACGCCTATCGTTGTGGAGAAGCCGTGTTCGGCAATTAGCTGTGGCTTGGCGTACCAGTCACGGACTCGCTTGGGCCGCTGGGCAATCTCATTGCTTGGTAAGAGAATGTCGACGTAGTTGTCCACGATGCTCGTAA
>CAZRNA010000038.1:0-15308 GCA_964601325.1 uncultured Candidatus Bathyarchaeia archaeon
TTGCGTGCAGCTCGCGAAGAAGAAACGGCAGGCCAATCTCGAACGTAACAGGGAAACCTCTGACCCATTCAGATGAGACTGCGTCGTATCGTGATGATATTCGAAAGATGTCAAGGAGTGAGATGTTGTGTCTACGTATTCTTGTAAGCGAGTCCTTGTCATTAACATCAAGCTCAGGCACCTTCCCCATGCCGCCTGGGGACGCACGTGATATCGCTCGATAGACGTTCACCGCATCAGTCTTGCTTGTGCCGCGAACGACTCTCCTTAGGTTCTTCCTGATCTCTTGGACTTTCAGATCCTTCCCCGGGGGCACCATCCCCGCGGCATAGGATATCGGGATCAACAGGAGGATCGCACCGAGGCTCGTGTTCCCTCCATGTTGCCATTCTGAGCATGATTCGACTGCACGTTTGATTCGCTCGCCAATCATGAGCTCACCGCTATGGATTGATCCGGCAGCTAATTTGCTCCCACGTAGAGCCGCGAGTCGAAAGTGTGGCACCAATGCAGCGGCTGAGGCGAGGAAATGTTCAAACCGCGTGTTCTCGAAATCTCGCGTTCTGTGGACGTTTCCGGGCTTGGGATATGCGCTGACTTCTAGCAGAAGAGCAAGTTCTAGCGCTGCAGCAATCTCGTCGTGCCTTGTTGGCATTGGTTTCAGGGTCAAACGACGATCCCCTTCCGACTTGATCGATGCTGTCCGCCCCGTGTTTGCTCATTGTGTCGTAGTTTGGTTTGGGGCCTGGAACAATCTCGTGCTTTGGACGGTCTTGACCACTGCGGCGGTGACTACTGTTGCTGCAGGCAGGATGATCGCCAGCCTCTCTATCGGGTAGGTGTAGAACACTGCGATCCATGTTGCGTTCAGCGTTGTTGGAGTCATACCCATCAGGGGCACCGCCATGCTTGCGAAGAGAAGCGTTCCAGTGAGGTGCTGAGCTGTTGTCCCAATGAGGGACAGAACACAGGCCGCTGTCAATCTCTTCTTTTCGGATGCTCCTGAGATCCACTCTATGGATTTCTTGCTCAGCGGCGAGGCAAGTAGTATCCACGTGATGACGTGGAGCCAGATGAAGGGTACCGAGACTGTGTTTCCTGGGAATGTCAAGGGAACGAAGTGTAATGTCGACGGATCTGCAAAGAACAGCACAATCAGCGCTGAGTATAGTGCCAAGGCGGGGGTCATCCTTCTCCGCATCAAGAGACCCAAAATAGCTGCGTTCATCATGACAGGCAGGAAGTCCAATCCAAAGAAGTTCATTCGGCCGGTGAGCATTATGCCCAGAAAGGTTCCAATGACCCCCGCAACGGATCCCACGTACGGACCCAGTACGATCCCAAGAAGGGGAGAGACGAATTCGGTTGTGCTGAAGACGCGTCCCGATCCACCAATCATCACGAAGATTGGCATCAGTCTCAGAAGTCCGTAGACTGCTGCGAATGTTGCCGCCAACGGAACCAAACGTTTCTTGGAGATCTCCGCCGGAATCATCATCACTCAGCTCTGAAGAGATGTGCGTCAGCCGAATCGTCACGCATTCTCGGACCAGTACACGGAACAAAGATAAGTAGTAGTTGGGTGAATCCGCAACCTCCAGCACAACCGGTGATGCTCGATGCAGGAAAGACGGATCCTAACCACCAGGCTCATCGCACTCGTGAGTGTCATTGCGGCGCTCGATATCGTACTCACGGCGATCCCATTGATTCCATACGGTCCTTCCGCAGGCGCCTTAGTGAAGCCCTCAGAGGGCATTCTGCTGGGACCTTGGGGCGGAATGTTAGCCGCCCTTGTTGGAGGAATCATCTCAAGCATCATCTGGCCGTCGACAGCGGTGCTCGGGTTGGCGACGTGGATTCCAGGGGTCATCGGCGCATTCGGTGCAGGAATGTTGCTCAAGGGTAGATGGAAGGCTGTGTTGATTCTATTTGCAGCTATTCTCATTGCTTTCTTTCTTCACCCGTTTGGGCCAGGAGTATTCCTGTACGCCAACTGGGACAAGCTAGTCGCCCTGTGCATGATCATTCCAGTCTCTATGCTCGTTAGGCGCCGGCTGGGCAGTCGCGATAGCGTGAAAGCGCTGGCCCCTGTCATAGGATTAGTTTCTCTAATCGCAACAGAGATGGACGGAGCCACTGGGAACCTGATCTTCCTACTCGAAGCCGAGCCATTCTTTGGCTTGAAGAAAGAGATGCTTCCAGCCTTGTTCATTCCCTACACATTTCTTGACCCCGGCACTCGTGTTCTGATTGGAATCGTTTGCGCGCTAGTCCTTACACCTGTTCTCGTTGCGGCGGAGAGGGCAAACCTGCTCAAGTGGCCGCTCACCTAGTGCTTCCAGTCAACGTCTCACTAGTCCGCCTTGAGGCAGGGCTGTAAAGCTCATGTCTATGACAGGTAGAGTTGTGACCCGAAGCATGCTTTCTGGTTGATGCGTCGTATGAGAGCTAGAGAAGGAGACTTCGTTGAGAGTTCAGACGGTCTCCTCTTTGACGTGAAAGGCCTTCTCCACCCTCCAGATAGAGTGGTCGCGTACCTTCGCTACTATCCCGACAACCGAGGTACAAGATCCCGTGGCGGAGTCCGATACGTCAAGGTCTACGATCTCACGAAGAGGCGTCTCTTGCTTGAGAAGAGATGGCCTCGCTACGTGTACTATGATGAGATGCAAGGCCGCGAACTCCAAGGCGTGCCAAAGGACAGCATACTGACTCTCCACATGCCGAAACTGCGTCTCGCAGCACTTCTGCATTCGAGACGGAAGGATGCCTTGGAAGCAAGCGCAAGTAGGCTGGCTAGGGATCTGGCACAAAAGTCCGAACTCCCCTTGAGTTGTTTTGGCATTTCTGGTTCACTCCTTGTGGGCTTGCATCGGCAGAACTCGGACCTTGATATCATCGTCTATGGAGCAACCGCAGCCAAACGCGTCCAAGGAGCCTTGCTCACCCTCTTTGAGGAGAATCGGATCTTTCACGCGTATGGTCCTCGTGACCTCAGGCGCCTGTATTTGAGACGAGACCTACGAGAGGCGCTCACTTTCAGAGACTTCGAACTGCAGGAACGTCGCAAGCTGTTTCAGGGCAGATTCCTCAGTCACGACTACTTCATTCGATGTGTCAAGAACTGGGCGGAAATCAATGAACGCTACAGAGACGCACAGTGCGCGCCAATAGGGGAGTGTACGGTGTCGGGCGAGGTCACGGGCGACGAGGAAAGTCTCATGACTCCTTGCCGGTATGTGATCAAGCATGTGGAGGTTCTCTCAGGGGATCCGACTTGTACTCCTCGCGAAGTAATCTCGTTTCGCGGACGTTTTGCTGAGCAGGCAAGAAAGGGAGAGCGCGTTTTCGCTCGCGGCAGACTTGAGAGGGTTAGGTCTGATGAGTTAGAATACTATCGACTGGTCGTTGGAGAAGGACCTAAGGATGTGCTGCGAACGATCTGGTAGGCTTGCTGCAGAAGGATACTAAGCTTTGATATTCACTCGGTGCTGACAACCCTGTTTCTTAGGAGACCTATTCCTTCGATCTCGGCCTCCATTAGATCTCCCGGTTTGAGTAGTCGTTTTTCGGGTTTGGCGTAGAATCCTACCCCTGCAGGTGTGCCTGTTGCTATGATGTCTCCGGGCTGAAGCGTCATGACGTTTGAGATGAATGCGATTAGCTGTGGGATCTTGAAGATCATGTTCGCTGTTGTGCTCCTTTGCCTTATCTCGCCGTTGACTCTCAATTCCATCTTCAGATTGTGCGGGTCGCTTACTTGTTCGCGGAAGACCAAGGAAGGGCCCGTGGGTGCGAATGTGTCGAAGCTTTTTCCCCTGAACCATTGTTTGTCTCCGAACTGGATGTCTCTTGCACTTATGTCGTTGAACACAGTGTACCCGGCGATGTGATCGAACGCATCTGACTCAGCTATGTCTTTGCCCCTTTTTCCTATGATGACTGCCAGTTCGACTTCATAGTCCACTTGGGTTGAGATCTTTGGGTAGACCACTGGATCCTCCGGGCCCACAATGGTCGTGCTCGGCTTGCCGAAAAGTAGAGGGCGTTCAGGTAAGGGAACCCGAGCTTCCTCCGCATGGTCCCTGTAGTTCAATCCCAGACAGACTATCTTGGGAGGAACGGGAACGGGCGGTAAAACGCGAACGTCGGTCGTCTTCAGTAGGACTTTCTGTTGCTGCAGTTCTCTCGAATGCTCTGGCAGTAGCCCGTGGACATGATGAGTCAGGTCGGAGGTGTAGCTCCAGAGTTTTTCTCCAATTTCGAGAAAATCGATCATTCTCTGCGGGAAAGACTCAGGTGTGTCTGCGTGCGTTTCTGTCACTTTGGATAGAAACAAGTCGTGTGCTCGACCAAGGTCGATCATGTCTTGGTCATGCATCTCGCCGAGTCTCTGTTGACCATGGAAATCGAATGATGTTAGTTTCAAGGCGATTCTTCTGCCGGAGTATTGAGTTCGACAATACTTAATACCGTTGAGGAGCTTTCCGTTTTTTTCGCCACTCAGCGAGAGGATGATGTGTTGGGCAAGAAAGTCGGCGTTGCTGTCGTAGGCGCAGGTTTTGTCGGAGGACAAGCGCATGTCCCCGCATTCAACAAAATCCCCGGATCAGAACTTGTAGCACTTGGAGATCAGGTGGAAGAAAGGATCAAGAAGTACGCGGACAAGTACCACGTCAAGTACTATCTTGACTACAATCAACTGCTCGATGATTCAAAGGTGCAAGCTGTGGTCTTGGCAGTTCCAACGCCATTCCATTATGAGATGGCTATGAAAGCGATAAGCAAAGGAAAGCATGTGCTCTGCGAGATGCCTCTGGCACCTCGAGCTTCTGAGGCAGAAAGGCTTGGAAAGGAAGCCGAGAAGGCCGGTGTAACGCTGATGCCGGTTCTCAATTTCCGATTCACACCCAACTATGTGAAGGCCAAGGAGCTGATCGATGCAGGCAAAATCGGTAAACCCCTCGCCGTTTCGTTTAGGGAATTCATATCGGCGAAGGATCTTGCTATGCAGTGGCCTGCCAATTCATGGGCATGGAACATTGAGAAGAGCGGAGGCTACCCCGACTTCACATTATCAGTGTGGTCAATCGATCTTCTAAGGTGGCTGCTGAACGCGGAGATCACTGAGGTTGATTGGAAATCGAGCTATGCTTCGCTGAAAGAATACGGCGGAATAAAGTCGTACAACACAATGGGGCTTGTCAAGTTCTCAACTGGCGCCGTTGGTGCGCTGCACTTCAGTTCGATGGTGGCCCCCATCGCTGGCACGAGCAGACTTGAAGTCTTCGGAGAGAAGACCTACAATCTACTGGCAAACTGGAACGACTCCCTCACGTTGGTCGGACAGAACCCAGAGCGTCAGGAATGGGTGTTCAAGGAAGGAGGAACCAAAGTCTGGGGGCACTATCAACTCGACGAATACTTCATCCAGTGCATACTCAAGCATCAGAAACCGAAGATAACCGCTGAAGACGCAGTGAAGGCCATCGAGGTCGCTTCAAAGATCGTAAAGTAGAAACGAGCAGGCTTCCGACTAGCCAGTCGTAATCGCCATAGTCTCTTTCAGCACAGCCACGTTCATTTGACCGGATCTGAATGTTTGTCCGGTCCTGATGTTGTTTATTGAGACAACTGCTGGCGCGAAAAGGTTAGGGTCGATCTTGTAGAAGTCGAACCCTGCCGCCTTGAATACTTCGTAGAACGGTTTCCCGTACTCTCTGGCGGTCGAGGATGGCGCCTTTGACACGATTTCTTTCAGTTTCTCATCGTCTTCGAAGCTAACGGTATAGTGTGCCTCCCCGCCATAGGAGAGTGCGTCGTTTGTTCGTCCCATTGCTCTTGCGGGTTTCGGATGGATCGTAGGAATCGGGGCCGAGCCGAACCCATGGATGATGTTCTTGGGGTGGAGACCAAGTCTCCTCAATTTGTAGATGCCTGTCTCCACGATTCTGCCCGAGATTTGAACACCGCCCGCGACCGAGTTGGTGGGAGTTGCGAAAGCGTAGACTCTGGACGGTTTGACGCCGCATTCTGACGCGATGTATGAGATAGCGTCATCTGGAGGCAGCTTGTCTGATTCGAGTACTATGACTGCGGTGTCGGCTTTGTCCTCGTACTCGATCTCGGCATAGATATCTTTGGGTTTGAGAGCGAGCGCTCGTGCTGGCCCTGAGCCCATGCCGAAATATTCGTCCGTCTTGATCTCCCACCCTGCGAATTGGGAGGCCAGCGTGCTGATCGCGGGCTGATCAGTTGCCACATTCACAGTTGGAAGATCGAAATCGTCGTATGCTCTAGAGGAGATAGAAACCTCGCACAACCCTGCCATACAGAGTCTTACAGCCATCAGGCCAGCCTGATATCCTCCCCGGGCAGCAACGCCGGCATCAATGATCGTCGCTCCCTTCAGGCGTTTCTCAACCTTGACCTGCAGCTCATCTTTGCGAGCAATCACTTCCTTCACGATCTGCATCGCACGCTTATTGACACTAATTGTCATGCGGCTCTACCTCTCAAGGTACCTTTCATTCAATTTCAGATCCGGATTGTCAGACACACGTGCAAAAAGTTGGCCCTTTCCTCCCTCATTCACATCCCCGCTGAAAACATAGAACGGGCCCGGTATCTTTTCATCACCCGCCTTTGCTCGTTCGCGTATCTCCTCGAACTGGAAGCTAGGCAGTACCCCTCCCGCATTACCAAGCACGATAACCTTTCCTCCTGTCATCTGTGCCCCGACGCGACCTTGGCAGCCACGTTCGACGACGATTGTTCCATTCTTCATGTGGATGCCCGCGTAAAGGTCACAGGCTCCCCTTACCCTGATCATCCCGTTCTGCATCCAAGCTCCTGCTTCGGTGCCGCAGTCGCCGTGGATGGTTATTGTGCCTCCACGCATTCCCTTAGTTCCTCCTCGCACGGAACCCCCGATGGAGTCTCCTGCGTTGCCTTTCACATCGATCTGGCCGCCACGCATCTGAGTTCCAAGCCACGATCCCGCGTTGCCGGTCACAGTGATTGTTCCTGCCTTCATTCGTTCTCCCAAGTACATGCCGGCTTCACCGTTGATTTGGATCGATCCGCCGGACATCTCGTAACCTATTCGCCTGACCGCACTTACGTTTCCAGCAATCTTGATGGCGCAGTCGTTTGGTGTGCGACCGATCTCGCCAGCGACTTTGAAGAGCGAGCCTAGCTTGACCTTCCGGTTTCCCTCCCAGACCTGCGTTAGTTCAGTCTCTCTCAGCGATTTTCCCGCAACGAAGTCTGGACTGATGCATTCAGCCGTGACTGGGATCTTGAACTGCCGGACAGGAGTGATCGCAAGATCTGCCATCTTCTAGACGCCTGCGTTCGTTGTGATTGCTTGTGATGCGGTTAGGTATCGCTCCTCGATTGGATAGTTGGCCATTCGTACCGTGTAATAGTCGTCAAACTTTGACTGCAGATCAGCCATCATAGTCTTCTTGATGTCCTCTGAGACCTTGGGCTTGGTCCAGAAGGTTCTACCCCGTACGCTCCTGACGACTTCGCCCTTCTTGACGACGATGCGTCCCTCCTTGAGGGTGTAAGCTGCATGAGCGAAGGCCCTCCTCACTATCCTGTACTCTCTCGCTGGATCGAGTTTTGTGGGGTCGATGTCGTAGATCGCTATGTCTGCATCTGCACCGAGTCCGAGGTGACCTTTGCATTCGAGACCGAGCGATTTGGCGGTCGCAGCCCGGGTTATTGTTGCAATCTCATAGAGTGAGTATTCCCTGTCGATTCCTGGCAAGTTAAGCCGTCTCTTGGCGGTTTTGTTAATCTTGTCAATGAGCTTCTGTCTTGCGTGGTTGCTCACGAGCCATGAGATTACCCGCGGATAGGACGTGAACGGTCCGCCGTTGGGGTGATCGGTGGTCAGGTAGATCTTCCACGGGTCTTTCACGAGGAGCGCAAGTTCGAGGGCGATCCCCCACTGCATCGCGTTGACGTAGTTGCTCTTCTTGTAGGTTGCCGAGACTATTCCTGCGCCTGTTTCTGATTCCACATCTGCGTTGAACCATTTCGTCTTCGCGAGCTTGAACAAGGCGAACATGGCTGGTCCATCAGCTGTCATCCAGGTTACATTGGTGAAAATCAGTTGGCCAGGGTCGATTGTGACGTGATCATGAGTATTAACGTAATCCGCGATCTCGGGCGCACCTGACCTCACATCCGCCCATGACCACCCTTTCCTCCCGGTAAACTGCACGTGCGTTACATGCATGGCCGGGCGTCCTTCTCTTCGAAAGTCCCGCGCACACTCCATCGTGTCTAGCGTTGTCTGGTAGTTACCCGGCTCGGAGAGCCCGTTAGGGTGGATATGAACGGCATGCGGCAAGTCAAGGAGCTTGTTCACTTGGCATAGAGCCTTGACGATCTCCCTTGGGGTCACATCGAAGTTCGGAACTGTGTCGTCGAGGTGTCTGAGGTTACGTCCCCACCGCCAAGCTTCAATTCCGCCCGGGTTCACGATCTTTATCGCGTATCCTTTTGTTGCCTCAAGCATCCAGGCCACGTAAGCCGCAAGCTCCTCGATTCTCCCCTGCTTGACGTACTCCATGACGAACCAGTTGTTGCCGAAGAGAGGAAAGCATCCCTTGTCAATAATCGGAATATCATTCAGTTCCTCGTGCGTGTGGCGAGTCGTGAGTGGCGGAGTGGCTGGCTCGAAGACGGTAGTGTAGCCCATTCTGGCGTATCGGTAACCGGTCGTGAACACAGACGGAATAGTGTGCCCAACCCCGGAACGGGCGTACTTTGTCTTCACTTCAGGGTCTCTGGAATGGTCTTCCGGACGCATCATCCTTGCGCAGTTAGCCTTGGAGCCAGCGATGTGTGAGTGAATGTCAACGCCTCCGGGCATAACCGTCATGCCTGAAGCGTCCAGCACGCGCGCTTTTCGGCCTACGCGTTCGACAATCTTGCCATCCTTGACTGCGACATCCATACCTTCTCCTTCGATTCCGTTCAGGGGGTCGAAGACGTACCCGTTACGAATGAGAAGCTCCGGCATCAGCGTCTCGCTCCCAGTTTCTTGACGCGTCTGATGATGGTGTCTAGGGTCTCTACGTCGGGCCTCACGCCTATGGGAGGATCAATCACTTTCTTGGCTTCGAGTGCGACGCCGTCGATCCGGTATATTGTCCCAGCTGCTTCAACTCCGAGGATTGCCGATGGAATGACGACCTCGGCTGCTTCGGAGGTCGGAGTCCTCTTCGGCTCCAATACAATGATCGGGATCTTGAGAAGGTGCTTCACCGCCTCTCTCGGAAAATGGGAAACGGGATCTGATGCGACAACGAGCGCGGCATCTACTTCCCCTCGAGTGATCGCGTCGATGGCTGAGGTGTCGCCAGGATTGAATCTGGGATATCCCTGTGACAAGTCCACAGCGTAGGGGTACCCGGTCTGCCAGGTTGAGACCTCGTTGGCGCCGGCAACGTTGAACCACCCGCGCATCGGAACGATCACGAACTTCGTCACAAAGTTCAGATCTTTCACGAGCGCCAGCGCGGCCTCCGTGTTCCGATGCTTTCCCGCAGTCATCGTGAGGCCCAGACCGAAGAACAATGCTCCAAACTCACATTCCATCATCATGTCCGCGATTTCTTCGACGGTCTCAACCGGAACTCCGGCAATGGTTTCCTGTTCGATCTGCTCACCGTTGATCGCAGTCCTCAGTGCTGTCAGCAGTTCATAATCGCCGTTAGGCTGGACTTGGATGAACCGGTCAGCAAGCTTGGCAGTATCCGTTTGCCTGACATCCACGACGATGAGTTTTCGGTCTTTTCGGGTCTTTCGGAACCTTCCCTTGCTGAAAACCGTGAACCGGTTCGTGTGACGTGGATGTGAATGGACCGGGTTGCATCCCCAGTAGATGACGAGGTCAGCTGAATGTCGGATTTCTCCGAGCGTGGACGTTGCCTCGCCTGCGTCTTGGACGCCGAGTATCGTTGGGCCATGGCATGATGTTGTGGTGTTGTCGATTAGACCGCCAACAAGTTCGGTGAGTTCGATGCCTTTTGATATTGCCTCACATGATGTCTGGCTCCATCCATACAGCAACGGATACTTTGCGTTATTCAAGATCCGCGCTGCTCGGTCTACCGCTCTCGCAAATGTGGTGGGACGGAGCTTTCCGGCTTTCCTTACGAGCGGTTTCAGCAGTCGGCTCTTGTCTGAAGTCGTGAATCTGCTGACCGAGATAGCGCAGCCGTTTCGTGCCGAGTCGATGATCCGTCCGTCATAGGTAATCTCAAGATTATCACAGCCAGATGCACAGAATGTGCAGAGAACGTCCTGTAGCGTGGCTTTCGGCATTCTTCTTACTCACCCTTCATGCGGGTGATTTCGTGGAGGGTTGCGATCTTCGCTTCCCCGGCTCTCTCGACGGTTGCCTTTACTCCTTTCAGAGTCGGCATGCCGGAGGTATGTGTTGCCGTTCCAAAGAGCATACTCGCCCAAGCACCGTATGGAATGAATGCAACGCGCTTATGCGGCGCCTGTCTAGACACGGAGGCTCTGAGGATCACCTCTCCGAATTCTGTCTTGAGGCGGACATTCTCGCCATCCAGTGCACCAAGTTCTTTCATATCATCGGGATCGAGTTCGCAAATGGCGACGGATCGAGAGTACTCCTCTGAAAACTTGCCAAGCTCTCGGCTTCGAGCTTGCGAAAGGCTTCTCCCCGAGATTACGGTGACTTCGATAGCGGACATCGGCCAACGATCTTGCGGCAAGATAGCACAGTCATCGGTATATTACATCCGTTCCGCATCCGTTATACAGTATGTTCAGATGGTAGAACTGAGATCATGATTCCGAGATCGCGAAGAAGTCTAGGCGTAAGCGTCGTTGCCGTGCTTGCGGCCCTTCATATCGTTCTCTCGTATTTCCCGCCTTTCGTTGGCTTTCGACGAATGAGCATAGTCCTAGAGCCCATGGAAGGCATCATAGGTGGCCCATACCTTGGGTTCCTCGCAGCAACGATTGGCTGGATTGGGGGTCGTTTCGTCAGGCCTGATAGTTTCTGGATAGAGAATCTCTTCGGAATCGCAGAAGCCGTAGGCGCTCTCGGAGCAGGATTCCTAGCTACGAGAAAATGGTATCTCACAGCAGGGATCTACGGGGCTCTACTGTTGGCTTTTCTCGCTCATCCGTTGGCGAGGCAGATACCTTTGTGGACGCTCTGGGACACGTATCTCGGATTCGTAGCTGTGTTTGTTGCGGCTTTCTTTGTGCGAAGGATACGTGATGAGAAACCGATTGCCTCACGCCTCGTTCCGGCAATTGCATTGATTGCTTTTGTCTCCGTGGAGCTCGACGTGATGGTAAGAGTATTCATGCTCACAGTAGGAGGGCTCTACCAGCTCTACCCGATTCCAGTGGGCCTCTTGGCGGGAGTATTCGTCGCGGGAGCGTTTCAGACCCCTGTTGAGGCAGCCTTCTGCGTTTTAGCTTCCACGCTCATCGGCGTTCCAGCGCTCATCGCTCTTGAGAAGAGCAAGATACTCAGCTGGCCATTCTCGTAGACGCCCACAAGTCCGAACGTCGTTCAGGATCATTCCTTGGGCGCGTTTGCACCGTCGTTTTCTGGTTGCGCTACGGTTTCGTAGGTTTGTCCATCAGCTTTCTCTTCTTGAGAATGCTGCCATCATCATAGTGAGGGGTCCTGGAAACGGTGTCTTGTGCCTTCTCGGTCTCTCTCGCGTCATCAGCAAGTCGGGCAGCCTGCCGCATCATCTCATGCGCTGCCGACATAATCTGCGTGTACCGTTCCCATTCCTTCACAGTGAAGCATCCTTCGACGCTCAGGTCTGCGACCCGGCGGGCCGTTTCATAGGCTGCCATCGCCTTCGTCGCCGAGTATGGGTTCGAGAACGACGCAGCTTTGATGGCCTTCTCCTTGTCCACGACGATCTTCGGCAGTGGGATTTGAATGCCCTTCTTGATCGATTCTATCGCGCGGTCAATCTCCGCAGTTAGCAGGTTCAGGGCTCCTGTTATCGCGAGGACTCGTGCGACGTCCAAGTTGAACAGAACCATCTCCAGAGGGTCCAAGAATTCCCTTCTTGCGCCGATCATCGAGTCTGCTTCAATTATGATGTAGCCGAACCCCTGCTGCTCCAGCTCTTGAACGGATTTCTTCGTTGCGCTGTCAGAGACAACCACGATTGGAATGCCTGCAGCTTTGATGATCTCTCGAGCCTTCTTTGGGCCTGGAAGCGTCGCGTTTGGGCTCGTTGCGATCACTATCTGAGGTTTGAAATCCAGCATTCTGCGGGCAGCTTCTTCCGCTTGCTCTATACCGAGCTTCGCACCTGCACCCACGACTCGTACGTCGATATCTTTCCTCTCAGCTCTCTCGTCCAGCATGAACTCGAGCAGTAGTGCGGATCCGATGCACCCGAGCTTCAGGAAGCCGACCTTGACGACCATGAATCAATCAGGCTCTGAGACGAAATTGCTGTCGCCGTCTTTAACTGTTGGCATACCCCGGAAGGAGCGATCTTGTTCGACCTTTTCTCCAGTAATCGTTAAATGATCTGACGATCGCTCAGCTTTCAGGCAGCCAAACTCACGCGTCCTTGGTGATGCATCGTGCAATTCAACGGGGTCGAAATCGAAGAAACATTTGCAGAAGCATTCCCGATGGTAGTCGGCAGGATTCTCGTGACTGCAGCCAATCCAAGCTGGGCCATGACTGCGGGCAAAACTGCGACAGGCTTCGCTTCATCGATAATCATGTCGCCCGCAGAAGCAGCAGTCGAGGGTAGCACTGCTCCTCCAGAGAAGACTCCGGACGGGCGCCCGGGGATCTATGTCCAGATGTGGCATCGATCAAGGAGAGAGCTGAAGTTGCAGATGATCACGCGCATCGGGCAATGCATTCTAACCTGTCCGACGACTGCGGCTTTCGACGCTTTGCCTGATGCAGTGCGCAAATTGAAGATTGGACTCGCGCTTCGGAAATTTGGTGATGGTTTTCAGAAGCGGGACAAGCTTGGGGATCGAAGCGTGTGGCGGATACCGGTCATGGAGGGCGAGTTCATCATTGAAGACAGATTCGGAGTCAAGAAGGGTGTCGCGGGAGGCAACTTCATCATCATGGCCAACTCACAGGCCGCGGCCCTAGAAGCGGCCGAAAAAGCCGTTCAAGCGATGGGTGTCGTGGAAGGTGTAGTGTTACCCTTCCCGGGAGGCATATGTCGATCCGGATCGAAGGTCGGCTCGATGAAGTACAAGCTGCCGGCGTCGACGAACCACCCTTTCTGCCCTACGCTCAGAACTTCAATCTCCGATTCCAAGATCCCGGAAAGCGTGCAGAGCGTGTATGAGCTCGTCTTCAACGGACTCGACGCTGAGATCATCAAGAGAGCCACGGGAGTTGGCGTAGAGGCTGCTGCTAGGACTTCTGGCGTGGTGAAGATTACGGCTGTGAATTTCGGTGGCAAGCTTGGGCCCTATAAAATATCGCTCGTGGACGCGCTCAAGTCTGTCTCGTAGCAAAGCTCACCGAATCCTGAATGTATTGAAAGCGCCGAGTTTGGAAACATGCGCACGGAGATCTCTGACGGCGTCTTCTTGATCGATACTCTGGCGGCTGGAACTCCAGGCTTAGTCGCCTGTTACTTCATCAAGGGAAAGAGGTCCGCGCTCGTGGATGCCGGATATCCTTCGAGTGCGAATAGTGTCCTCACTGAATTGAGATCACTCAGTGGCACTGGGCCGCATGTTGATTATCTGATTCCGACTCACGTACACTTGGATCATGCTGGAGCGATTGGTCGTCTCTCCGAAGAGATGCCGAAGGCGCGAGTCTTGGTGAACGAACACGGCCTCAAGCACTTGATCGACCCGTCCAAGGTGGCTGCGACCGCTGCGAGCCTCTTTGGAGAAAAGGCCATGAAAAAATACGGGACACCCCTGCCCGTGCCTAAAGAACGGCTTGAAGCGGTTGGAGAGCTGTACAAGTTGGATCTGGGAGCTGGGAGAGAGCTCAGGATATTCTACACCCCTGGCCACGCGTGGCATCACCTTTCCGTACTTCTGGAGAACGAACGTCTTCTGATTACTGGAGACGCTGTTGGAGTGCGTTATTCTGGGTTCGATTTTCCCATTCCAGCTACGCCCCCGCCCGGTTTCGACGAAGAAGAGTACGTGAAGGCACTCACAGAGTTCGTCGAGATGGATCCGGCGGTGCTACTGTTGCCTCATTTCGGGTCTGTGCGTCAGAACATACGAGCTTTCCTCGCAACGAATATCGAGACAATCCGGCGGTGGACCTCAGCAGCTGCCGAAATGGTCGAAGCCGGGGAGCCTGTGGACCGACTTTTTGAGGCCTTCATGGCTGATGTCATGAGCCGCAGCGGTCTAGCACGAGATGAGATTCCCGACCAAGTCACACAGAGCATCAACCTCAGCGCGATGGGATGCTACACGTACGCGCAAGAGAGAATTATCAAACAGTGAGCATTGGCTTTGGAA
Organism: uncultured Candidatus Bathyarchaeia archaeon; assembly: GCA_964601325.1. Taxonomy (GTDB): domain Archaea; phylum Thermoproteota; class Bathyarchaeia; order 40CM-2-53-6; family 40CM-2-53-6; genus CAVPLU01. Next base: position 14,518 of record CAZRNA010000038.1, read on the forward strand.
CTTCTGTCAAGGCCTTGCGCTCGCGAATCCAGACGCTCTGCTGCATTTCACTTGATACGTTCCAGGTTACAAGTTCCATGCTCCTGCCACAGGCTGACCGTAGAGTAGAAGCCCGACGTGTGGAACTGAGATACCCATCGCCGGTCATCATGTGCAAAGTGACAGGGCATCAGACCTGTGCTAATGCAACGTGCTCGACAGGTCGCTCTCGTTACGACGAGTGCCACACTTTAATGCGATGGAAGCCCCTACGAAGTGTGCTGGCGCGCACAGGAGTCATCATAGCTTGAAGCTGAGTCAGCTGAAGGTTTTCTCCGAGAACGAGTTGAGCCAGATACATCAGGCTACGTTGGATGTGCTCTGGAATTCAGGAATGAACATTGACAGCCAACGGGCGCTCACGCTCCTGAAAGCTGTGGGAGCCACTGTAGATTTCGGTAGCAAGGTCGCGAAGATACCCGAGAATCTGGTCAAGGAGGCTCTGAAGGCCGCTCCGCGCCGATCAGAGGTCACTCTGTATGACCGGAATCAGAAGCCATGTATGAAGCTCGGAATGGGTTTCACCTATGCTCTCAGCGGGTTCGACGCCACATACGTGTTTGATTCGAACTTAGGCGAACGTAGGCCTGCCACGAAGAATGATGTAGCCAACTTCTCGAAGCTAGCTGATGCACTTCCGAATATTCATGGAGTGGCAACTCAAGCCATCCCGCAGGACGTGCCTCAACGCTCCGCTGAACTTCATGCAGCTGAGGTGATGTTCAGCAACACTGAGAAACCTCTCGTGTTCT